>JBCCNJ010000223.1:0-5392 GCA_039025905.1 Pseudomonadota bacterium | reverse complement strand
GTAAATACCGACTGTGCACATTGAGCGTTTGCGCTTGCCTGTGCATTGCCTCCACAACATGCTCGTTGGCATGTCCAACACAGGGCACGTTGTTGTACATATCGATGTATTGCCGCCCGCTGTCGTCGTAAAGGTACACGCCTTTGCCGCGCACAATATGCACGGGCGATTTGTAGAACAACTGCGCTCCTCTGCCAAAAGCAAGATTGCGACGTTCTAGCAGCGAGGTTTGAGGCATCCCGTGGTTCTCCAAGTTTGACCTTAAAGGTTCTCGAGCATTGTCGCAGAAAACCCATACTAATCGTTACTGGCAGCCCTTAACGATCTTCTCATTTATAAAAGGTCTGCTGCGCGAGTGCTCGCGACCTGTAAATGGACTGTGTTCTCGGCGCGCGAGGATCAAAAACAGCCTACAATGAAGTCAGGCACGGGCAAAAGGATCATCATGTCATCATTCGAATGGACAGTGGTGGGTGCGGGTCCAGCAGGACTCGCAGCAGTCGGAAAGCTCATCGACCGAGGCGTCAAGCCGGGCACCATTGCATGGGTGGACCCTGAATTCAAAATTGGAGACCTCGGTCAGAAATGGTATCGAGTCTCAAGTAATACGCAGGTAAAGCTCTTTACTCAGTTCCTCGAGGATTGCGATGCGTTTCGATTCGAACTGGCACCCGACTTCAAGATCCGGCACCACGACCCGGAAGCGAACTGCCTCCTGAACGACATAGCAGAGCCACTGCGTTGGATAACGCAGCAATTCTCCGATACGGTCCAACCCTTCAAAGGAAAAGTGAGCTCTCTATTTCTGAAGAATCAGTGCTGGGAAGTGGATCTAGGCGAAGAGCGTTTACTGTCGCGAAACGTTGTAATGGCGATCGGCTCAGAACCCAGAGGCCTGAACTATCCGCACCTCAAAGAAATTCCAATCGAGCTCGCACTCAACGACGAAAAGATGCAGGAGCGAAGTCTTAAAGACGAAACGGTAGCCGTCTTCGGATCCTCTCATTCCTCTATGATAGCCTTACAAAACCTTCTGAAAACCGACGCTAAACGCATCCTCAACTTCTACCTTCATCCCTTGAAGTACTCTCTTTACCTGGATCAAGGTATGCTCTATCCGAACACCGGTTTGCGCGGCGCGGCAGCGGTTTGGGCCCGCGAGGCCATCGATGGTACTTGGCCGGACAGACTAGAGCGCTACCACTGCGCCGACCCGAGCTTTGACAAGCTGCTGGCCTCTTGCGAGAAGGTGGTCTACACGATCGGGTTCCAGGCCCGCACGCCACCACTTGCGCCTCGGTTTCCGGAACTGAACTACAACGACTGCAAGGGCATCATCGCACCTGGCCTGTTTGGCTTAGGCATAGCGTATCCACAGAAAGTGGTGGATCCGTTTGGCAACGTTGAGCATAACGTCGGCCTTTGGAAGTTCATGAACTACCTCAACAGCATCGTGGATCTGTGGATGAAGTACACTCCATAAAATTAGCACGCACCCACAGTGAATAATGATATCGGCAGTTCACTCGCAGATCGCGCGACCTCAGCGCGCACCCAAAGCTGACGGCAAACCTCATTTGCAAGCAGGTAAGCTATTCCAGCATTCTACGATCTTCACCCTCAGGCTTGCCGTGGGTGATGTAATGGCGCTGGAAACTTCCTGCTGTAATCACCGCGAATACTCATCGCCAAACATGATTGAAATTAGTCGGGCAACTTCGACGCTGGCCATAGCGCAGTCCACCGAGCTAGGGGCGCTGCTTTTCCTGGTGCAGATGCGATGTTACTTGAACTTTAATCGAATCCAAGCGTGAGACAAGGTTTGGATGCCTCCAACTCACAACCCAAAAAGGTCCGCCGCACGAGCGCTAAAACGCGCGAGCGTTTTGTTGTCGCGCTCGTCCGCCCAGTCCGCTAAGTTGAGCATGGACGAGGCCATGGTAGCGCCCAACCACCTGATCGGTTCCGGCTCCCACCGGGGCGATTGATGATTGACCCAGGGAAGCTCAACCAGCTCCGATGGCTTCTCCAGTATCAGGTCCGCCAGGGTTCTTGCGCCCAGATTTGCGGCAGCCCCGCCCTGCCCTACGTAACCGCCGCACCAGGCAAAGCCCGGTGCGCGGTCTAGCCCAACCGAGGGATACATATCTCTGGGTGCTGCGAGCACGCCACCCCATCTATGTTCGATGCGGGTTTTTTCCAGCACGGGGAAAAGCTGTCTTAGGATTTGCTCCAACATATCGTGTGACCGATGGTTAGCCCAAGAAGCGGTATTAAGTCTCGATCCATAGAAGTAAGGCACCGATAGCCCTCCGATCGCGATGCGATTATCTCGGGTGCGCTGACCGTAATAGATCATGTGGCGTCCATCCTCAAACGCTTCCCTATGGCGCAGCCCAATCTCCTCCCAATGCTCCGCCGCAATGGGTTCAGTCACTATCATGTAGTTATGAAACGGCATCAGCCGCCGTTCATGGCCAGGTAACAGTTGCGTGTAGGCTTCCGTGGCCAAGATAGCTGTGTTGTATCGAACCCTGCCTTTATCGGTTCGCAGCTGTTTGGTCTGAGGGTCGAACTCCGTGACCGGTGTATTTTCGTATAGCGTTACGCCCATCTGAATAAGCTTATCGGCCAAGCCTGCACAGAGCGCATAGGGTTGAATCACCGCACAATGAGGCGAATACAGGCCGCCGATAATCCCGGGAATGCGCACTCGCTCAAACGTTTCCTCGGGCGTGAGAATGCGATAGTCGCTCTCATCCATACCCAGCGCATGAGCGTCTTTGGCAAATTTTCTGAGTCTGTTCAGCTGGCCCTGATTGATGGCCGGGTTTACGGTCCCGCCCTTACTAAAATGACAATCAATGCCCAGCTGCGCGGTTTCATGCTCGATCTCGTCAACTGTCGCCTGCATCGCTCGCGCCATGCGCAGGGCACCGCCGGGTTGGCCGGTTTCGTGATCCTCCGGCGATCCCGCCATATCGCCCTGGGCCCAACCGCCGTTGCGACCAGACGCGCCAACACCGGCGAAATCGCGTTCAATCACGCAAACATCCAACCCGGGATCGGCTTTCTTAAGATAATAGGCGGCCCAGAGGCCGGTAAAGCCAGCGCCAATGATGGCCACATCTACCGCTATATCACCGGCCTGTGTCGCAGACTCAAGCTCTCGCTTGGCAGCGAGTTGCCACCAGGATTTTTCACTCCGTGCCATAGTTCGCTCCTCGCACTTCGGCTCTGACACAAACGAGGTGAGAGTTTAGCGCCTGCCAAGTGGCATCGCACCCGTCCTCGAAAAGCAGGTAATCGACATGCTGGCCAGCGCCAAGTGGTGGTGTAATCCCCCTTTTTGCTATATAAGAATTCAGTAATTGGAGCCAATAAATCTTTATGACTGAAGAAATCTCAAAAATATTATTTAGTTTACAAAGCACTTCTTGAAAAATTGCCAAGCCATGTAATGCCGTGTTATTCATACCAACGTCAACGCGATCTTAAAAGGTTGTTTGCTATTTTCTAGGTGACGTCTTGATTGCCGAAAAGGGCAAGTCATCAAAAAATGTCGACTAAAACTGCTGGAAAGGGGTGAGATAGTGCGAATATTAGCTCTTGTTGTTTCTTTGATGATTAGCGCGTCAGCGGCAACGCAGAATACTGAACCCGCTGAAAGCTGGCTGTTGCTCGAACAGGCGGCTTCTGCAACCATCACAGATGGTCGCCTGACGCTGACGGGCGTCGATGACACTATAATTGCATTCAGCGACCGTCCGAATCGCGACGTCGCCAGCGAATCGCTCAGTGGGTTGGTAGACAACTGGTCAAGGGGCGAGAACAGTTTTGCGCAGACGCCGCCAAATGCCGCATTGACCGGCCTCCAAAAGGGGCAACAGATAGGCCTGATTGTCGAACTGTCTGACCCGATTCTGGAGGACGGCGTACTCTCTTTCACAGTCGAAGTGTTGAACGGCAAAGGCAATTACGTCCTCAGCAATCCCTCGCTGGTGATCGACAACCTTTGCCGAACCAAAAGCGGTAATCAATCCTTCTGGGGATCGATGTTCGGCTGCAACTGACGCTGAAAACCGTCGAAAACCCCTTCGGCACCAGAGTGTGACCCCTGTTTTGGGGCTGCTTTAGCCATTTTCTGATGTGGGGTGATTCCATCTGTAATCCCCACTTTTTACGAAGCCTTGGATTCGATCACTTATTGCAACACTTTATTTCGAAGTCGTCAGTGGTGAGCGATGGATCAATTACATGCCGCAGTGTCGGTGTAAGTTCCCGGCCGAGATATTTTTCATAGCGATAATAAAACGACGATGGCTGTGATATTCGGCGTTGGGCGGCGGCGGCAGATTGTAACTGGGCTTACAGCTCAGGCAGTTGAGACTTATGTCGCCGGCTTGGCACCCGCCTTGGCCAGATGCTCACTGAGAATCGTCGCCCAACGTTTGATGGTGCGGTCTTCATCTGCGGTATTAGTCACGCTGTTGCGAACCTGCATCACATCGAAATTGCCGCCCACCGATTCCGGGTCTATGACTCGCGCTATCAGATCGCCAGTCTTGCCGTCATACAGCTGCATGTACAGCGTCATCTGACCGGCGTTGGCAGCGAAGTTCGCTTCTCCCGGGGTCATGGTATCGGGCGCTGTGATTTCCAGATTGATAATCGCAGGCTGCACCACCAACACACCGCTGGCGCCTTTATCGACCATTTGGTAGCCGGCTTTGGTGAGCACCTCGGTGAACTCCGTGTTGAACTCGCCCGCTATGCGCGTGCGGATGGTTTGCATATCCTGGTCGGTTACCCGGCTCATCAGATCAATCTGTTCATCGTTATACTCACGCTGCCAATTCTTATTGAAGGAGACATAACAGGCGAGCAGCGCGACTTTGTCGTATTCCGCCAGGCTGGCACCCGGCTTCATATAGAGCGCTTTCAGCTCACTATCTTTGACCAAATGCAGGCCGTCGTGAGTCACCTCGGGAAGCTTGTCTTCGGCGAAAGTGACACTGGCAAGCAGAAGACACAATAGGGAACAGACATAATTGCGAAGGTGTTTGAATTGCATATCGATCTCCTTTTTCGGCCCTAGGCCAACTTTTATTTTCCGGGGAACGCTAAGCCGAGCATACCTATCGTCGCGATCCATCGCCGATCGAGACTTACCTCTTGTGCGTAAACGTCGGCGTAAAGTTTGTATTCATATCGATCCATCCCCGGCTAGAGTGAGCATGATGACTAACGAACGTTGCAACGTACTACGCGCTTTGGCAGCCATGTCACATTCCGTCTATCCGCTAAACACCGCACGAAGTTATTCACCGGTTTCGTCTTTCGTAATATCAAAGCAACTCACCATGCACAGGATTAATCTCAAGCGCTTATC
>JBCCNJ010000222.1:0-5461 GCA_039025905.1 Pseudomonadota bacterium | reverse complement strand
GTTGTTGCTGGATGCACAATAGTCGTTTTCGCATCCCCTAGATTGGCCGTATGGGACATCATCTGTGTGCTGTCAATGACGCGCCAGGCCTCGTTGCGTCCGCCCTTCAATTGAAAAGACAAAACACCACCAAAGCCACGCTGTTGCTGGCTGGCAAGCGCATGGCCGGGATGCTCGGGTAGTCCAGCATAGAAAACGTTTTCAACTTGATCTTGTTGTTGCAGCCAGTGAGCCAGTTCCAGTGCATTGCGACTGTGTGCATCCATTCGCAAACGCAGTGTTTCCAGGCCTTTTAAAAACACCCAGGCATTGAATGCACTCATCGTAGGACCACAGGTTCGCAAAAACGTGGTCACCTCCTCCATATGCTCGCGCCCACCAACCACCGCCCCACCCACGCAGCGGCCCTGTCCGTCCAGATACTTGGTGGCCGAGTGAATAACGATATCAGCACCGTAGTCGATCGGTGTTTGCAGCGCGGGCGTGCAAAAACAGTTGTCGACCACCAACAGTGCGTTACTGTCTTTTGCCAATTGCGCAAAGGCACCGAGATCTGCCACTTCACAGAGTGGGTTTGAGGGCGTCTCCATGTACAGCAGTGCGGTGTTCGGCTTAATCGAACGTCGCCATTCATCCAGCGCCAGCAGGGGCACAAAGGTGACTTCGACGCCAAACTTCGCCAGATATTTAGCGAACAGGTTGACGGTGGTACCGAAAACATCGCGGGAGCACACCACGTGGTCGCCACTCTTTAGTAACGCCATACAGGTGCTCAAAATGGCCGACATACCCGAGGCCGTCCCCACGGCTGCTTCGCCTCCCTCCATCGCTGCAATACGCTGCTCGAAGCTGCGGACAGTCGGATTGGTATAGCGTGAGTACACATTGCCCTGGGCGTCTCCCGCGAATCGAGCGGCGGCATCCGCCGCGCTATCGAAGATATAGCTCGATGTGAGAAACATGGGTTCGCTGTGTTCCCCCTCAGCGGTTCGCGCAATACCGGCGCGTATGGCGAGCGTATCGAGGTGGGCACCCGCGAGCGGGTCGTTGTCGCTGTCGTCTGTCATAGTGCTGAATAAAGACTCTGGTAGCGCGCCTAGTGTACCGCGTCAGCGCTACTGCATTGAAAATAAAGTGAATATTTAAGTGATTCGGTTCACACCCCTGGGGGTTGCCGTGTACTTTCGGCGGTGGAATTATACAGCGCTTATTTTCGGTACCAACGCCTAGTTCTAGGGTACTTCAGTGCGCTTTGACTCTCTCGCGTAGATCATCACGCGGCGGGCTCACCATGTACCTGTGATCACGCCCTCTGCAAACCCGCTGTGGCTAACGCTGAAGAGGTAGCAAATCCGTTGCTATGCCCTAGGCATCATTGTGTATACCCAGCACTGCGCCATCGGCCTGTAATGCAGCTCGACGCCGGGTCTGGGCATCATCGTTACGCAGCGAATCCACCCGATCGAGATAGCCCTGATCGATATCGCCGGTTATATAGTTACCATCGAACACAGAACAATCGAAGCCGTCCACACCCGGATTACCCTCTTGCGAGCAGCGCACCAGTTCTTCCAGATCCTGATAAACCAGCCAGTCTGCGCCGATCATATGGCATACCTCCTCAACACTGCGCCCGTGCGCGATCAGCTCAGACGCAGAAGGCATATCGATGCCGTATACATTGGGATAACGCACAGGTGGTGCCGCCGAGGCAAAATACACTTTGGCTGCGCCAGCCTCCCGCGCCATCTCAATAATCTGCCTGCAGGTGGTGCCGCGCACGATGGAGTCATCCACCAGCATCACATTTTTGCCTTCGAACTCCAACGGCACCGGGTTCAGCTTTTGGCGTACAGATTTTTTTCGCTGGCTCTGTCCCGGCATGATAAACGTGCGACCGATGTACCGGTTCTTCATCAAGCCTTCGCGAAACTTGATTCCCAACTCATGCGCCATGGATTGCGCAGCGATTCGGCTGGTATCGGGAATCGGAATGATGACATCTATCTGCAGATCCGGACGCACTCTTCGGATCTTCTTACCCAAGGCCTCACCCTGACGCATACGCGTCTTGTACACCGAGATTTCGTCCAGAAGAGAATCCGGTCTGGCAAAATACACATGCTCAAAAATGCAGGGGTTCAAACTCGATTGATCAGCACACCCCCGCCTATGCAGCACGCCATGCATATCGATAAACACCGCTTCGCCGGGCGCAACATCTGAGATCATCGTAAAGCCGAGTACGTCGAGGGCCACACTTTCGGAGGCCAACATGTACTCTTTGCCGTGTTTGCTCTGCCGTGAACCCACTACGAGAGGTCGGATTCCCAAGGGATCTCGAAAGCCCAGAACACCGTAGTTCACTACCATGCCAACCGCGGCATAGCCCCCGCGAGCGCGCCTGTGCACGGCCGTGACCGCTGTGAAAATATCTTCAGCAGAAGGATTGAGTTTTCCCAAGGTCTGCAGCTCGTGAGCAAACACATTGAGTAGCACTTCAGAGTCAGAATCGGTATTGAGGTGTCGCAGATCATCCTGAAACAAATCGCGCCCCAATTGTTCAGAGTTAGTGAGGTTGCCATTGTGAGCCAGCGCGATGCCGTAGGGTGAGTTGACATAAAACGGTTGCGCAAGCGCTGCACCGGAACTGCCCGCCGTCGGGTAGCGCACATGCCCAACACCCATGCTACCTTGTAACTTCTGCATATGATCCTGACGGAAGACATCTCGCACCAGCCCTTCGCTTTTGCGCTGGCTGAAGCGGCCTCCTCCACAAACCATGATGCCCGCGGCGTCCTGCCCACGGTGCTGCAATACCGTTAAGGCGTCATAGATGTCGGGTGCCACATCCGACTTGCCAACGATGCCAACCAGTCCGCACATGCCCTTTCACCTCTACCGTAGTTCGTTCAGGTGCTGATCGTAGGCCACTGCCCACTGCCCGACGCGCTAAACACGTCGCGCACCCATTGAGCCAACATGTCCACATGCGGCATCAAAATAGACTGATCCAACCATGTCAAATCCCCAGGCGGCAACAGCTGGCGCAGCACAAACACACAGACAAGAATCAGAATAACACCGCGCGCAAATCCAAATACTGTCCCCAACACCCTATCCAGCACGCTCAGCCCAGTCACCTTGATGACCTGTCCCGCAAGATAGGTCACAAAGGTGGACACTACCAGCGTACCGACGAAAAGTATCGCGTAGGCCGCTACATAACGACCGGTAATATTATCGATCGCCCCCGCCAACAGCGATGCCATTTGATCGACAAATATATTGGCAACTAAAAACGCGACTACACATCCCGCCAGAGACAGCGCTTCCTTAACGAAACCCCGCCACAAGCTGATCAGCGTAGAGACCACAAGCACCCCAATGATCACCCACTCGACTGCAGTCAGAGAAGCCGTCTCGGGCATTAAGGAACATACCTGACAATCATTGACTGCACGCCAAACTGTTGGTTGATTCTGGGTTGAATGCGCTCCAGCTTCGCCCGCTCAACATTTGGCCCGATATACACGCGGTACAGCGGTTTATCTCCTCGCTGCAGCTTTTTGACATAGGCCTTTTCCTCCATAGCGAGCAGCTCATTGCGTAACTCATCTGCCTTGGCAGCGCTGCTGACGCTAGCCACCTGTAGTATCCAGGCAATGGGCAGACCCATCTCATCAAGCGCAGGTTGCACCGGCGCTTGCGCCCGCGGACCGCGAGATTCGGTTACCGCAGCGCTTGGCGGTGCAGGCGCGGTGATCTCCTGTTCTGCGACGGCGGCTGTTTCCGCGGGCGTCGATGAACTGAATTCGTCTACGGACTGAAGATCGCCTTCGTCGACAATCTCCCATGTCTCAGAACCTCTTAACCCCGCTGCGGAAGGCTCGGGTAGGGGTGTGTCTTGCAGCTGTGGTGCGGGTGGAATAGGCTGTCGCTCCAGTGTGAAGCGCTCGGTAGGCTCAACAAAGATAATCGGCCAGAACACCACCCCCAGAGCGAGCAGAATCAAGGCACCGACCAGCCGCTGTTTCAAGAGGTCATTCATGCGGTCTGCTCCAACGCCATTAGCGCAGCCGTTACCGTCACAAAAGAGCCAAACACCACTAGCCTGTCACCACTCTCAAGCGCAGCACGCGCCGCCCGAAATGCCGCCGCGGGTGAGTGACTGATCGTTTCTACTCGCTGGCCACGCGTGTGCAGTAAATCCGCTATCCCTTGCGCTGCCGCCACCCTTGTCTGACCATTGGCCTCGGCTAGAAACCATGCATCAAAGCAATCGCCTGCCGCGTCGATCATGCCATCGATATCTTTATCGTTCATCGAAGAAAAAACACAAATTGTCTTTCCACTACAGTGACTTAAATTCAAAAACGCAACTAGATTATAAACTGCAGATGGGTTGTGTGCGACGTCTAGCACCAACTCGATGCCACCCAACTGGATAGTTTGGCAGCGCCCTTTAGGCTGGGATTTGGCTACCGCACTCTGCGCTTCTAGCGCATCGAACTGCCAGCCTAACTCCAGGCTTGCCTGTAAGGCCGTGACGATGTTTTCAGGCAGTAGGCTCCCTCTATCCATCTTCGATAGCGTCAACGTTTGACCTGTTTTAGCGCGCAGCCTGCCCTGCCATTGGCCCCCTTCATGGACGATTCCAAACGCTTCTCCGATGCAACGTACTGGGGCAGCTCCCACCGACTGTGCACAGTCAAGCAGAGAAGCAGGCGGGTCCGTATCACCGATCACCACAGCGGCATTGGCGCGCATGATACCGGCTTTTTCAATGGCGATAAGCTCGCGTGTATCCCCCAGCCACTGCTGATGATCCAAATCGATGCGAGTGATCACAGCCACCCTAGCATCGACGATATTGACCGCATCCAGCCTGCCACCGAGCCCGACTTCCAGGATCATCACATCCACATCTCTGGCTCGACATACCTCAAGTGCGGCCAGCGCCGAAAACTCAAAATAGGTCAGGCTGATATCGCCCCGGGCCGCCTCGATTGCCATGAATGCCGCCACAATCTCTTCATCTGTTGCCTCTTCACAGCCCACGCGAATTCGTTCGTTATAGCGAACAAGATGAGGAGAGGTGAAAACGCCCGTGCGCATACCCGCCTCAGTGAGCAGTGCTTCGATAACGGCAACCGTTGAGCCTTTCCCGTTGGTACCAGCAACTGTGATAACGGGCGCTGCAATGGGCAATAGTGAGAGTCTGGCCGCCACGGCAGAGACGCGCTCTAAACCCAGATCTATCGGGTTTGGATGCAGGGTCTCAAGCAAGCTCAACCAGTCATTCAGAGACATATCGGGACTGGCTTTGTTGTTCGGTGGGGCCTGCCGATTACTCTCCATCGACGGGATTGGCTTCCTCGCTTTCAGACGGTGTTTCTTCGGGCGCGGGCTCGCTATCGATTTGCTCATTGGCAGGCTCAACCGGGATCAATGCGTTACC
>JBCCNJ010000221.1:0-5473 GCA_039025905.1 Pseudomonadota bacterium | reverse complement strand
TATGATTGCCGTCATAAACGAACCCTCATCAACCTCAACTCAGCATTTTTGGGGTTTTAGTTTAGGTTACTGACGACGATCTTGCCCATAGCCTTGCCGCTCTCCAAGCGCTCATGAGCCTTGCCCACATCGAGGAGGCTGAAGTTGGATTCGTCAACTACCGGAATTAGCTCACCCGCCTCTACAATGGACTTCAGGGCCTTCAAAATCTCGGTATGCTGTTGGCGGTTGTAGTTGTGCAGCATCGGGATCAGCATAAATACGACATGCAGCGACAAACCTTTGAAGTGCGCCTCCGTTAAGTCAATTTCAACCATGGATACGGTTGTTGCTACCTGACCATTTAACTTACTTGCCTGAAATGAATTGGTCATATTTGCACCGCCGACGGAATCAAAGACCAAATCAAAACCCTGACCACCAGTGAACTTCTCCACATAGTCTTCAACGGATTCTGTCACGTAGTTTATCGGTGTAGCACCAAGCTTTTCGATCAGTGCCAGTTGCGCATCACCCCCACCGGTGGAAAAAACCTCCGCGCCGAAGTGACGAGCCAGCTGTAGCGCGACGTGACCAACGCCACCTGAACCACCATGCACGAGCACTTTTTGTCCAGCTTGAATGCCCGCACGCTGCAGACCTTCATACGCGGTAATGCCAACTAACGGTAGGGCTGCCGCTTCGCGCATGCTTAGATTAGTGGGTTTGAGTGCGATGAGGTTAGCATCTGCCACGATGTAGTCTGCCAGCGCACCCGGCAAGTCAGTCAAACCACCGGCACAACCGTACACTTCATCTCCGACTTTGTAGCCGCTGACACCTTCACCGACCTCCTGAATCACGCCTGCGAAATCCATGCCCAATATTGCGGGCGCTACGGGTGAAAGAGGCAATTGGGGACCCATTTGACGAATCATGGTATCGACCGTATTCACGCTCGATGCTGCGATATCGACTAGCACATGCCCGGGTTTGACCGTTGGTGTGGGAACATCTGCCGACTCGAAAACGTCAGGTCCACCAAAGTTGTTCACTACCATTGCTTTCATAGTTGCATCCTCCTGTAAGTCGTTACGTTGAAAGTGCCCATCATTTGAAAAAACGCCTACTCGGTGAATAGGGGCAGCACATCAGACGCGAGGCGTCGAAGCGTTTGCTCTATATCTGGGTTATTAAATCGAAGATTCAGCGCCACATGATTCACGCCGATCTCCTGTCTCGATAAGAGATACTCGCGCAACCGATTGGTGCCGAGTCGGAAACCCAAATGTATTGGCTGTGGCGGGCTATCCGGGTCATCCGCAATATCGATATAGAGCGGTTCCATCACCGGCCTGCTCTCAAGATCCTGTTCTTGGTCGCTTGATCTGAGCTGATGAATAAACTGTGCCTGGGCAGCAGGTGGCCGCGGATACGTTATCCAGCCATCGCCATGACCTGCAAGCCAGCTGGTCGACTGCTGGGATGAGCCAGTGATAAGAAGCGGTATACGCGCTCCATAGGGTTTTGGCAGCAAGTCCATATAGCCAGCAACTTTGCCAAATGCATTATCGAAATGGGGGCAGTCTTTTGCGACGCCCCGAATGTAATCATAACTCTCTCGAAATAGTTCGCCTCGCTGCGGATAGGGAACACCCATCGCGGGATACTCCTCGGGGCGGTCACCGCTGGCAATACCGAGAATGACTCTGCCACCGGACAGCACATCTATAGAGGCCGAGGCTTTCGCGACATGCACGGGATGCCGCAGTGGCAGAATAATACTGGCCACGCCCAGCGCAATCTTGGATGTGTGTCCTGCCAGATAACCGAGGTAGACGAATGGATCAAGGAGTTGGCCCGCGTCGTTAAAGGACGGCACGTTGAACGGAACATCGCGCAGCCATACTGCAGAAAAGCCCAGAGACTCCGCAAGTTGCACGCGCTGCAAATGGTGTTGCATCTCGGGTACTGGGCTTGTCCCATAATGTTCAATTGGAACCACCAATCCAAGGGAAAGCCGGCCAGGCCTAAATACGCGGTTGAAGCCTTTATTGATGGTCGGAAAAACCATGGGGTTGTCGTTTGCCTTTATTTGCATAGCGAAATGAAGCTATCTCTGTTCATCTACGCGAAATGTTAGTGACCAAAGAATTCGATATAAATGGCCGATATCAAGATGCTTTATTCGGGTTTTATATATAAAAGTATTCTATTCGCGCTCAGCCGTGAATTCTCGATGTAAAGCTGGCCGAGATTCGATAGCGCTTTATAGAGCCTCACTTCGGTATTTTGGGGAAGCCATCGATTCTAGACAAGGCTGCGCCCGTCTTTCAGCACTAGAGCCCGCGATCAAATACCAAGCTGTTAATCGATGCGAATTTCGAACCGAAGATACGAATGATCGTCTCCGTGGAAACGCCATCGTCAGCGAAGTCAATTCCGGGAAAGTCGATACGCAAGCATTGGGTGGAGGTGCCATCCGAGAAACGTGCTGACGACAATACCGCGTTTGGCCTGGAGCGACACATCAAGTGTTGTCTGTGCTACCATCCGCCGCTGAATTCAGGTGCCCGTGTGGATAATCGGGAAACAGGTGCATAAGCCTGTACTGCCCCCGCAACGGTGATGGCCATGTCAAAGTACATGCGCCTAAGTCCGGAGACCGGCCTGTCTTTTTTCCAAGACTTTGCTCAGGCGGGGTGCCCTGATAGCGATGGTATGTTGCCTTCCGTTGTGCATACGGTCTCTATTCGCGCGTGACTGCTCTGAAAACGAGTGGTTGATATGCAGCTCCGCCAATTAGTCTTTTTTTCTGGTCGCGTCTTTACCCTTGCGTGGTGCCTGGCATCGCTATTGCTGGCATCGCTACTGTTAGCCTCTGCAACAGCGCAGGAAACGGATGATTATGTCTTAGTCATCACCTCGCAGCGCAATGCGGAAACCGTGGCAGAGGCGGCACGCCTGTTTGCCGAGCGCTACCCAAGCCTAAGCGTTAAAGCCCGCTCAGAGGCGCAGATTCGGGAAATGCCAGAGCCACAAGTGACGGATCTCATTCGAGGCAGTCGTGGCGTGTTGGGCATTGGGCTGTATGGGCCACTGGTCAATCAACTTGAACCTCTGTTGTCGCTATCAACAGCGCCAAGACTGTTTATCAGCAGTGATCACCGCCTCGTTGGATTGAGTCAGGTGCACTCAGATCTTTTGTTCGCTAGCGGTGAAGAGCTGCGAGCGGTCGCCGGGAACACACCAGAATCCGATTTCGATGAATGGCTGCAGGCCATGATGACGTCTTATCCGGCCCTAACACCGTGGATTACCGCCCAGGCGTACTGGCAAGGCGGCGGCAGTGAGAATGCTGCCCAGCTACTCAGTTGGTTCTATCACGAGTTGGGCGCGCCAACACAGTTTCAGCCGGCAGCGCCGCAGGCGCGCTTACGCTGGTTGTATCAAGGCAACATCTACAACGACTGGCCGACCGTGGACGAAGGCGCCGTGGTCGCCATCGTCGATCATGCAGGCGGGGGACGTCCGGGCGATGTCGCTATGCTGCGGGATCTCTGTGAAACGATCGAGCAATCAAACGATCAGCAGTGTCTCACCGCGCTAGCATATTGGGGCGAGTCCGGTGTCGAGGCGGTCAATGAGCTGCAACAGCTCGGCGAGCGGCTGTCAGCGGTGGTCATGCTGCAGGACTTTGTCGTCGGTGGCGGTGAGGGCCGCCAGGCAGTGGTTGATCAGCTTAAAATGCTAAACGTCCCTGTGATCAAAGCAATCAAACTACGCGACCGGTCTGAGGCGGAATGGTTACTGTCCTCAGATGGATTGGCGCATGAAAAGGTGTACTACCAGGTGGCCATGCCAGAGCTACAGGGCGCCAGCCAACCGCTGGTGATCGGAACCGCCGGGGAAAGCGTTGACGATGCGCTCACGGGTATTCGCATTCAAAGTATTACAGCGCAACAGGAAGGACTTGCCTCGCTGGTCAAACGACTCAATCGCTGGCAGCAGCTGCAGGTGAAGGACAACGCCGACAAGCGTATTGCAGTGATCTACTACAACCATCCACCCGGACGGCATAACATCGGCGCAGACAACCTCGACGTGCCCGCGTCACTGTGGACGATTCTTAACGAGTTAAAAGCGGCGGGCTATGACACCGGCACCTTACCGGCGTCGCAGGAAGCCTTGCTGGATATGATGCAGGCCAAAGCCGTGAACCTTCCCCGCGATGCGGCCGCGCTAGAGGCGATGAGCCGGAACGTTAACCTGGCGGACCCAGAGCAGTACCAGCAGTGGTTCAACACACTGCCAGCAACCATTCGCAATGAAATGGAGTTCGGGCCCTTCGGTTTGTTACACGAACAGGTCTTGCAGTCACTGCTAGCGGGCAAGCCTGATTTTGGGGTGCATGCCGTCGAACACACGGTAGAAGAAATGCATCACCTGCTGGAGGCTGTCGATCACCCAGGCCGAGAGCGCGCGCTGAATTTGCTTGATCAACTGGAGGGCTGCTACACCCTCGCCCTCACTAGCGATGAAAGAAACTGTCTAGAAGTTGAAGCAATAGAGATAGTCGAGGCGCTGCAAAAAATCGGCATTGAAGGTCTGGCCGGTTGGGGCGAGGCTCCGGGTGAAGTCATGACGGTAGAAGGTAAAATCGTGCTGCCGGGCCTGCAGTTTGGCAATATTTTTGTTGGCCCGCAGCCACCGCGCGGTTGGGAGATCAACGAAGAACTGCTACACGCCAACCTGGCGTTTCCCCCGCCGCACCAGTACCTTGCCTTCTATCAGTTTTTGCACAACGAATTTGAGGCCGATGCGCTGGTGCATCTGGGCCGCCATTCCACCTATGAATTCTTGCCGCGCCGATCGGTGGGACTGGCGGCGGACGACTACTCGAGGGTGATTGCCGGCGATTTACCGGGTGTGTATCCCTACATTGTCGATGGCGTCGGTGAGGGTATTCAGGCGAAGCGCCGCGGTCTGGCCGTGATGGTGGATCACCTCACGCCGCCGCTGAGCAGTACCCCTTTGTACGATGATCTACTGCAACTCCGACAGCTGGTTGAAAGCTTTGAAGCCATGCATGGCAGTGAAAACGAGGTCGTCATGCAGCGCCTGGTAACGCAAATCCGAGACAAGATTGACGCGCTGGAACTCACGGACGAGTTAGCGGAGGCCATGTCGGCAGAACTGGCCGTGATGGGGATTAGCTTTGAGCAGGTTAACGACGATTTAATGGTGCATGAAGTGGGCCACTACCTTACCGACCTGCAGGAGCGCTTCATGCCCCTGGGTCTGCACGTGTACGGCAGAGACTGGGACGATGAGGCCGTGACCATGATGCTCACCTCCATGGCGCCGGGCGACGAAGAGGAGGAACAAGCCTGGCGCATAAAACTACAGCAGTCACCGCAGGCGGAAGTTGATGCGCTACTGCGGGGCCTGGAGGGCGGCTATATTGAACCCGGGCAAGGCAACGATCCTATTC
>JBCCNJ010000220.1:0-5483 GCA_039025905.1 Pseudomonadota bacterium | reverse complement strand
CTCAATAACTGTTTTCCCGATATCTGAAAGTAGCAAAGCGTTAGAACCACTTGCGGACTTTGACGGAATGAAAGAGTTTATCCAAAAGTGGAGGCGCTCCTCGGAAGAGTTCGCCTGATTTGCGCAGGCAAAAGCGATCAGCAAAAAAAGCAACTGAACGGGCATGCTTAGAGTTATCTTTACGCATTCTATCCGGCCTGCTTTCTCCTGGCCGTCTGTCCATGTTGTATTGTGATGTAGTCGCTTTGGCCATGATTCCATAATCTATCTCACCTACATTGAGTACACCGATTCTTGCGTGTCAGTTGAACCTGTTTGATTAGGAAAACAATAAAAAAACTCGCTAGCGTCCCGACGTTAAATTGTACAGTATCAAACGGCTAGAAGAACCCGCTTTTTCCATAGTTTGTTCGCTCTTGGAAAGCACCTTGTTTAAATATATTTTCACGAGGATGTTCACGCTCAAAATCTGCAAAACTGTGTAGAGGCTGTCATCCAGATGGAGCCGCTCTCGCATGAACGCAGGCAGCACGTAAACCGAGCGGTGATCCATACTTGCATTTCTTCGTTATTCTCGATGGTGCCGGGGAAGGATTGCATCCGGCTGTATAGTAGGATCCGCGGTCCATGACGTAAAAGGCACCGGCCTCGGGCACCAACAGATTGAATACGTTGACGTCGTGCAGTCTGCTATCGGAAACATGGATAGACGTAGGGACATTGCCAAACAGGTCCATCAAAGCGTGGAGTTTTTAGGCCTCCCTGGTTGTACGAAATTTGGCCCAGGGAAGCATGGACAGACGCGGATCGGTGGTGGTCGAATCGAGTGCCTGGACGGTACTGACGATTTCGACACCAAACTTGTCCTCCACATAAACTTAGCGAGCGATGTGAATTAAGGCCTGGGCAAAGTCGGTATAGATGCGTCAGCCTCTCGTCTTGTTGGCATTGGCCAGAGTATTGCGTGACGTGAAATGCCACCGCGTCTGCCAATATGGTGAAGCTTTTCCTGCTGGGCACGCAGTCACGCTTCGACGCCGCGCAGGCTTTCGCGATGAATCAGCTGAGCGAAAGCCATACAATGAAATTGATCGAGACAGGAGAAGGATTTGGTTTTGTGATTGCCGCATTGACACTGGTCGCAGCACACGAATCGTGTGCATCGGAAGATGCTCCATCACTTGAGAAAACTTGAGACCAACCGTTTGCATGCGCTGCTACTCCGCGCAATTCATATAGGCTTGCATGGTGGCAGTTATCCGCGTTGCAGTTCAAGTCTTCGACAGGCATCAAGAGCGATATTTACTATGAAATACAGTCTGGCGTGCTCATATGAAACCCGAACGTTAGAACAGCGATGAGAAAAGTGTTTAGACAAATTATAGATAGCGGGCACGCGGAGGACAGGTCTGCGAACCAGATTAGCGTTTTGCTGTATCAATACCGCCCTGATAGCCTGACCCTAAGAGGTTGCGGTAAATCACCATAAGTGTATTAGTTCAGACCTGATCTGACACTTGCTTGAAAAAAGTGAGGGTTATCGGTTTTGATAGAAGTGCGAACTTTTAATCAGAACCATGGAGATAACCCTCATGAATCAGTCTACACATCGCATTATCAGAAACAAGATCGGCCTGTTGAACCTGGCTGAGGAGTTGGACAACGTATCCAAGGCGTGCCAGATGATGGGCGTGTCACGAGATACCTTTTATCGCTATCAGGCAGCACGTGATGAAGGCGGAGTGGATGCTTTGCTGGATAAGTCCAGGCGGCGGCCCAATCCCAAGAATCGCGTGGAACCGCATGTTGAAGAAGCGGTTTTGAAGTTTGCCTTTGATTATCCAGCTCATGGTCAGGTGCGTGTCAGTAACGAGCTGCGCAAGACAGGCGTCTTTGTGTCTCCCAGCGGTGTTCGCAGTATCTGGCTCCGTCATAGCTTACAGAGCCGCAAGCTACGTCTGAAAGCGCTTGAACGGAAAGTGGCTGAGGACAGTATTGTACTGACCGAAGCACAGGTGGTTGCGTTGGAGCACCAGCGGGCGACTGACGAGTTGAACGGAGAGATCGAGACAGAGCACCCAGGCTACCTCGGATCGCAAGACACCTATTATGTTGGCAACATCAAAGGTATTGGCCGGATTTACCAGCAGACGTTTGTCGATACGTATAGCAAGGTGGCAGCCTGCAAGCTCTATACAACTAAGACACCCATTACGGCGGCGGATCTGCTGAATGACAGGGTTTTACCGATGTTGGAAGAGCAAGGTGTTGGCCTGCTTCGCGTTCTAACAGATCGCGGTACTGAGTACTGCGGCCGCCCGGAGCGCCATGATTATCAACTGTATCTAGCTGTGAACGACATCGATCATACCAAGACCAAGGCGTACAGCCCTCAGACGAATGGTATTTGTGAGCGTTTTCACCGCACGGTGAAGGAAGAGTTCTACGAGATCACTTTCCGCAAGAAGCTCTATACTGACTTGGAGACACTACAGGGCGATCTTGATGTTTGGATGGATACCTACAATAACGACCGCAGCCATCAAGGCAAGATGTGTTGTGGAAGGACTCCTATGCAAACGTTGTTGGATGGACGCGCGCTATGGCAAGAGAAGGTCAGTGGACTAAACTGATCTGACAACTGCACGGCTATCAAGCCGATAACTGTCAGATCAGGTCGCGACTATTACAATTAAACGAAGGTCTAGCTGACTAAACCTTCGTCGCGGCCCGTGTGGGCGACCGCACTGAAAAAACGGCAGGCCATAGACCTATCGTTGCAGTTTGACGCTAGAACGCGTCGGGAATCCAGCTCGCTGTACGCTCATCTTGCTGGTTTTCGTCCGCGTTGAATTGGCCATGCAGCAGCGTGATCAAGTCATCTTTCTTGAGCTTGTCATGCTGCACCAGCCATTCGTCACCGAATACGGGCCCAAACTCAGCCAACAATTGCTTGCGAGTACGCCGACAGAAGTAGTTGTCTTTGGTTGGCGTCCAGTAGCTGCGATGGTCTACTTCGATTCCGTCCAGTACGGCATCGACCAGCGAGCCACGCCCTCTCACGTCCACCTGCAAGGACGCCATGGCACAGAACGTGCCGAGCTTGTCTTTCTCACGCTTCGACAGTGACATGAACGCCGCGAATGCGGCACCGTCATCTTCGTGCTTCGCCCACGATAGGTTCA
The DNA here is from genome assembly GCA_039025905.1 of Pseudomonadota bacterium. Lineage (GTDB taxonomy): Bacteria > Pseudomonadota > Gammaproteobacteria > Pseudomonadales > Halieaceae > JARRPM01. The sequence continues at coordinate 2,298 of JBCCNJ010000220.1, read as the reverse complement.
GTGATGATCGGTACGCGTCGACTTCCTCTGCGGCCTTATCGCTCTTGGTATCACCTGATGCTGTCTCACTTGCCACGGCATGCGCCCCAATAGATGTGGCGTAGCGTGCTGCGCGCCAGCCAGCCCCATCGATCAATTGGATGCACTGAAAAAACAGCAACAGATCCAGCGCGAGTTTCGGGTTTTGGAGCAGTGTCGCTTTCCCGGCATGTTGCCGCCGCTGCTTTAAATAGGCCTCAAGGCTTTTGCTGAAGCTCAGTTCTGCATCCTGCTCTACTGGCTTGACCGCCTCGCCATCTGCTGGACTATCGACATCTGCCGTGGACTTGGGGATATCGCTCACGTGGGCAATACCGCGCTGAATGCGGACCTCGCCACTGTGTCCCAGGGTCACGAAGCAACCGCTATAGGCCCGCTGTTCATCCGTGTGGCCCAGATACGTATCGCGCTGTTCCTCCAGTTCATCCAGCTCGTGCTCTATTTCCCCGATTCGGTCATAGATGGCATCCTCATCCGCATAGCCTTCGGGGAGAGTATCGTCATTACCCATGTTCCACTCATCCAGGGATTCGAACTCTTGCTGCGCCGCGGCTAAGGACTCGTTCAGCTCATCCGGTACACCAATGTACGTTTGTGCCAGTTCGACGACATGGCCCGTGTCCTGCCTGCCATCCAGTGACGACTTAACCCACAACCACCCTGGCTCATCGGCTTGCAGCTCGGCGGCTTCTTTAGTGAGTTTGTCTTCCGCTAACTGGCGTACCAGCGCCGTATCCGTGAGATACGTTTTACTATCGAACAGGTCTTGAGAGACGGCCCCACCCGCTTTCTTGTATGCCGCCGCACCCACAAATCGACCGATCCCAGTGTCAGTCGACACGGCCTCACCGAGCAACCAGCGCCGAATCTCACCGGCCCATGCCCGCTGCCCGCAGTGTTTAAAGCAGGCAAGTTGTTTTTCGTGGTCTTCACAGACGGTATAGGCGATGACTTCATCGTGCCTGATCTTGTCTGCCCTGTAGGCATCCAGGATGGCCGGAGCCAACTGTCCCAGTTTTAACCGTTTAGCCACTGTCTGTTTGCCCACACCATAGAGCGCGGCGATATCCCCCACTGCCTTCCCCTGCTCTGCCAGTTGATGAAACGCCTCGTACTGGTCGGCTGGATGCATCGGCAGTTGTGTGATGTTCTCGGCCAAGGAGACCGCTGTAATCTCTGACTCGTCTTCAACGATCACACACGGCACAAGGTAGCGTTTGTCTACTGCCTTCTGCGCCAGTAGCGCATGCAGTGCTTTCAGTCGCCTGCCGCCTGCAATCACACCGAATTTATTTTTGCCCTCGGGTGCGACGACCAAGTTTTGCAAAACACCCTGGCTGGCGATGCTAGCCTGGAGTTCCTTATCGTCGGTCTTACCGGTCGCCGTTTTGCGCACGTTCCGATCGGACAGGCTTAACCGGCCCAACTCTATCTGGATCGATGCGCGCTCATGGATCACGTCAGTGTGTTCAGGGGTCTGTGTTGCTGTTGTCATGTGTTGCCTCCTAGTGACCCGATGAACCGTGTCCCTGCGGTTCACTGGCCTTTGTCTTGGGTTTGTGTGTTAACCCCCCATCCCTCTGGGGTTGAAAAACCCCAGGCGAGAGAGGCACGAACGAGTAAGAAGCGCTTGGCTTGGGCGTGTCCGGACAGGGGGAACCACCCAGGTCGCAGGGAGAGAGCGCAGCGAAAGACTGAGACTAGGCGGGATGTCTGGACTAAGGCCAAACGAGTGCTACGCTCCTGCTGAACCCAGAGGGAGAGGGTTAAAAAAAAGCGTGCGCTGCGCGCAGCTCGGGGTACGCTTTTACTGATTAACCTGCGCCGCCAACGGCGGCGCCGCGATAGGGTCTTGCGCTAGGGATAGGTAGGGCCTGGTCCCGCAGGGATGCAGCGAACGCGGAACCCGGAGTAGCCCGCTCGAGCGCCCAAGTGGGGTATGGCTTAGCGCCTAACGTGGCCCGAGTGTAGGCAAAAACGCTATTGCGTGGATAGACGCGAACTCGGTGGCGTCCAGTCGCGCTTCACTAGGATGGTAAACCGAATGGTTGTCACTGAACGTCCTTTTTTGATCGGACGGTAGTGCACTTCAAGGTTGCTATGCTCGTTAATATCGTTGACCAGTCCTCTGAGTACCCATCGGTTAAAATCTGACCAACGGGTGGCCTTATCGGTCGTATCGATCGCCTCGCGCAGCTCATCGAGCTCAATTTGCCGCACACCAGATTTGGCGAATTGATTTAGCATCTCATAAAGACG
>JBCCNJ010000219.1:0-5565 GCA_039025905.1 Pseudomonadota bacterium | reverse complement strand
CGAGCACCATGCCCTACTGGATCCGCGTCGACTTCGACGATGACGTAATGGCGCAAGAGCAACTCATTCAGCATGTAGTGCAAAAGCAGGGCGCTTTGTTGTCTGAAGGATCGGTGACTGGTTAATACTGGCTGTTATAGGTTGTCGTTGATCTCATAGACAGGATCAAACGCTGCGGTGAGAGGACGTTTCGGAGGTTTATGCTATTGGTAACCAATGTGATCGGCTCCATTGGAGAACGGAATTTGCCGTGATGGCGTGTTTCACTGCGGTTACCAATCTAAGTTTGGAGCCACCATGAGCCATCCTCAATACGCATCATCAGTTCCGATCTATGGTCTCTCGGGCATCTGTGTTTAGTGTCATAGCTTGGTCATCATTGTGCCACCCTACGCTGCGCCCAAAGTGCAGGTAACGAGAGCAAGAGCATGGACGTTCCAAGAGCTTTTTGTATGTCGCTACTTATAGACCTCCAATTAGACCACCGATGTTTGAGCTGCGTCAGTCGATCGTAATTGTGCCTACCTTACAAAGGTGCAAGCGTAGCTGGGTGAACCTATGATCAGGAACCTGTGGCTTCTCGCCCTCCCACCATTAGTACTTCATAGTGGATCGGCAATCAGTTGCAGCTGTGGACAGCCAATGGATCCTAATTTCTGGTTTGATAAATCAGACAGCATTCTTGTCGTTATCCCAATGGAAGCTACCTTCATTGAGACGGGGCAAAGCAGCGGGAAAACGTATGCCTCTGTACAAATGCTTGATGTCCTGAAGGGGCCTACGCCAACAAGCTTGCCAACGATGGTGTCCTTTAGGGACGACCACGTAACATCGTCCTGCGGCGAATGGAGTTTCACGCTAGGTGCCACTTACATCCTATATCTAGATCGTGTGAATCAAGAAACGTATACAGGCAGCGTGTGCGGGCCCAACGAGAACTTTCGGCATGCAAGGTACCAACAAGAGTTATATTGTTTTGATGGGAATCCGCGAAAGGATAGATTTTGTTCAACGAAGCTCCTCAAGAGGCTGCGGCGCGCAAACGCTGCCAACGGAAGGCATTATTTTAACGAGCAGTGGTGGCAAGAAACTAAGAATGAGATAGCAAATAGGGTGAGGAGGCTTAGAGCGCAGGCGGATTTAGGGCACTCGCGGTAAAGACGAAGTGTTTGAAAGGCCCTAGACAAGCGGTTAGAGATACATGCAGTAGTCGCGACGTGACTGACGGTTTCGGAACTGATGCTGGATTGCGGACAGATGAAATTTACGTTTCGGCAGTCTTCTATCAACCCGAAGGTGCCATCCGAAATAGTCAAATTACTGTAGTGTCAGGAGATATTTCCAACTAGGTATTGCGATGCTACTTCGCCGGGTAATAGAGCACGTGCGCGATCAGAACTGGTTTGCTGTGTCCCTCGACTTTGCCATCGTTGTCGTCGGTGTGTTCATTGGTATCCAGGTGGCAAACTGGAATGAGGAGCGCCTTAATCGCCAGGAGGAAATAGTCCTCATAGCGCGGCTTCGGGAGGACTTTGATCGTATCGCAGTTGATGCAGAACGCAGCCTTGCTTTTCATAAGATGATGACAGAGCACTTCCGGACGGTACTTCACTCAGTTCGGTCGGAACGGCTCGATGCGAAAGACGTTAGTGCATTCGATCAGGCGCTCATAGCAGGAATCTCTATCCAGACGAGTGCTGACCATTCGGGCACGTTCACGGAACTCATGTCATCGGGGCGGGCGAGCATACTGCGCGATAGGGATTTGCTCGATCGCTTGGTGGAGTACGAAGACTTCCTTAAGCGTATAGAGTTTGCGCAGCATTGGTATATGGACATGATCATGGGAGCCTTACCCGCGTATAAATCCGCTTTTAGCTATGCCACCGATATGCGACTCACCGAGGAGATGTTCGAAGAAGGCGGTCAAGCGGGAGATCAAGTTGTTTATGATTTTGATGACTTAAGCGCTGATCCTGCGTTTGAGGAAGCGGTCGAGCGACTCCTTTTTGTTCATAATGGTCTCGTAGTCTGGCGGAGTCGGGTCAGCTCTCGTGTGGATGCCATAAAGAATCAGCTGTCAGATTTCTTGTTTACTGAGTATAAGCCGCTGGAGAGCAAAGCCCGGTTACCAGAGTAGAGGGCCAACAAAAGACAAGCTGTTTTCGCGTCTCCACGGAAACGTTTTTGGGCTCCAATTCAGTTTGAGTAACTACGCTTTTTCTGTGCACAACAGGAAATGGTTGCTTCTCACCGATGGCACGCGTTAACCAGCAATTTTAGGCACGTCTGCTTCACGAATAACGCTCGTTTCACTCACTGGATAGAACTACTTGCTATCGACCCAAATCGACCATCTATCCTGACACTGTTTCCTTGGGGACACTTAATGGCAGTTGTCATCTGTACATCGGGAGGTACCGCGTCCGCATCAATGCAGGTCAGCTAGGCTTTGTGGCAAGCTATCGCCTGGTAACGCCATGCAACATGTCTTTCTTGAGCGTTCCGAGGGAAAGTACAACATGCGCACATCTTCAGAAATGCTGAAAGAACTTCTTGGGATCCAGCATGCGATCTTCTGCGGTCCTATGGGCGGGGTTTCTTGCCCTGAGCTGGTAGCCTCAGTGTCAGAAGCCGGGGGACTCGGCTTCTTACCTATCTGGTCCAGCTCACCGGAGAATGCGGCCGAGCAGGTAGTCGCCACTCGCGCACTTACGGACCAGCCGTTTGCGGTAAATCTTCGTGCGGATATAAACACCACTGAACATGTCGAAGCCGCAGTTGAGGCCGGCACAACGCTGGTGCATACTTTTTGGGGCTCGCCAGAACCGTACAGTGCCGCCATTCTCGAATCAGACGCGACGCTTATTGCGACCGTAGACAGCGCTGGTGCGGCACAGATCGCGCTTGACGCGGGCGCACGGGTCCTCATCGCGCAGGGAACGGAAGCAGGCGGCCATGTTCTCAGCGAAACTCCTCTTCGAATACTTCTCGATGAGGTACTGAAGCTGGCAGGTGATACACCAATAGTCGCGGCGGGCGGTATCACCACGTCCGAAGACGTTAAGGTCATGGCGGAAGCGGGAGCAGCTGGGGTTCTATGCGGCACTCGTTTTGTGGCTAGCGAGGAGTCACTGGCGCATCCGGATTACAAGGCGGCACTGCTTGCGGCAGGAGCTGATGCCACCGTGCGAACCAAGATATTTGATATCGGCTGGCCCGATGCCCCACTGCGTACCCTGCTGAACTCTACCTACCGGAATTGGGATGAAGCCGGCCAGCCTGCGCCGGGCACGCGCCCCGGCGAAGGTGACATCATTATGCGCTTGGGGGAAGGCGTTGAGATTCCACGTTACAGCATGATGCCACCGATGCGCGGCATGAGTGGAGACATCGAGGCTGCCGTAATGTACGCGGGGATGGGTGTCGAGCGCGTCCGTGATGTCGAGACCGCAGCCGATATAGTGCTTGACCTTGCATCCGGATACTCGGGTGCTTGATTTCATCAATTCGATCTACTGACGACAGCTTTTCGCCGATAGCACGTATCCGGCAGCACTACTTCAATCGGCTGCTCTTTTGTCAGCATTTATGATTTTCAGAGCGGCGAAAGGTCAACGTTCGACTAGCTGCTGCCTTCAACCATTGCAACTGGGCGAATTTTTGGCGCATTGAAAAAGAAAACCGGATCAGTGACGATCTTGTTTTGACGCCCACCCTAACTTGGCATCCGGTCGGAGTAACTATGGAAGAAGCCACAAGCTCCACCGGTCCGAGAGCGGTAGAACTGTTGTCCCTTGCAAACGAATTCAATGAGCTAGGTGGCTACTATTTCGCGCTCTATCTAACTATTTTGAGCGGGTATCTCGTCGTAGCCTATGTCGCCGGATCCCAACTCACACGCGGCCAACTGAGGCTAGTGAACACCATGTTCGTACTGTCATCTTTCTATTTCCTGTGGAGCACGATGACAATGTGGCTGGCCGGGCTTTCTACGTACCTACAGGCTGATCCAGATGGTTGGGTCTTTAGCCTCTATTTGACTGCTATCCTAAACATCTGCCTCATTCTTGCGATGCTTGTCGGTGTTTTCGCGGGCGTCCAGTTTATGAATCAGATTAGACGCGAGAAGATGCAGTAGACAGACCAACAGACGGAGGGTTGTAAAGGCTGGCTCAGAGTGTGAACTTAAAATGCTGCTTCTAGCGAACATGCCGTAGATCACAAGGCAATACATACTTTGAACACAGGCGCTTTGCTCGAGCCATTGTAATGATCGACTTCCACTGCGCGTCAGGTGTCCGCCAACAGCTCGTCGACCAAGGTTTGAAACGAAGGGCTAAACCTCTCCCGGTTTTGGTCCCATACTAACCTCGCGCCAGGCCCTTGGAGTCCAAACTGCAGTGTCTGGGATGAACCCAGCCACAGGTCATTTGGAACTGCAGAGTTTAGGTAAAGGTGATACTGAGTCTCGTACAAGCGATAAAAGTGCATAAACAGAGTCGTAAAACGAAGCATTTCTTCAACCGTTAGCGCCTCATAGTCTGCGTTGCCCTTCACTGCCAACGCAGCTACTTCCGAGTCTTGGGTGATCAGCGATAGCCATTCAGATTTGTGCCCGCTGATTGTTTGAATTGCAGTGTTTTGGTTGGACTGCGTATTCTGACGAATTTGCACCGCTAGGTAGACCAGCGTTGCGATAACGGCAACGGCTGCTATTAATTCGGCACCTGCCCCAATAGCGTCCCAATTAATCATGGTCTCCCCTATACTCCGAATATCTGTGGTTGCGGGCTCACTGCCCGCGTCCATATCATCGAAACATCACTTCCAAGATTATCTCCCAGCGGTGAAGGGGACCCGAATCTCTCTCAGCCGGCTCTCGGTTGGCTAGCTCAATACCTGCCGGGCGCTTCGCTCCGTCGCACTAACAACCCGCAGCACTCAACCGATTCCAATTCAAACTCGAGCAGTCGAGAGCGTCTCGAGGCCGAATGTAGCAAGGGTGAACCATGCGAACAAACAACCATAAACACATCAGAGCAAAAAAATTGAATATTGGAATTGTCGCCGGTAAGTCTCCCCTCGATATCAGGTTCCTCGAAAACCGGAGACACTTTCAAATCGAAAATGCCCACTACGCAATGAGGTTGTTTTACAGTCGCTGCCCGTAGCCGTTTCGTTAAGGGATTTAGGGGCCTCAATCGTCTCTCTAGATAACTATCTCATCGCAGAACGGTCGGACTGAAACCCAGTAGATAGGTGCAAGGAGTCGCCAGAATCAGTAAGGATCTGTTTCCGGTTTCTTGAAAATTGGCCTTTCACTAAACGGGCGATCTGCACGAAGCAGTTGGCCTGATTCACTCAGAAGAGAGCTCAGCACATGGTCAGCAAAAGCGTTTGGTTTTCTTGTATCGGCGCCGCTTTTATTGCGTTTCTGGCCTATCTATTCCTGTTCGATCATCGCCCGCCTCTAACGCTCGAAACCGGTCCGGACTTCGCCGGCACCGTAGCCATGGAGCCTTTGTTCGATAGCCACAGTAAGACCAGCTATCTGCTGCCAAT
>JBCCNJ010000218.1:0-5595 GCA_039025905.1 Pseudomonadota bacterium | reverse complement strand
GCGAAGCCTGCGTTGATCGTCGAGATGTTTCCGCCATGCCCATTTAGCCAGTAAAAATGTGTGAAGCCGTGCTTCGCCAGTGAATCCACCCAGTCAACCATGGTGGCAATGAACGTCGATGGCCGAAGCGTCATCGACCCCGGGAATTCCATATGATGCTGGGCCACGCCGATATTGAAGGTGGGTGCCATCAGCAGGCCACTCTGGTCAGCAGCCAGTCCACCAATAATTTCCGGGCACAGCGCGTCTGTACCGATGAGGCCAGTCGGCCCGTGCTGTTCAGTGGAGCCAATGGGTATGAGAATGGCCTTGCTGTGACCGAGGTAGGTTTCCACTTCCTGCCAGGTGGAGAGTTGTAGTCGCATGGGTTGGCCCTTCGTGGCTAGCAAATGGTGATTCGCAAAGCTGCACACTATCTGACTCGAGCGCGCAGGAGAAGTGCCTGATAAATTAAGTGGATTGCTGTGACTATACCTTCAGCCAGAACGCTGGGTGGCGACGATATTGTCATGCTGAAGCTCACCCTGGCCGAAGAAGACAATCTCTACGCCGACTGTATAGTGCACGCCAACACGGCGCGGGTCGTGGCCTTGTCCGGCGGCTATAGCCGCGAAGAAGCCAACGCGCGGCTGGCGCCCAATGAGGGCGTGGTGGCAAGCTTCTCCCGGGCGCTGGCCGAAGGCCTCTCGGCCCAACAGAGCGACGAGGAATTCAACGCCACCCTGGATGCTTCCATCCAGGCCATTTTTGAGGCGTCAAAATCCTACAGCCGCACGAGGGTCGCATGGCAAACTCAAGCGGGTAGGAAGCAGCCGTGGAAACCCAGCGGCAGGATGCGCGCCATCTCTGCCGTGGCCAGCGGGCCGTCGCTCAGGCGCCTCGCCTGGATTACGGCGACACCACTGCGTTCACGCCGGTAGTCCAGGTAGCTGTGCAGCAGATAGCCGCCCTCCGGGCCGGGAATGTATTGGGGCTCTTCCACCACCACGCCATCGCCGTAGTTAAACTGTTGCGTGTTACCCGAGCGCGGATCCACGCGTACCACCGCTGAGGCCAGCTCAGACTCGCTGCTGGCCTGCCCACCCGCGCCGAATAGCGGCTGCGCCGCGAACGGCTGGCGCATATCGAAGCCTGGAAACTCCATGTCAGCGCCCAGTGGCGCAATGCTGGCTCGACCCTTCTCCACCGACAGACTGTAACGTACCAGCTCCGGAGGCTGGTGATACGGCCCTTGCAACTGCTGGACTAAACGATGCATGCCCACCTTAACGAGATCGGCATTCGGATAGGCGCAGGCGGTGAAATGCGTGAGATCACCTTCTTCCCAGGCATTACCGAAATGGAATACGAATGTCGCAGGCACCTCAATGGAGGCCTTCAATGCGAAATCCTCGCGGTCGAATACCAGCAGCTGGCTGGGCCGTTCGGGCTGCCAGGCCATTTTGTTGACGAAGCCACTGCCCTCTGCCTGCACCACGGAGGTATTCAGCGCCACGAGGTAGCGCGGGGTGAGTACGAAGTCGTGCATATAGCCCGGGAAATCCAGGCGCGCGGCGGATGATTTTTTGAGTTTGCCGTTAGCGCCAACGTGATACAGCACCAGGGTTGGGCGCCCCGCAAAGGGCACGGAGCCGATATTCCAGAGGTCACCGTGGTCATCAAAGTGCGGGTGTGCGGAAAACGGCACCCCCTGCAACGCAGCATCGAATGTCAACATGCCGCGGGTTTCCAGGCTATCGGGGTCGATGCGGTAGGCCGAGCCCGCTTCCCAGAGGGCCAGTAGTTCGCCATTGAGGGGCTGGATATTGATATTCGCCACGTTGGTGCTTTCGTTGTTTCGCACCGGTTGGCTATCCTCAAAGAGAGTGCCGGCGCCGTTGTATAGAAAACGAGCGGCTTTTTCTTCCTCAACAAAGCGGCGGGTGCGCACGAATCGACCTTGATGCTGCGCACCGTTGCCATCAATTTGAAAAGCCTGCACCATCCCGTCGGGGTCAAACCAATGCTGATAGCGCTGCCCAGAGCGCTCATACAGGGCCGGTCCATTGCGATAGAAGCGGCCATGGCAGGCATCGGGGAACACACCGCTGACGTCCATCGTTAGCGGCGGCAGATCTTCAGTCACACCTTGAAAACCCAGTGCCCAGGCCGGTGTTTCCTTCGCTGTCAGATACCCGGGAAGGGAGGGGAGTGCTGCCAGCGCAGCAAGACCTTTCAGAAATTCTCGTCTGTCCATGCTTAGCGCACCCGGATTTCAATTTGCAGGTCGTCTTGCAGTTCCACGGCCGCGTCTTCAAAGGAAGGCGGGCCAAAGCGCCCGGCATCGTTGCTGAAGCCATAGCCCTCAACAGGGATGCCCAGCATATTGCTGTCGAGATCTCCATTGTTGTTGGCATCGTGAAACAGCTTGATCGCGTAGCGTCCAGCGGGCAGGTCGTGTAGCGTGAATTTTTGGCTGTCAGCAGTGACGCGGCTTCGTGCAGACAGCACCGGGTTCACATCGTTTGCGTAATTCTCTTCACTGTCGAACAACACCCACGCGATCTCTCCCGCAGGCTCGCTGATGTTGATGATATTGACGGTGAGGTCTGCAGCTATACCGGTCTGTGCCAGTGGTAGAGCGATACACCCGAGCAGTAGATTACGCATGTTGTATTCTCCTTGATGGTCGATGAGGGTAGTTTCCGCTATCCATCGGCAGGAAACAGGTGCCGAAAGTCACCCGTTACATGATGGCGAATCGTGACTTTTGGCAGGGTGTTCGCAAGGCGTATGTCGACTATGATCTCGGTATGACATCTCGCACCCTCACGACGGAACAGGTATTGCTGGATGTATCCGGCTTGCTCGCTATCGCACTGGTAGGCTATGTGATTGCCCAGTACAACGGCCTGCTGCCCAGTCTGACCCTGCATATTCCTTTTGCACTGGCATTTCTGCTGGGCGCATACAAGCAAGAGATCCCTCTCATCCCCCATCAAGGCATCGTGAGCGTGCTGCTCATGTTCCTACTCTCGGTAGTCGCGATTGTGTGGTTTCGCGATACCATCGTGCTGATTCTGTCTGTAGTGATGATAGCGTCAGCGCCCTATCATCTTAGTGGCCGGCTGTGTTGGCTGCTGATTGTGATCGCGAACGTGGCCTATGGATTGCTGCTCAGTGAAGCCTGGGCACCGAAGGAGTTTGCCATTGCCTTCTTTACGCTGCTCGCCCTGCAGGGCTTCGCCCTGACCTCCAGCCTCGCTCGCCAGCGTGAGGTGGCGACCCGGGACACACTGGCAAGACAAAATAACGAGTTGCTGGCCGCGCGTGCTGTCATGGCCCAGCAGAGCCAGGCGGAAGAACGGCTGCGCATCGCTGGCGATCTACACGACACCATCGGTCACCGCCTGACGGCGCTGCAGCTACAGCTGGAGGCTCTGGCGCATCAGGCACCGGAATCGCTCTCTCACGATGTGAAAAACAGCCAGGCGCTGGCAGCCGATCTGCTGGAGGATATTCGCAGCATCGTGCGCAAGATCTCTGAAGAGAAGCGCGGTGATCTAGCCGGTGCCATTGCCCAGCTGGAAAAACTAACCCCAGGAGTGAAAATCACGGTCAGCTCTTCGCTGCCTGAGCTAGAAACACCCCTGGTGCAGCAACTGGTGTTCTGCTTCCAGGAAGCGTTCAACAACGCCATTCGCCACGGCGGGGCCGATCGCATCGACGTCAGCTACGACGGCGCGTCCTTCTTGATCAGCGATAACGGTCGCGGGCTGAGGGGGACCATCAGCCAGGGTTTTGGCCTGAACAATATCCGCGCGCGATTGGCGCCCTTTGGTGGTTGTGCAGATCTGAGTAACAGCGATACCGGAGGCTGTGAATTGGTACTCCAACTGCAGGGCGCTGCCCTGTGATTCAGGTGGGGCTGGTGGATGATCAGGCGCTGGTGCGCGAGGGCATTGCCCGCTTGATTGAACTGTCCAAACGCGTGACGACAGCCTGGCAATGCGAAGACGGCGCATCGGCCCTGGAGAGACTGCAGGCAGACCCCGTGGACGTGTTGGTGTGCGATATCCGTATGCCGCGCCTGGACGGCATCGGCCTGGTGCGCAGGCTGCGGTCGGAGGGCTCCACTCAGCCGATTCTGATTCTTACCACCTTTGACGATCACCAGCTGTTTATGGAAGCACTGGCGGCGGGGGCCAATGGTTTCCTGCTGAAGGATGTGTCGCTGGAAAAACTCATCGCGGCGATTGAGACGGTTGCCGCCGGGGGCTTTATCGCCGAACCCAGGCTGGTCTCTCAAGTGTCCACCGGGATCGCCGACGCACCGCCGGCTGACCCCGAACTGCTCAGCAATAAGGAGCGCGAGGTGTTGAAGCTGGTGGCGGGCGGCCTGTCGAATCGCGAGATCGCCGAGGTGATTCATCTGGCGGAGGGTACGGTGAAGAACCATGTCTCCAACGTCCTTACCAAGCTAAATTGCCGCGACCGCACCCAGGCCGTGCTGTATGCGATTCACTGGCAGCTGATTTAGCAAGGGAGCTAATTGCCTGACCCGGAGTATAAGAAGTAAAAATGGGGTTTCGGGAGTATTTGGTCGTCCTGAAAATAGTCTCGGGTCCTGAAATGCTGGAAGTCGGTTCGGGCAGTGCCTTTGGTTAGTACTCGCATTGCAGGTCTTGTAGATCGCTTTCGCTCACCTTCGAAACCTGGCACGAACCGGTACGGCGCTCCGGGCTCTGTACCAACGAGTTCCTCAGTGGCTTCCTTGCTGATTCAGTGCAGTTGAACTGGAACCCTTCCCAGCGAAAAGAGGCAGAACCTGCCCCGCGTTACCGGGTATTACTAAGGGGGTGCGCGGGAAAGTGGTGACAGTAGGGAAAAATCCCTTCGCTCCAAAAGTGTTACCTATGCGCTCGGCGGCCGGCGCTCCGGAATAAACTGTTACCTATGCGGCCGGTATAGACCCTGTAAGAGATGGTGGGCCCAGAAGGACTCGAACCTTCGACCTGCCGATTATGAGAAGCTCGGAGATTACCGAACGAGTACAGCAAGTGGAAAATTTGTAATAGGTTTTCTGAGCAGTCAGCGCAGCACCAACCAAAACTGAGCATACGCCGAACCACTTTGTGATCCATTGATGCCCTTCACAGCTTACGCCAGCGTGGAGGGAGAACCCGTTAGCCTTCGCGCCCCGTTCCAGCTATGTTCAGAGTGGTTCTGGAGGAGGAACGACTATAAAACTGTTTCAGGGTTACTGATCTTTCTGTTCTCTACGGTCTCCTAGGCAGACCACTCGGACATTCTGTTTTTCGAGCTGCGTGAAGGCTTCTATGTGCCCGAGTAACTGACGATCGTAGAACACTTCAACGACTGGGGCGAAGACTTCAGCGATCGGTTCTTTTGTGAGGTACCCAGGCGTGGAAGAGTATAGGACATATTATTTGCTTCTTTAGCAAGTATGAATCGATGCCTCGAACCAGGCAAAAGCAGGCGTTTATGGAATGACCAGACGCAAATTACTTCCTGGCCGCTGGTCTCTTTCGCTGCTAGAGTCGATAAATCCGAATTATTGAGTAGCGATGATTATGAAGCTTCTGATACCCGCCG
>JBCCNJ010000217.1:0-5638 GCA_039025905.1 Pseudomonadota bacterium | reverse complement strand
GTTTTTTTTTGTTTTTTTTTTTTTTGGTTTTTATGCCAAAACCCGCGTGCATGGAAGGCCCGAAGGCAGGCATGACTAGCAAGAACAGCTCGCCTCCTGCGGTGAGGAACTACTGGTGGATGTTCAACTTCCGGGTGTCCCAGCTATATAGTAGTTACAGCGTGTCGTGTTGACACACCGAGCTGCTTGTGTCGGTGGGCAGTGCAAAGGTCTATGCTGGTCCCGCAAAAGTCATGGTTTATCGTTAGCAGGAATTCTCATGCCTATCCGTCTGTGTATTGATCCACGACCTCTTGGATGGCGCGGCGCACATCTGAGCGTCTAAACCCCAGCCTGGCGGAATCTGATGATTCAACCTCGTATGACACGACCGAACCTCGCCCTGTAAGAATGGCAGCATCGGGCAGCAATGGATGTTCTTCGTCTCTTTCGTCGACCGACAGGTCATTTCCAGCGGCTCGAAAAAACTCCCTAAAATACTCTGAGAACGTTAGATTCTCATCTCCCACCAGGTAGGCTTTACCCGATTCCCCGCGCTTAAGCGCACCATCAACCGCCTCAGCCAGTGACAGGGTTGAGATGAAATTGCTACCACCTGCGGGACCAAAGACCGGGACACCTTCCAGCTTGCCCTGCGCATAGGCGGTATACGCCTCAAACATGGGTATCGACAACCCCGGGACGCATCCCACAACAAAAGGGGCGTTAATGCAGCAGACATGAAATGCGTCATTTGCCAGCGCGCGAACACCAACGTCAGCCAGATGCCGAGAGCGGACGTATGCGTTCTGGTCGATGAGATAAGGAGCAACCTGCGGATAAAAGCTGCCAATGTAAACAAACCTTTCCACACCGGCCGTTCTGGCCTTAGCGGCAAATGCTGGAATCGCCTCGGCGTTAACCCGTTCCCAATATTGAACGTCCTCGGGATCGACTCCCTCGGCAACATGCCGAATATCGTTGCCAGCAGCGAAGACTATCGCGTCGAACCTCGCCAGATTATCGGACTTGAAATCGTCACTCGTATAGTCACCAAGAAGAACAGTCATAGCAGCCATGGGAGTGGTGCCCATGGGCTTGTTTCGCGCCGCAACGGTAACGTGATGCCCCTGGGTCTGTAAAAAGGTGGCGCAATGTCCGCCTATCATGCCGCTGCCACCCACAATAAGTATATTCACGCGTTTCCCTCTTCAAAAACACCAAGCTTGATCGAGCGTCTCTCTGTCCAGTCGACGATCAGTTCACGTCGATGAATCAGCCAAGTTCCCCCGCAACAGCGAAATTGATCTTGATAGCGAATCTCCCAGATGAGAACGCTGCCGTTTTTCTCAGATGTAGCCGGCACGGGTTTGATAACATGGTGCGCCGTGCTATATGTCTCCGCCTCAACCAGCCCGCTTGCTACCGATAGGGTTTGGTTGTGTATCAAATGTCGTGTGCCCGCGTACGTCTCTCGTAGTGTTCCTGGCACAGCGCAAGCGTTCGCCATACCCTTGATTGCAAACCCCGGCCCCCGGATTACCACATCCTGCGTAAGAATGTGTTGTAGTAGTTCGGGTTCATTGCGGTCCATCGCGCGCGCGTAAAGCACCACCAAGCGCCTCAACTCTGTTGCGGTTGGCAGAGATGGGTTTTCCTTGGTCGTCACACTAGGTTCCCCGAAGTTGCAAAATTGATTGATCGGCGCGATAGGACCTAGTACTCATAAACGACATCCAGGCCCCAACTCAGTGGTTCGTTGTAAACCGTCGTCGTGAAGCCCAGGGATTCGAAAGCGCCAATGGAATTGGTCCGATATTCTTCGTCGGTTAGATTTTTGCCCCAGGCAGATAACCGCAGGGTGCCGGTGTTAAAGAAATCGATGTTGTCCAGACTGATCCGCCCGTTAACCAGGGTATAACTGTCCGTCTCAATTCTCGATGGGTCGGAAATCTCAATGGTTCCAAATGAGTAACCATCATTCCAGGCTACATCGACTCTGGCGGACCAATCACCATACACCGTCGGCGCGAACTCATACCTGGCGCCAACGCTGGCGCTGTACTCAGGGGTGTTTGGAAAAACGCCGCGATCGCTGACGTCACAGGCGGTTTCAGGTGTTCCGCAGAATTGACCGGTGGGATCAAAAAACTCGTATTCGTCATACTCTGGATCAAGCCAGCTGTATGTCAGGCTCAGGGTTAGGCCGGGCGTCGGTACTGCCAGCAACTCGATCTCCGCCCCGGTAAAGTTGGCTTTGCCCGCGTTGCTCAACACACTCTCCGCGCCGCCGGCGCCCGGCACAAACTGCGAAATTTGCAGGTCATCGTATTCACTATAAAAGATGGCGACAT
The DNA here is from genome assembly GCA_039025905.1 of Pseudomonadota bacterium. Taxonomy (GTDB): domain Bacteria; phylum Pseudomonadota; class Gammaproteobacteria; order Pseudomonadales; family Halieaceae; genus JARRPM01. Next base: position 3,305 of record JBCCNJ010000217.1, on the reverse strand, counting down.
TCGCTCGGAGCCGCTTCTCCATCCACTCCGATTTTAGGCCCAGCTCGTATGACACCAGGGTCTCCTCATCAAATGGTCTCTGAAACTGAATAGCCGCCCGGCTAAAGTAGCCGCCGGATTTGTAGCCTGTTGCGTACTTTAGATACGTGGAAATGCTGGGCGTCCAAAAGTAATCAACGGCCAGGGTGCCACTGACATTGTCAAAGTCTTCGCTAAAGTTAGCCTGTATTCTGGTTTGTGGATTGGTTGGGTCCGGTGCCTGATCTTGAAACAGTTTCTTTTCATCCTCGCTGTAACGCAGCCCCGCGGTCAATTGCAGCGCCTCACTAAAGCTGTAAGTAGCCTGTCCATAAATGGCTTTACTGGTATTGTCGACGTCGTAAATTTTAGCCGGCCCCCAGAAGCTTAAATTAAGCGCAACCTGCTCCTGAGTCGTTTCTGAAGCACTTTCTTCAAAGTAGTAGAGGCCGAAAATAAACTCGAGACGATCCAGACTGCCTATCAACTGGAGTTCCTGACTAAACTGATCCTGCTCTTTTGTATTGGGAATTCCGGCTGCGAACAGCGTCGTGACCCCGCTCCCGGTGACACCTGGACTGGTGCTGAATCCTCCACCACTTAGATCGGTACGCTGTTCCAGATGCAGCTCTCTGTACCCAGTAAGTGATTTGAGTGTCAGGTTTTCGTAAATATCCCAGGAGGCAATTAGACTATAGCCATCGATGTCCAGATCTTCTTTGCCGGCATAGGGCATATTCAATCGGCCTACCCGGTCTGAGCTAGCGACCGCCTCCGCTGCGGCGTAGGCTTCGTTGATCGGTGCGCACAGCGGGTCTGAGTCGTAGCAGCCGGGGAAAAATGTAGCGTCCGTTACGATGCGGGCGATATCGGAGCTGGCCCACGTGAGCTGTGAACCCTGCGGTACGGAAGCGCTCTGGGTGTTGTCGTAATTAAAGTCGAAAACCAAATCGTCGATGGGCGCCCAGGAGAGAGCGATGTTGTACGCATCTTCGTCTCGTTCTCCAAAGTCACCTACAGAGCCCTGCTGAGGGTCGGTTGTTAGGTTATCGACAAAGCCATCTTGCTCGTAGTGCATGTAGGAAAGCTTGGCTGACAGACCAGCCCATTCCTGGGTATCAAGCGTGGTGGTGCTCCGAAAGCGGCTGTCGTTACCCGCTGTCAGCAATTGTCGGAAGCCCCACTCTCCCTTAGGCTTTGCTGTGATGATATTGACTGCGCCGCCAGTCGTATTGCGTCCATACAGGGTGCCTTGAGGGCCCCGTAGGACCTCGATTGCCTGTAAGTCGACCACGTCATAGATCAATCCATTACTGCGAGCGATATAAATGCCATTGAGGTAAACACCCACACCCGCTTCAACACTGAGCGTGGGGTCGGTGGTGGTGATGCCGCGGATGGTAAAGTTTGTGGTGCTGGTGGAGCCGGGTTGGCTTTCTGCGGTCATATTCGGCGTGTAATGAGCAACTTCATTCGCCGAACGAATCCCTAGTCCCTGCAATTCGGCAGCGGAAAAGGCTGTAACAGCAATCGGCGTTTCTTGCAGGGATTCTTCCACCCGTTGGGCAACTACTGTGACTTCTTCTAAAACCCCGGCTCGATAGTCTTCACGAGAATTCGCTTCGAACGAGACCATGCCAGAGGCGAATATGATTACCGGGAGCGAATTGAATATTCTGGCTTTTGTGTGCGTTGTCATGGGCTTCAGCCTGTTTCGTTATCGAATTATTGTTGCTTGAGAAGCTTTGCTAGAAAAAACGATCTAACTACGCGGTCATATCTGCTCGGGCGGTTATTGGGCCGGATCGGTCCTGAGATGCTCTCCTTTGCGTGCCCTGTTCGGCGCTGCCGCATTGCAGCTATTCGTCTTTAGTGCCAGCCGAGGGAACGTCATTATTGGATTCGCAACCGCCAGAGAGGATGAGTATACGAACACCTTTATGTAATATATAGTTCAGAAAAAATTCAATAGTTGTACGAATTTGTACATATGGATTGGGAGAATATTCGCTACTTTCTGACCCTCGCGCGCTCTGGTTCGCTTAGTGCGTCGGCCCGCATTCTGGGCGTAACCCATGTGACGGTGGGCCGGCGAATTGCCCAGCTCGAACAAGCGCATGGCGTCAGCTTGTTCCATCGACGTCAGAGCGGCTATCGTCTGACCGATGCCGGAGAACGGTTGCTGTCGGAGGGTGAATCTGTCGAGGAAGCCTGTTTACTGTTCGAACGGCAAATGCACGGCTTATCTGATGCGCCAGAGGGAGAGTTGACCATATCGACGCCCGAGACGTCGATAGTAGATCTCTCGAAATCTTTGGCTGCATTTATGCGCGCCTATCCGAGAATCGATTTGAACGTGGTGGCCACGTCGGAAAATCTCGACCTCGAGCAATTGCAGGCGGATGTCGTTATTCGTGTCACCAACAAGCCACCTGAATTACTGGTGGGACGCTGCCTAACTGAAGTGCCGTTTTTTGCCTATGGCACGCGCGAGTACCTATCAGATATCGGTGCGGATATGCAGGCGGCGAATTGGGTTATCTGGGTGCCGGAGAATGGCCCGCCAGAGGCCGATAAATATTTTCAACAGCTCGCGCCACAGGCGCGAGTTGCCCTGCGCACCAACAGTAACAGCCAACTGCTTGCCATGGTGCGTGCTGGCGCGGTCTTGGGTTTGATTGCAGAGCCTGTGGCAAGGCGCTACCCAGAATTAGTGAAAGCGCTCGATAAACCCTTGACCACGTTCGGACTGTGGTTGCTCACGCACAGGGACTTACGCAATGCGGCCAGGGTCCGGTGTTTTATGACCTTTATGAGTGAACGAAATCTGAAAGTCTAGGGAACTATCCGCGCAAGCTCTGCGTTTCTCGCTCCTCATCACAGCTCGCTTTTTTCAAATCAATGTGGTGTTGGAGACCGCGTACGGCGTTATCGGACAAAAATCGGTCACGCATTTTACCCGCCGGTTGTTGGCGTGAATTACGTTGTTGCCGGATTTCGCACAGCCATAGCCACAGGCGATTGAGCCTACGCTGGTAGCCAAATAGCGTGGGTCGGGAGTAGCCACACGCCGGATGTATGTGGTTAAGTCAACGCAGTAATCGCCGCAGAAGTTTTTATCGAATGAATTGTAGCAATGCCATTGAGTGCCACGCCCATAAGTCTGAGCCTCGGGTATTCCTGATAATGGCAATAATCATGAACTTCCTAGTTACAGCCGAGACCAGATAGCAATTCCCGGGTTGAAACAGGCGCACACCTTGGTAAATCAGCAACTAATTCGGCAT
>JBCCNJ010000216.1:0-5661 GCA_039025905.1 Pseudomonadota bacterium | reverse complement strand
GCAGGTTGGCCTGCTCCGACGTGAACGCCTGCAGCACCGGCGTTCGGAACTCATGGGGTACAGTGTGGGCGATATCCCGACAAACATCTTCGAAGGCGACTGGCAGCTCAGCTCTAGTTCCGATACGGCGAGTGCCGATGGAGCCAGCGCCATCAATCGGCTTTAAAAACGCTGGCATGGGAAAATGTGGCGCGATATCGATCGCATCCTGCCTTGAATCCAACAGCATGAATTTTGGATGAGAGAGACTATGATCTTGCTGTACGTTACGCATAATCCATTTGTTACGACAGGCGTGGCTCCCCCAATCGCTATGTCCCCTAAAACCAAAGGCTTTCTGCAGTCTCGCGGTAACTTCGGTGTACTCTTCCAGGAACGTCGTAATACCATCAATGGCATGTTGCTCCAGGTAGCTAGCAAGCGCGTCATAGCACGACCGGTAGTCCGGTTCTACGACCGGAATCAAAACCTGTCCATCGCCGCTATCGACAGGGCGCTCTTTAGAGAGGAGTAGAACTGACACACCCAGTTCGCGGGCTCTGCCAACAAACGGAGTTCCCCTCGCAGCTAACCCATCGCCGTCACCACCGAGGATCACTATTCGCTTACCGACCAGTGTATCGGCATCCTGGGCTGCACGTGTCTCAATCACAGCCTGCATCACAAGTACGTCTCCAGCGCGCCTTTGCGCCTGACATCCAGCGTCACACAGTGAAAGCCGCCGCCGAGCTGTCGGCCGTGTCGCAACTTAAGTGGCAGCACATTAATGCGCTCACCTTCGAGCTGACGTATCAGTTCGCTTTGGTGTGCATCCACCACGGCCAGATCGGTGGCGAGCATCAATAGGTTCATGCCAAACCAGCTGGACGCCATGGGCGTCAGATCGCTGTAGCGGGGCTCCTGCATCTCCGGGGCAAACAGAATATCCCAACCCTTCAGTGGCTCAGGTAAGTTATCTTCAGAGACCCTGGCGGGGTTAGCCAGCAGCAGGCCGGGCCGCAGCAGCACCAGCGTGGTGTCGATGTGCGCTGAGGGGTAGAGATCGCGACAGGCATGTACGCGGTAGTCGGGACCAAGGGTAGATTGCAGCCAATGCAGACCCAGTTCATTGCCAGAGTCGGACACAAGATAAAAGATATCTCGTCCGGCTTTAATGACATTAGCTGCATCAAAAACCGGTTCCGTGTTATTGATGGCACTCTGCGCATGCCCACCCATGTTGTACATATCATCGCGCAGCGCAGGGCGCGGTGCCGAAAGCCAGCGCGCACCACTTTGCAGATACTCTACCAGTATCTCCTTGTAGGCCCAGGGTTCAAAAAATCGCGAGCGAAAAACGCTGGGCGTCTCAATCATGGTTTCGCCAATCGCCAACAATACATCTCGCGGGCAGTAGCTGAAGAAGTAGCCACTCTCCCAAAACGGTGTCTTTATCGTCTCGCTGAAGTCAATGGCTTGGGGTCGGCGTACGCGAATACCCAGCTTCTCTAACTCAGCTACCAGCACCGCTAAATCTTCTTCGGTCTCCTCGATGATGCGCTGGGGGAAACGGCACTCGCTCATATCCGTATACAGATCGGATGCCGACTGAGACAGCGCATCAATGCCACGGTCTTCCGGTATCTGGGCGTGAGCGGCGGTGCCCACGATGATTTCCTCCAGCGGATCCCACTCGTTATGCGTGCTAACCTGACTGGCAAGCTCAAACCGCCAACTGCGCTGCGATTGAAAGCGTAGCGGCGCGCTTGGGCGGGCTGTATTTCGTATATCCAGAGCGTCCACGTCGTCTCCTAATTCGATACATCTAGAACACTTCGTTTGAACATGGGAGTGCAGCAAAATTCCCTAAATAACACATATTTACAGTCTTCAAATTGCTCGTTGTACAGTAGCCACTAGTATGTTCACATCAACTATCCGGCCAACCAGTGCGAGCTGCACCGCACGCTTCATGGATCATATTTAGAATGCTCCAGACGCAATCGCTTACAGGCGCTGATTGGCAGATCGGCGTCACAGTCAATACTAGTGAGGTGGCAGACGGCTCACCCACACTCACGCCTACCTTGGGCGAGTACCCCATCTACGACGCGACGCTGTATGAGGTCATGGCCAACGACGAAGAGCGCAATTGGCGCTTTCGCGAAGCCCTTGAGCGTTTTGCAAAAGACCGGGTCGTTATTGATATCGGCACGGGCGCTGAACTCGTGTGGGCGCAAGAGGCTGCGCGCATCGGTGCCAGCCAGGTGTTTGCGATTGAGGCTATGGAGGCGTCGGCGCATGCAGCCTCCCAGCGCCTGCAGAAGATGGACTACGCTGACCGCATTAGTCTGATCCACGCTGAGTCAACAAACCTCAATCTAGAACTCCGAGCTGACGTGTGCGTTGCAGAGATCATAGGCTCCCTGGCTGGCGCTGAAGGCGCGGCGGCGGTGCTCAGCGATGCGAAAAAGCGCTTGCTCAAACCCGGCGCAATCATTATCCCACACCAGTGCGTGAGCTACGCGGCAGCGGCTAATCTCGCCGACCTTTTGCAGATGAAAACACCGGCGTTTTCGCCTATGGCTTGTCCCTACCTAAAGCAAATTTTCGATTGGGCAGGAGAGCCCTTTGACGTTCGCCTACGTGTAACAAATCCAGCGACCGACGGTATTCTGTCCGAGAGCGAGATAGTAGAACGACTCGATTTCAATGGTGACTTGTTAGTCGAGCAAGAGCACCGGGTTGCTCTGCGCATTAACAAAGCCGGCACAATAAATGGCATACTCACCTGGCTGGCATTGACCTGCCTGCCGGGCCAAGCACCGCTGAATGCACTGCTATGCGAAAGCAACTGGGCTTCAATTTTCTTGCCTCTGTTTGATGAAGCCGTCCAGGTTGACGTCGGCGATACGCTATACCTACACGTTAAAACTGCGCTAAGCAAAGATGGAATCCATCCTGATTATGCAGTTCAGGGCGAACTGAAAACTGCGACAGGCGTTACGCACGGCGAGCACTACTCCCCCTACCTCGGGCACTCGCTGCAAGGAAACCCAATCCACAAGCGACTGTTTCCGTCTTTGGGTTGGTAATTGAAAATTGAATTAAGATTAGCAAACAGAAATACAAGCGCTTGCTCTGTTGGGCGTGCATCCCAACACGTCAAGTCACCGGTCGAAAAGGTACGGTAAAATCGAGATTCACCTGGGAAAGGTCGCAGATCTGACGTTTCAACCGGAGACGAGATCCATTATTGAGGCGAGTCAGCCGTTTGCATGATGTTCGTAAACCGCGATAACCCCTCTGCCAGCATAGGCTTTGCAGCCTCTCCGTTCTTTAAATTCCCTCAGCAGCCACAAACGAACGCACAATTAATCCAGTTTGATTTCCTACCCGTGGATTCGCAGCTATCTATAACTAAGACTGGCCGACTCGCGTTCGTGGGTAGCGTACCTTCGAGAACCTTTACGTCATAGGTTATGCTGTTTTCTTTACCCAATGTAGGCGAATACAACTCAATAACAACAGGTGACATACCGTCAACCGTGAGCACTGCGTTGGGCGGATCGAGTGCGAAGCTATCCGCGCCTTCTGCCCACGCCTGAAGATACTCTTCCAACGTCGCCTGACCCACTATACGATTGGGTCGGTCTGAGAACCAGTTTATACCCCCTCCAACCCCTTCGAGCATTATCTTCGAGCCATCATAAGTCATGTTTTCTGCGTGTTGGATAAAGAGATAAGACGTCGTTTCATCCTCCTCACCTGTAGACTCATCAGCTGCGAAAACAGCTGTTGCCAGGACTAGCATTGACACTGTTAGCCACTGCGTTACTGCCAAAAATTTCATTTACCTATCCTCCAAAGAGCAGAACAAAAACTGCTTCACCTCTTCGCAACAATGCCAAAGCGACGGTACGCCAAGACTCTCAGTTAACCACAACAAAAACAAGCCGACTCAGAATGAAAGATGATTCAGGTGTAAATCTATTTCGTTAAAGAAACAACGGCAAGAGATTTTCGGAGATTTCACAGGCCTATAACCCTGCCGTGGCAACAAATGTGGCCACCGACACCGCTAGTAGACAGAGGGAAACTCTTGCTGAGCCTTGGAAACCCCGCTTCAAGTCTCAACTGCGGCTTACATTATCGCGCAACGTTTGCGGTGGAACGGACCCGGGCAAACACTACAGTGAGAACCCCGGTCGAAGTAACTCACACGGATTCGCCTGAGCGCAAAATCAAAGACTCGCGTTTGTATTACGCGATCCGCCTCTTGACCTTTCAAAAGCCGCATATAGCGCCGGGATCATGACGAGCCCAAGAGTGCTGTCGACAAGCATGCCAACGAGGACTGGGTACCCGATAGACTGGCGCGCCGCTGAGCCCACATCGCTGGTAAGAATGAGCGGCAATACACCAAGAATGAAGCACATTCCCGTCATGGTAACGGGGCGGAAGCGGACGCTTGCCGCACTCAATGCCGCGTCAGTGATAGTGGCTCCAGACAAGCGCCGCTGGTTGGCAAACTCAACCACCATAATCGCTTTTTTGGCGGCAAGCCCTATCAATAGTACCAATCCGATTTGGGCAAACAGATTGTTACTCAGACCGGGTATCAAGACTATCGGCAGTAATGCACCCAGCAATGCAAACACGCTGGAAGCCATCACAGACAGCGGGAGGACCCAACTCGAGTAGAGCACAACCAGAACCAGATACGCTAACAGTGCTGCGGAAATCATGATCCAAATCACTAGCCCTTCCGCTTCCACTTCCTGCTGAGAGCTACCTGAAAAGACGAGCCGAAATCCCGTCGGCAGCTGTTTCTGGGCCAACTCACGCATTGCCTTGATACCCTCTCCGGTACTGACTCCGTCTGCGAGTTGTGCGCTGATCGATGCGGCGCTGAATAAATTAAATCTCGGCAGCGTATCCGGTGCCAGTACAGGTTCATAGCTGACAAAGCTGCTAATGGGTACGGATTCTCCCGACGCAGCTTTGACGTAGATGTTATCGATATCGGACACGGTCTGTCGAAACTCGGCATCGGCGGACATGATCACCCAGTAGATTCGTTCATCTCGAAAGAAGTTATTTACATAGTAGCTACTCAAATTTGCCTGCAGGGCGGTAAATACATCAGCGATCTCAATCCCTAGTGTCTGTGCGCGATCACGGTCAATAGATAGCCTGTATTGCGGCGTTTTGCCGGAGAAGTTGCCACTCGCGCTGGCAAACTCCGGTGCCGCATTCAGTGCCGCGATAAAGGCACCCATCACAGACTCCAACTGTGCCGCATCGCCCCGCTCAAGGTCGAGCAACTCTGCCGATACCCCGCCGGCACTTCCAAGGCCGGGAATAGACGGTATCGGAAATACATAGGTTTCCGCTTCCGGCAAGGCCGCAAAGCGCACATTCAGACTCTGCATAATGGCGCGCCAGGCTTGATCTGAGGCACTGCGCTCGTTTCGCGGCAGCAGCGTGATGACCGCCATACCCACATCTGAGCTCATACCGTTAAGCAGACTAAAACCTGAAACAGTGATCACTGAGTCGACACCGGGAGACTGTTTGGCAATGGTTTCGAGCTTGGCTAGAAATGCGGACGTGCGCTGTAAAGAAGCGCCCGCTGGTAGCTGAGATGAAACCAACAATACGCCATTGTCTTCTTGCGGT
>JBCCNJ010000215.1:0-5761 GCA_039025905.1 Pseudomonadota bacterium | reverse complement strand
GATGCGGCCAAGGCATTTGGCTGGAACAAGAACACCGTTACTTCCAACGAAAACGGCAATAGGTCTTTCTAGAAAGGCCTGCGCGATTTGGGAAGCACTCTGCGTAGACTGCCATCTGAGAAAAGTTACTTTAGCTACCTACTCTCCAGCATGTTCTATCGAGACGCATTGAACGCGCTGTATGCCTTCGGGGGCATTTACGCTGCCGGTGTGCTGGGCTGGTCCATCATTCAGATAGGCGTCTTCGGCATTTTGGCAGCGCTGACGGGCGTATTCGGCGGCTGGCTGGGCGGTAAGGCGGATGACCATTTCGGACCTAAATTAGTGGTGTACATCTGTATCTGTATTTTGACCCTGTCCTGCCTCGTTATCGTGTCCACTACGAAAACGGATATCTTCTTCATATCCGTGGGCTCGGCGCAGGCCCCATCTCAATTGCCCTCTATCGTATTTTATATCGCGGGCTGTCTGATTGGCGCGGCCGGCGCAGCCGTGCAGGCGGCTTCGCGTACATTACTGGTAGACCAGGTGGAACCTGCGCGCGTCACGGAAGCCTTTGGCCTGTACGCACTGTCGGGAAAAGCCACCACCTTCGTCGGTCCCATCCTCATCGGCGTCACTACCGGCCTGTTCGAGAGTCAACGCGTGGGCATTCTGCCGGTGATAGTTTTGTTTCTAGCCGGTGCTGTTTTATTGCGCTTTGTCAGCAGCGAGGCAACTGCTGCAACCAACCGAGCATAAAAGTAGCTTACTGAAATCAACCGCTGCCGGACGATGCCTCGGGATCAGCATCGAGCAACACACGGGTCGGCTAAACCGCTCAAATTGTGAGGCGTTCGCTAACTTGTGCCTAATAACGCGCTAGGTCACAACCGGGGTAATCGTCTCCGACCATTTTTTTAGATAGGCAGCGCTCAGCAAAGCCAGCAGACATACCCCGGCGTACAGCAGCAAAAAGGGAATGACCGCATCGGGTGAGAACAATACCGCAGCCAGGGCTGACACTCCTACCGCGCAAGCACTCTGGGTGAATTTCATGACTGAAGCACCAAGGCCAAAGGCAGCGGTCACCTGGCCCATAGCGGCGGCTTTGCCCGCGGGAATGATCATACCAATGCCACCCAACATCAACGCTAGACTGACAATACCCGGGATCGGTTGCTTAGGCATCATAAGCGTCACTAACAATAGGGCGAGTGCACCCAAGAAGGCCAATAGCGCTCCCCAGTAAACCGCTAACACGGGCGTTAATGAACCGCTTTGTCGACGAAAAATGACCGCACCAAGCAAGTACACAATCGTGGTGAGGCCATAGCACCAGGGAAACTGATATTCATCGATGTTGTAGTACTTCAACAACAGATAGGGGCCAGAAGCCAGGTAGGAAATTAAAACGCCAAACGGCAAGCCGAATGAAAACAGGGCAACAAAATAGCGGCCATTGCGGAACAGCAGCGCTGCTGACTCCCTTTGCAGAGGTGTGTCGCTCCTGGTTGACGGATAACGGGCAAAGCCCGTGAAGCCGACACAAACAATGAAACCGATCGCGACCAATAAGTAGAATGCCATCTCCCAGCCGCCATTGGAAAGCGACACCAGTAGACCAGCCAACCCAGGAGCCAAAGCGGGGCCTGCTGCCATCACAATACCCACATTCGCCATCATCTTGACATAATCGTCACTCTGGTACCGATCTTTGAGGATGGCATTTCCGACACTGGTGAAGGTGGCTGCAAGAAAGCCCATAAGGATATAGACCAGCATCAGCGCGAAGCCTGTGGAGGTCAAGGTAGCCAAAAACGCAAGCGACGCGTAAAGCGCCAGATTGGTGATCACGACAGGTGAACGCCCCAGATAGTCCGATACAGGGCCCCAGACAAGTTGCCCTACCATGTAACCTGTAAAGCCGTAAGAGACGATCAGCCGGGCCGAATCACTGGTTAAGGCAAACCTCTCGCCAATCGCAGGGAGCACAGGGCTCAGCGCACTGAAGTTAACTTGTGTTACAAAAAAAATCAGGCAGATGAATACGCCAGCTAAGACGCCCGGTTTCCCGAGCGTTCCAGCGCTAGTGTTAGGTCTCATCTAGGGCCTGTTCACACTATTTGAATACACCCTGTTGAACCCAGAAATGCGACAATCTAGGCACGAGGAGAGACGCTTGATCATTCCAAATAAGCGAGGCGTAACGACGAGTGGCGCATTTCTGGGCTCAACTCGAAGGGCTGCGCTACTACTGCATTTCGATTGCTTTTTTGAACGCGGGGCGCGCTGCGACTCTATCGACATACATCTTCAGGTGCACCATATCGTCCGAGACGCAGCCCAGTAGGTTACTCATATAGCAAGCATGACCCAACATTATGTCGGCGCCTGACAAATCACCGATAAGGTACTCCTTACCCTCCAACCAATCATTAACCGGTGCCAGCGATTTGCTCAACAGTCGCTGAGCCTGACCCAACACTTTTTCGTCGCGACGATCTGGTGGCAATAACAGAGTTTGTACCACAATGGTATTCACCGGAGGCATCACCATACCTTCACAGTAGTGAAACCACTGCAGGTAGATGGGAAACATAGGCGCTTCAACCGCCGGCTTTAGGCCACCGTTTTTGTGGCGCTCCAAGATGTAATCCACTATCGCGCCCGACTCGAAAATCCGTACATCACCATCATCAAGCACTGGTATGCGGCCAAGAGGATGCCGCTCTCTATGGGCTTCGGATTTGAGGTCCTCTGGATGGAACTTCATCTTATTCAGCTCGTAGGGCAGCTCCAGTTCTTCCAATAGCCAGACAATACGGCCGGCGCGCGAATTGGGGGCAAAGTGCAGGGTCAGCATAGTCTTTCCTCTTATTCGACTCTCATGTGGTATTACACTCTAACCCGCAAGTCCCTATAGAGCCAACAGCTTATCCCCGCGCCCGGTGTCGGCGTTGCAACTGGTTTGATTGAGTGGCGTTTGACACTGGAGATGAGATCGATCAGAAGACGTTTGGGCAGAATCTCATTACATACGGGGAAGGCTACATATGGCATAAGCTAAAGTCTCAGAAATGAACGTAGCAGGCCGCCATCGTATTCGGAGTGTCCAGTACAAGCCTAGCCACCCACCATACCAACCATTCCAAACCAAAATGCGAGAGCTTCTGCTTAAACCTTTTGGTCACGATACTCAGTGTTGAGCTGCTTAGTGCGTACTTTGTTCGTCATGATCCTCCTCGCCCTGGTCGACGTACATTTCTAAGGCCGCTCAGTACAAGCTATACGGACTTGATACGTCCAGTTGATGTGCTTTTGAATACGGAAGTTGGATAAAGCAATAGATCTCATAGGTAAAACCTTCTGCTACATCGGCACTTTCTCTGTAAGCACGGGAATTATCTGACAAGATCATAGTCATAAAACTCATGAAAAGACGATCTCTGGTTACTGCACTTCTCACGCTGCCTGCTGCGGGCCTTATCATTCGCTCTATGCCAGGCGCAGACAGCTCCACTATGACCAATGCCGACATTGAAGCGATGCAGGCGGACTGGGAGCAACTGATGCCTCAGGGTTTTCAACCACCCAGCGTCTCAGACCAGCTCAAATTGAGTGCGGCCGAATGGCGCGAGCGCCTGACACCCGCCCAGTTTGATGTTTTGCGCGAAGATGGCACAGAACGACCCTTCACCAGCCCTCTGAACAATGAAAAACAGGCCGGACTTTACGTCTGTGCAGGCTGTGAGCTACCGCTGTTCACATCACAAATGAAATACGACAGTGGCACCGGCTGGCCCAGCTTTTTTACCACCATTCCCGATGCGATGGGCACCAAGCGAGATTATCGCTTTGGCTGGACACGCACCGAATATCATTGTGCTCGCTGCAAGGGTCACCAGGGCCATGTTTTTAATGATGGCCCGAAGCCCACGGGGCAGCGCTGGTGCAATAACGGAGTCGCGCTCAAGTTTTTGGCCGCCAGCTAAGCCTTGGGTGCCTCGTAGGCCTTGGGAGCATACGGGACAACAGCCAGATGGGCAGGGACCGAGGTCACACCGCTTCACCACCGCGCCCGATAACCGCGCACATCCACATGCACAAAAGGGCCATGGGCGGCATTACTGCCGTAACTTCCTAGACCGCCATGCTGAGAAGAATTGCCCGCACTCGATAAGTTCTCGATCAACTCCGCCAGCCAAAGCGCATCATGCTTGTTAAGGGCGCCGTCACCGTTGAGATCATCCATTACGCCGTCTTCAGGCTGCGCATCGACAAAAATATCTGCCGCACCGCCCCACAGGTGCCGACTGTAGGGCGAGTTGCCGATCGCTCGGTTATAAAAGGGCGTGCGATAGCCACTCATCACGTGCAGCGTGTCTGCGACATGACCGGCTTCGTTCACCGCTCGCAGAAGCCGTTCCAACTTCAGCATTAACTCTGGGCGCAAGACGATATATTTCGGGTAGCCCCCCGCTTGCTTACAGGCGAACTGCGCAAGCGTAAAATTCGGGCTGACACGGATATCACGCGTCGCTTCGGTGAGTTCTATAAAACCTTCGGGCGGGTCGTCCAGTGTAAGCTCGGGATTGCGGACAGGGGGATAAACACCCACGCGAAAGCCCCCCAAATAACCGCGCTTATCCAACTCAGTTATCGGCACCATCGCATAGGCGTTCAGCCGGAATTCTTGCAACGAGCGATTATTTCGTACGATAACCGGGTACCAGCCAGAGCGATCGGGCAACTGCAAGATCAGTCCCTGTTCGGTCTTGCTGATAGAAAGCTCTGGACCGTGCTCAACTAGCGTTAGGCCGCCGACAGACTGCAGGTGCAGGCGACCCCCAGGTAACCGAAACACCGCCATCACAGGCTGTGCAATACCCAAGCCATCCACCAAAACCGGGTGCTGCAACAATCGAGAATCCCAGGCAAGGCAGGACGGGGCTGCCAAAAGCAGGGTGCAGCATGCCCCCAACAATAGCGATACCGTTGTGTTTTTCGCACTAGAGGCGCTGCAAAACGTCAATGCTTGTTCTCCTGAGAGCGGCGCGACATTGCTAGCACATTCATCGCCTTTCCTGCCATGTTCGACCCACCCTCAAACAGAGCTTGCATCTAGGGTAGCCCTGATGAATTCCATAGTACCTCAACGTGACCTAAAGCGTGCTCGCAGAAGGCGCGAGTTGAAGGTCAAGGCTGGTTGTCCTTGTCCAGGCTCGCAACGCTCTGAGGGTACAATGGAGTTAATCAGAGGCGCCCTAGTATGAGCAATGGGGGATTTGCGCGGCGCGCCAGTCCATCTATAGTCACATGCACAGCATAACGAAAAACCGCCATGACGCGATTGCTCATTCCCGCTATCCTGCTGCTGATTGCAGTACCACTGATGCTGGCCTTTTCTGGGCTGGTGGATGTGGGGTTAAGCAAGCCGTGGTTGGAGCGAATCGCATCGGATAGCCTGGCGCGCGAACTGCGGGTAAATGGTGAGTTCTCGCTGCGGCTAGGCACAACACCGCGGCTCGCGGCCGATGATATCGAATTGGCTAACCCGGATGGGATTGAAGGTCAGTTCGCAAGCATAGAACACTTCGAGATAGTCCTCGATCTATACTCCCTTTGGCGTGGACCCATTGTGGTTCAACGCCTGCGGATCGACAATGCAGATATCCAACTCACCGCAAAGGAGGATGGAAGCAATAACTGGTCTTTTGGCGCGAGTGCTCCCGAGACCGAGTCTAGCGGCGAGGGCATCACAACGCCGATCATCGTCGTC
>JBCCNJ010000214.1:0-5805 GCA_039025905.1 Pseudomonadota bacterium | reverse complement strand
CTTAGGTTCTTAGATGCTTAGGTCCTTAGGAGTTTTGGCTTTTTATCGCTTCAACGGCGTCTTTTAGCATTTTGGGAACATCGCTTGCATCGAAGCGCGCTTCCACGATATTGACGGGCGTAACGGCGGCATTCTCTGCGATAGTGGTCAGTGCCGTTTCCAGCGTTTCCATCGAATCCACATAGTGGGTGCCAATATCTGAGTGGAAGGCGCTAGCGACCTTAGGGTAGTCCCAGTTGACTATATCGTTGTACGCCCGATCCATGCCGTGAATAAAGCGCTCGGCCGAATAGCCTTGATTATTCAGCACAAACACCGTCACCGGGCAGCGCTGTCTGGCAATAGTCGAGATCTCCTGGATCGTCATCTGCAGTGCCCCGTCGCCGATAAAGACCATCGTCCTCGCATCGGGTGCGGCGCAGCTCGCTCCCAAGGCCGCGGGCAGCGTGTAACCGATAGACGACCACAGCACCTGTGTCAGAAGCCTGTGCCTAATGGCGACCTGACGCTCCCACATGCAGAAAAAACTGGTGCCTGCATCTGCCAACAAAATATCGCCATCCTCAAAGTGCGCCACCATCCGGTCCCAAAACTGATCGGCTGACCAAACACCTGGCTGCGCTGCTGGTGCCTTGCCCGCTGCAACGCGCGAGGTCCGTGTCCAGTTCCACTGACGCGATCGGCAGGTATCAAGCAGCGCTTTCATCAGCTTGTGGGTATTAATTCCGATGAAGGTTTTCTCGTTCACGCTGACGCTGTTGTCGGTGATTACGATGTGGTTATCGAAGGGCTTTTGGGTGAAGCCGCCAGAATTGAAATCCGTAACGCGCACGCCGATCTGCAACAGGCAGTCGGCGCTCTCGAAAGCATCTTTTGCGCTACCTGGGCTAGAGTCCCCCACGTACAGGCCGAGGTAGTGCGGGCTGGATTCATCGTACAGCGACTTTGACATCAGCGTTTGGGCAAAGGGTGTGTTGAGGTAGGCCATCAACTCGCCGGTGAGTTCTACCGCTTGAAACTGGCGAGTATTACAGCCCAACCAGGCTACCGGACTCTCGCTTGCGGCGAGGGTATTAACGATGAGTGCGACGACGTCATCGATAGGGTCTTCGCTACCGTTTGGACTGGTGCTGAAATGTAGCTCGATGTTATCGGGAACGTCTAAATCAAATAAATCCGCCGGCACCGCCATACAGGCGGGTTTGCTAGTTTTCAGTGCGCTGGAGATCACGTGTTCTAGCTCGGTCAGCCAGTTGTCATGGCTGAGCTGCGTCGCGACACAGGTGATGTGTTGCCACATGGAAAGAAAATCATCGAAGCGCCCATTGGCGAGACTGTGGTGCACGGGTAATCCCGCCAACTGTGCGCCAGTCGCCGGCATGCCAATCAGGTGCACCAGCGGTACATTTTCTGCATAGGCACCCGCGACGCCGTTCATCGCGCTCAGCTCGCCAACACCGTAGGTGGTTACCAGCAGGCCCATACCCTTGATGCGTGCATAGCCATCGGTCGCATAGGCCGCGTTTAACTCATTGCAGTTGCCCACCCAATTCAGGTTTTCGTGATCGTCGATATAGTCCAGCAAGCGCAGGTTGTAGTCACCGGGCACACCGAAAACTGTATCCACACCGAGGGAAGCGAACTGATTTAGTAGGAACTGACTGAGCTTCATGTTGATTTATCCCAATGAGGCCAAGATCAAAGCCAGTATGAAAGATCTAGAATTAAAGACAATCCTGTTCTAGATCTTAGATAGCAAGCTAGGCGAGAAACGTGAAAGTGCTCACCGGCAAACTGAGTTTAAGTGCAACAAAACCTAGATTGGATGTCTATGCCGTCCTTGGGAAGAAACAAGTAAGGTTGTTAACGCCGGGCTTTAGCTCGCTGAAAGCGACCTCAGATGGCCGCTTCATTAGCGAAACCTAGTATAAGTCTCTAATTTATCGGCGACGGGCCAATCGGAGCGCGACTAGACCGATACCAAACAGCATTAGCGTTGCGGGAATCGGAACCGGTGCTGAACCCTGCTCACCAACGGCGCGTAGTAGCCAGTTACCGGGAACAAAATTTGATGTTGTAGTGCTAAGAGGAAAGATGTCATCGGTGCCAGTCAAATTGTTTGGGTCCAGATTTGTTCCACCTGCCAGCCAGGAAGCATTCGCATCTGTTGTTTGATCTATTGGCGCGACTCCAATTTCATCGATATTTCTGATAAGGGCCGCGACAAAAAAATCGCCGGTGATCATGGTGGGCGTGATGGCGATGGAGTTGAATGTGTCTGTCCCTGAGTTCATGACGGTCGTGCTAAACATCGCTAGTAAAACCGCATCGGTTGGGTTTAGATCGTTTGTAGGGTCGTCGTAAACGTACAGTGAGATCGGCGTCCCATTTGCCGGGTTGCTGCCGGGTAATAGGGGGCTGCCGTAGGCAATGTCTATACTGGTGATGACATTGCCCGCCGCTTGTTCAGAAAACCCCTGAGCCCACCAGAAGTCGATACCACAAGGGCCAAAACAGCCCAGCGCTTGATCGGACGTCCCGTCGTCGTTGGAGTAAATCACCAGCCCATAGCTGTTGAACGAAAAAAAGAGCGCGACAGCTGCGATAAGTCCTTTCATAGTATTGTGTCCTTCCGTGGGTCCGTTCAGTATCACTCCTGAGCAAGCTTCGTGCCAGTTCTGTAATTTCAAGCACTTACATGACAGGCAGTCGGTAACAACCCGATATTTGTAAGAATTTCTGACGGTAAGGGAGTCTCTTGAGCGCCAAGCCATGCGCTAAGTAGTTGGCAATGTGCTCATAAGATTGGCCTATACAAATCAAGATGAAAGATGGCCGGGATCGATTGGTGGATGCTATGACTCGCTTGTAGGCAGAGGAGGTCCGAAGACTGGTCTTCAATACTTTACGCTTTGCAGCCTTAGCATGCAGCGCCTGGTTGGGACCCAGTCTGCCAACGCATAGTACCGGGCCTGAAGAGTCAAAGGTGGGAGAGCATATTGTCGACGAGACGCTCTTCCCATGGCAACGCCTGCTCCAGCTCGTTCGCTAACCGCAGTAATACATCCTCACAACCAAACTTCGCGACGAATTGCATGCCAATCGGTAGGCCATCGTCGCTCATATGCAGAGGCAGAGAAATGGCGGGGTTACCGGTCATGTTAAACAGTGATGTAAACGGGGCGAAGGAGAAAATATGTTGAGCCCAGCGCAGTGTATCCAAGCCTTTGTCGTTAGCGTTATAGATACCCAACTCGGGCACTACCTTGGCCGTGGTGGGTGTCAGCAGTAAATCGTAATCTTGAAACTGATGGGCCAGGGAGCGAGTGACCAGGTTAACCACATCGAAGGCTGCCAGCAGGTCTTGTGCGGTGAGTGTCATGCCGTAGTCATGTACCGCCAGGGATGTGGCTTCGAGAGTAGAGTCATCGATCTTACGCCCTGTCGCCTGAGCGATACCCTCGGCCCAGTGCGCGATATGGACCGCCCAGATATTGGCCTTGGCGAGCTCAAATTGAGGGTAATCCAGATCGAGGTTAAATGGCTCTACGCGGTGTCCCAGCGTCTCGCAGAGTTTGGCGGTGTCGTGCACCTTCTCTTTATGCGCAGTATCCACTGGATCACCTGACCAGGCGGCGTCGATTATCCCGATTTTCAAGCGCGAGCATGGGTCTGTGATGCAATCTTTATAGGGGATGTCGGGTTTGGGTATTTCATAGGGGTCGCCTACGCCTGGACCCGATACACAATCCAGTAACGAAGCAGTGTCTCTTACAGAACGACTGACCACAAATTCGATACCCATGCCATTGAGCCCATCCGCTGCATTCGGACCCGCAGGTGTGCGACCCCGTGTGGGCTTTAAACCGATCAGGCCGCAGCAGGCCGCAGGAATACGGATTGACCCGCCGCCGTCATTGGCGTGAGCAACGGGTACTACACCTGCGGCAACTGCGGCGCTGGAACCGCTACTTGAACCGCCCGTGATGCGCTGGTCATTCCAGGGGTTTCGGGTGGGGCCGTTGAACAGTGATTCGCCAGTGACGTTGAAGCTAAACTCCGGCGTGGTTGTTCGGCCCAATGTAACCAGACCTGCCTGCTTAAAGCGGGTCATCAAATCAGAATCTTGTGGTGGGATCATGCCTTCCCCTAGACGGCTGCCTACCTCGCTCTTCACGTTCGCGGCGTTAATCACCGAGTCTTTGATTAAAAAGGGTACGCCAGAGAAGGGGCCTGGCAGTGCTGCCTCGGGCGCTGGCTGTGGCTCTTTGAGCCATTCAACAATGGCATTGAACTTGGGATTGATGATCTCGGCGATTTGTCCTGCACAACGGGCAAGCTCCGCGGCCGATACCTCTCCCTGCGTTAGCAATTCTGCGAGGCCGGTCGCGTCCTGGTGTACATAATCTTCAACATTCATGCTGGCGTCCTAATCTGGGGTTGGGGAGTTTGATCTGAAACTGGCACCGAGTGTTCAGGAGAACTTCTAATAATCTAGCGTACCCCAACGTAAATTCAATGGACTCCTACGAGATTGCTCGCAAACGCAAGTGATGCGCTTCTATCAGGCCAGATCAGGACGACGTGCTGTGGATGTCGACGCGTCAAATGTCAGCGACGGGGCAAACTGTTGAAGGCTATCAGTCAGAACACTTGCACAAATCGGAATCGCGGTTGCGCCCTATATATCGTATGCTTATGATGTATATACATTGTATATTTACTATCGGACTCTGTATTCCAAAGGAGTCTATATAGTGGAGGGGATTCACCTATGAGTACGCCGATACAGCACGTTTCAGGAGTAGGACCGAAATCTGAGGAATTACTGAAGGCTATCGGTATTGCAAGTGCCGAGGACCTGGCTGCCGCCAGTGTCGAGCGAGTCTCCAAGATAAAGGGCTTTGCTGCCTTGCGCGCCCGGCGTTGCATCACTGCCGCCAAGTCGTTGGTGAGCGGCGAGTCTGCGGGAGTCAGATTGCCCAGTAGTAGACAGAGTAGTCAGCGCAAAAAGGTATCTGTTGCGAAGAGCGGGAGTAAAAGCGCTGCACAGTCCTCCGGAGCCGGCCACCAGGAGGCGACCTCTGATAAAGATGTGAAGACGAAGGACAAAGAGAAGCGTCAAAAAAAGAAAGATAAGAAGGGAAAGAAAAACAAACATAAGAAAGGAAAGGACAAGAAAAAGGGCAAGAAAAAAGATTCTAAAGAAAAGAAAGGTTCAAAAGGAAAGCGAGGGTCTAAAGCAAAACAGGCTTCGAAGAAAAAAGCTTCGAAGAAAAAGGACCGAAAGAAGAAAGACAATGCCAAGAAGAAAGATAGAGCCAAGAAAAAAGCGGCCAAGTCTGACAGTAAGTCTTCGAAAAAAAATAAGCGCGGTAAGTCTTCAGGGAAGAAGAGTTAAAAAAGGGGTAAGAATTCCAAGCGTAAGGGACGATAGATCGGCAACATGGGTCACTGAAAAAAGTGGTGACCCTAACCCCACAGACTGCTATCCGGGGCAAACACGCCGCCGCTCTCGAACAGCATGGGGGTCTCGTAGTCTTCACTGATAAAAAGCGGCCCGTCCAGGTCGGCGTAGCGCGACACCTGGGCGAGATAAAATGCCGGCGCCATTGCCAGGGACGATCCCAGCATATTGCCCACCATGATTTCAAAGCCCATACCCCGCGCCGTCTCTGCCAGGTGCAAGCCTGTTGTTAGCCCGCCACACTTATCCAGCTTGATATTGATCATGTCGTAGCGCGGGCGTAGCCGGGCGAGATCATCCACTGTTTGGCAGGACTCATCCGCACACAAAGAAATCGG
>JBCCNJ010000213.1:0-5855 GCA_039025905.1 Pseudomonadota bacterium | reverse complement strand
TGCGGCGGTTGGCATAGCTGTATTCGTGATGCTGGTGGTGGTACTAGGTGGGTATACGGCAATTTTGCCGGAGCTAAGCGCGTTCTTTGAGCGTGAACCTGCTTACCCAAACATCGTATCGATAGCCACATTTTCGCTTACAGTTAACGCCGCTGGCTGGCTAATTTTACTGTTCGCAGCGGCACCGTCTATAGCCGCTGTGCTTGTTATTCTCACCTCCAAAACGTTTAGCGCGCGCAACTTCTTCGCCAGACTTCTGCCTGTTGGCCCAGACTACACATCAGCACCTGTGCGGGCGGTGTATCTCGCTATCTTCGGCGTCTATGGACTGGTATTGGCGCTGTATCTCGGCGTCACTGTTTTCAATGGGGCGGAGGAACTGATAAGTAGGACCTGGGGTACCCTG
The DNA here is from genome assembly GCA_039025905.1 of Pseudomonadota bacterium. Lineage (GTDB taxonomy): Bacteria > Pseudomonadota > Gammaproteobacteria > Pseudomonadales > Halieaceae > JARRPM01. The sequence continues at coordinate 5,449 of JBCCNJ010000213.1, read as the reverse complement.
GGCGGAAGTTGGCCTTTGATCGTCGCGTGGTGTGTGATCGCTCCGTGCATGGACGAAGGCGGCATGCTTGAAGAACTCGGTTGGCGTGGCTTCGCCTGGCCCGCATTACAAGCCTTGCTCTCCTCCCCACTGAAGGCGGCGATGGTATTGGGAGTGCTTTGGTGGGCCTGGCACCTTCCCAGAGAAATTTCGGCATTAACCGGTCAGATTGACGTGTTCACCTGGGCGTGGCACCAATCTGTGTTCTTGCTGCTCTGTCTGGCTGAGAGCGTGATTTGTGGCTATCTGGTTAATCTCTGCGGCGGCAGCGTGCTGCCGGCTGTGCTGGTGCACGGCGGCTCCAATGTCTGGAGCAAGGCAGCGGCGGCTGAGATGAATGGGCTTTTTGGTGGCGTCGATGTTCGATTGCTGATTCTGTTGTGTATAGCAGCCTGGATTCTGTACGTATCAGGCAGCCGGCTCGGTCGGCAACAACCTTCTCCTAACATGCGAGTAGCGCCACAGGGAGCGTCATCGTGAGGGCCACGTCTGTACCACGATGGGCGCTCGCCCTAGTACTGTCTCTCGCGATCAGTTCCCCGACCGTCGGACAGCCTGCTTCAACGCAGGCCGAAACAGTGCATGCATGGCTGCAGTCATATGCCGAAGACCTGGCGGCAGCTCAGGATTTGGTTGGGCTTAGTATCGCGGTCACGCTGCCGAATGGAACCACTGTGCGTGTAGCAACGGGACTGGCCGATGTCGAACTCGAAAAACCAATGCTACCCGATACCCGCCTGCTGGGAGGTAGCACGGGCAAAACCTATGTTGCGGCCTTGTGCCTGCAGTTATCCGCAGAAGGTAAACTGGATTTAGACGCGCCGGTACAGAACTACCTTGGGGAGCTACCCTGGTTTGCCGAGGTCCCCAACGCGCGCACGATTACCGTACAGCAGTTACTTCACCACAGCTCCGGCATTGCTCACTATTTGGATGACTGGGGATTTACCGCTCGCTTCGCACTCGACCGCTTGCTGGGAAATGACACGAGCTACAGTCCCGAGACGATGTTGAGCTTTGTACTCGGAGAACCTGCACTGTTTGCCAGTGGCTCGTCCTATCATTATTCCGACCTCAATTACTTTCTGTTGGGACTGGTACTCGAGGCGGTATCCAAAAAGGAGTACTACGAGCTGGTTCAGAGTCGCATACTGGGGTATCTAGATCTTGCGGACACGGTGCCCAGCAACACCACCGTCATCCCGCGCCTGGCGACAGGGTACGCGGCCGCAACGTTAACTTCGAGGATTGCCGGGGTGGCAGGCGCTTCGCAGGTTGATGGTGTTCTCAAGGTCAATCCTGCGATTGAATGGACCGGAGGAGGGTTCGCGACCACGCCGGGTGATCTCTCGCGCTTCTATTTCCACCTCGGGCAAGGCTCTTTGCCCGGAATCGGAGGCGTGGATGAACTGGTGGCTGATGCCATCCCACTGAATCCAGACTCTTTAGTACGCTATGGCAATGGCGTTTTTGTCAGCGAGCGCGAGGGGCTGGGACGGTATTTTAGTCACACGGGTTGGTACCCAGGCTACACCTCTAATGTGGCCTATTTCGACGACTATCAGTTCAGTATCGCATTGCAGATCAATCAAGACGAAGGAGCGGATCTGTATACGCCCGTCAGGGAGATAGCGCGGGAGCTGATTAGCCTAGGTAGCCCCGCCGCACAGGTGCAGCGTCAGTATTCAGTTCAGTTGGCTAACACCATTATTGGCTCGCAGAGCATTAAGTTGGAACAAGCGTCGGCCGGCGAAGCGCAAACGTCTGTTCACTACACATTTCAGTCCCAAGGTAAGGTGACTGATATCTACGTTGATGCCCTTTTGGGAGCAGATGGTATACCGAGGCAAATGACTCGGTCGGGCAAAGCGTTTCTCTATTTTGACATTGATGAGCGCTTCGCATCCGACGGCGAACAAGCCCAGTGGAACAATCGCGTAGAGTCCGGAAACTCTGATTCGCCTGAGGGAAAATACTACATCCCTTATGATCTACTGGATGATGGTGCATCCGCCCCAGCGGAGCTGGCGCTACTCGCCCGTGCAGCATTACGCCGCGGAGGGGAAGTCCCGCTTTTGCCTTATGGCACTGCACGCACGACCGTGCTGGGCTGGATGCAAGTCTCTGGGATTGATCCCGCTATCACGCTCGATACGCAACTCGTTGAGCTCAGCGGGCTGTCATTAGCGCCCCGCTATATATGGCTTGATATCAATGATGCGAGTTTTGCCGAGCACGCAGGTGGCTCCATTATCTTGAGGGGTTGGGAGCATGTCATCGAAGCACAGACAGGTGTCCAGGGGGAGCTGATAGCTCACGTATCGAAGGCTCGATTGAACAATCTACTTCGGCTCGTAGTCGACAGCGAGCAACAGCCCATTCTCATTCAAAGTGGTAGCGTGTTTAATAGCCAAACGCGCAGTTTTGATGCCAATACGGATGTTTTAATCGAGGACGGCTTCATCACGATGATCGGTAGCGTTGATCCTTCCGCCGTTTCAGCGGAGGTCTATGCCGTCGACGCCGCAGGTAAATTCCTCATTCCCGGATTGTGGGACATGCATGTTCACCTTAATGGGACTGACTTGTTAAAACACCTCGCCTGGGGGGTAACAACCGTTCGTGATCTGGGAAATAACCCTGACCGAGTGGACGCGCTGCATGCGGGCATAGCGCGTGGTTCATTAATCGGCCCCACGATTTTGCGCGCGGGGTTTATTGACAAATCGGGACCAATTGCGACGCAGGCCGGCGTGTTGGTGGCATCCCGCGACGAGGCTCTGAAAGCGGTGGATCACTTTGCAGCGCGTGGTTATGACCAGATCAAACTCTATGGTGCGATTGAGGCCGAATGGATTCCATGGATCGCGGAGCGTTCAAAGAAACATGGCTTGCGCCTCGGGGGCCACGTCCCTGTAGATGGCACAACCGCGCGAGCCGTGGCCGATGGTTATGACGAAGTCCAACACTTTATTTACATGTGGCTCCAATTTTCACCCGAGCCTGTCGAACTGGAGTTGAGTTTCAATACGGCTCGTTTGGCGAAATCGACGCCCTGGGACAGCGCAGATATGCAGTTACTGATCGAGCAATTTCGTGAGAATGAAGTCGCTCTCGATCCCACCTTGGGCATTTACTCTGAGCTACTGGAGGCGAAAACGGGCGAGGTGAGTCGGACATTCAAAGTGCTAGGGGGTGATCTCCCAGTGCAAACGGCTCGAGCTGCGCGCGCAGGTGCGCTCAAACCGGCCAGTGACTTGTCCGCAGAAGATCTCAGCACCCTGTTTCAGCAGGCGGTAAAGCTGACAGGAAAAATGCACGCCGAAGGTGTCGACATATTGGTGGGTACGGATAATCGCGCTTTGCCCGGCGCTGCCATGCACGCTGAACTAGAACTACTCGCAGAGGCCGGCATACCTAACGCTGACATTATCTACCTGGCGACAAGCAATGCCGCATCGGTAATGAATAGAGACGACCGTTCTGGATCAATAGCAGTCGGTCAAGTGGCCGATATTGTCTTGCTGAATGCCGACCCGATTGCTGATATCTCGGCAACCAGAGATATCGATGCCGTGATCAGGGCAGGGGTATTGTTTGATAAGCAAGCCCTAGATGGTGTGCTTGCGGGTATGGCCAACTAGTATGCGCATCTTCATAGCAGCAGATATTGAAGGTTGTACTGGAATCGTTCACTTTGATCAGCTCGATGAAGGACAGCCTCGCTACCGGGAAGCGCGAGCGCTGATGACCGGTGATATCAATGCTGCGATAGAGGGAGCGCTCAGTGTGTGCCCAGAGGCAACTTTTATAGTTGGTGACGGCCATGCGCAAATGCGTAATGTGATTCTGGAACAGCTGCACGACGCCGCAGAACTGGTGATCGGTTCGGCTCAGCCAGAGAACAAACCACTATGCCAGTGCGAAGGTGTCGAGGCCGATCACGATCTGGTTTTTCTGGTGGGCTTTCATAGCCGTGCGGGATCAAGGCCAGGATTGCTTGCGCACACGCTTGTAGGCAGCCGAATCTTTCGAATAACCGTCAACGGCGTTGAACTTGGAGAGGCCGGGATAGCAGAAGCCATTTGTTCGAGCTACGGCGCGCCGGTTGGTTTGGTCGTCGGCAACAGCGAACTAGAGAGTGAAGTTCGCGACTGCCTGCAACCTGGGTTCGAATTTGTGTCCACAAAGCGCACACTAGGCAGCACAGCTGCCGTTTGCAAGACACCCGGCATAACACGCCGCTTGATCGCGGACGCGGCCGCCAATGCGGTACGCGCTTGTCAAGCCGGTGCGCTCAGCATACCCACCATGCCAGATACAGTGATCATGCGAGCAGAGTTTTTAAACCCCGAGCATGCCCGTCTCGCTGCAGAATCTTCAAGTATTCAGTTGGTAGATACCCGTTCCATAGAGGCCTCCGCGTCAACTGCCGCTGACTGTTTCCGAGACCTGTGGTCGGCGATCTGCCGCTCGTTGCTCGAGACGCCCGCCTTTTTACGCTAACTTGCTCGATGATCTATCGATCTTTCACTCACCAGAGCAAATGTCGCTGATTATGAAAAGCGGGGCTCTCAAACGATCTCGTCTTTAAGACTTTCTTTAACAATCAAACTCGCCCTCGATTTGAGCGCCTGCTTATCGATTTTGCCGATGGGCAGCAGTGGAAAGTCTTCGACAAACACCAGGGCCTTGGGTAGCTTGTAGTTGGCGAGTCGTTCGCGCAGGTAGCGTTGGATATCCTCCTCAGCCACTTCACCCGTCGCGAGCATAAATGCCACACCGCACTCTCCCCAGAGTATGTGTTCTGCACCAACCACTGCGGCTACTGCGATAGCCGGATGGCCGGCATTTGATCGGCCCTCTCTTTTAAAAAAAATGCAGCAAGAATCGGGTCGTTTCGAATGACGGTCAGGGGCTATTCTCCCTGCCGTCATTTTGGGAAAGGACATCAACACATGAGCTTGTTAGTAGACAAAGTTGCCATCATTACCGGTGCAAGTGCCGGAATAGGTCGGGCGACAGCAAGGCTGTTTGCGCAAGAGGGCGCTAAACTGGTGTTAGCTGCGCGCCGTCAACAACAACTTGACGAACTGCTTGTTGAGATTGCCGCCAACGGAGGTGAGGCAGTCGCGCTGGCCGGTGACGTGGCTGATGAGCGATATAACAAAGCGTTGGTCGATGTAGCCATTAGCACGTTTGGGCGGCTTGATATTGCATTCAATAACGCCGGTATACTCGGTAAAGCTAAGCCAGTACCAGAAATCGATCTAGCCGAATGGAATGAAACGATAAGCACTAATCTTTCCAGCGCGTTTCTGGCTGCCAAGCATCAAATACCTACAATGTTAGACCGCGGTGGCTCCATCATATTTACGTCCTCGTTCGTAGGCTATACGGTTGGCTTTGC
>JBCCNJ010000212.1:0-5884 GCA_039025905.1 Pseudomonadota bacterium | reverse complement strand
TATATTATAAGCTGTGTAGAATGTGTGTTGTTACCAAGAAAAGTGGGAAAGAACGATGGAAAATACAGCAGCGATAGCCCCGTCTGTGGTACCCGCAGCCAGTAAGGGTGCGACCCACGTGGGAGCCGACAGCCGATTACCCTACGTGGACCTTGGGGATGGCAGCGCACTACAACTACTACAGGTTGATCTCAACACCGGCCTATGGATCAGCCGTGTCCGATTTCAGCCCGGGTGCACGATCGACACGCATTACCATACTGGGTGTGTGTATGCCGTAACACTGGAAGGTAGTTGGTACTATAAGGAGTACCCCGATGAACGAAACCATCCGGGTTCCTATTTGTTTGAACCGGCCGGTTCCGTACACACGCTGACGGTAGATCAGAATGCCGTCGTTCCGGCGCTGGTCTGGTTCGCTGTTGAAGGGGCTAATGTCAATTTGACAGCGGAAGGTGTTGTCTCAAGCATCGTGGATGCAGCAACCGTTTTGTCTGTCTACCGCGAATTAGCGGCTGGCGAGGATTTAAGCGATCTCATCGTGGTTGAGTAGCGCCATCGCATTTCTGCGTTGCAACTTCGTCAAGAGCCCGTGATATCGCAGGCGCTAACTTGGGATCGCACCAACGATGGCCTGCTTTCTCGACGATCTCCAGTCGAGCATCCTGCCAATGTTCGGCGAGCGCACTGGCGCCTCCGCAGGGTGTACACATATCGTGGCGGCCATTGATGATAACGCTGGGGATACCCTTCAATCGGTGCGCGTTATCAATTAGCTGATTCTCCCTTAAAAAGCTGTGGTGATAATCAAAGTGGCAAAACAGGCGCGCCATCGTAAGCGTCGCGTCTTGATCAGCCACCACACTCGAAATAAACGCTTGATCAGGCTCTGGGTGCAGCAAATGCGCTTCATATTGCATGATCGATACTGCCGCAGGTTCACTAATGCGTTTGTCATCGCTCAGGACGCGGCGTAGGTAGCTGTCCCTCAGTTCAGTCTGTTCTCTCGCCGGTAAAAAGTGTTTGAAGCGATGCCAAGCGTCTGGATACACCACATGTGCGCCGTACCAAAACCAGTCACGGTCGCACTCTCTAGCCAGAAAAATGCCGCTGACCACTAAGCCGGAAACGGCCTCTGGGTGGGCTTGAGCGTAGCTGAGTGCGAGCGTGCTGCCCCAACTCCCACCGAGCACGCACCAGCGATCAATACCAAGTGCTTTGCGCAACTGCTCGATGTCAGAGATCAGATGTGATGTCGTATTGTCCTCCAAAACACCAGTAGGCGTCGATCTACCGCAGCCACGCTGATCGAATAGAATACCGTGGAATTGCCGGGGATCGAATAGTTGTCGATAGTAGGGTTGGACGCTTCCGCCCGGTCCGCCATGCAGAATCAGTAGGGGGATGCCGTTTTCGGCACCGCATCGTTCCCAGGCCATCCGATGACCGTTGCCGAGATCTAGCGTTCCTTGCGCGAATGGCGTAAGAGAGGGGTAGGGCATAGTCACCGGGCTGTCAGCCACGTGCGACAGAATGTCGGTGGTGAACCAGCCAATGGTGTAATAACAGCAAAAAGCTCAGCGCCTGAGCCATTAGTGGTATTGCCAGAAATCCCACGAACATGATGGCGAGAGTCTCGTCGGTTTGAGTAACGGCGATCCCTACAGACTCCTGGTAGCCCGCCAGGGAGAGCACCAAGGCCGCCAGCGGTGCGCCCAGTGAGAGCCCGAGTTTTTCGCAGGCAGTCCAAATCCCGGTGAATACGCCCTCGTTGCGACCGCCCGATAGTGTGCCGGCTTCAAAAATAACGTCGGCGACCATAGCAAAGGGCAGCAGCTGAGTTCCAGCATAAACAAAGCCGAGTAGCGCGAAAAACAGGAGTAGCGAGCCATGGCTTGGGCTCGACGGTAGCCACAAGAGTGACAGTAATCCCAGTGTATAAGCGGCTAGTGACAAGACGAAGACAAGGGGTTTACCGTGTTTGCCGCTCAGTCGCTGCCAGAATGTCATTCCCAGCATGCTGGCAATCAGGAAGGATAGCATGAGCATTCCCAGCAGGGATTCGGTGCCCCCCCACACTTTTGTAGCGACGAAGGGCAGCAATGCCGTGAACGCGCTGGTACTGATCGTTTGCAGCACAAATATCATCACCAAGAGCATGAATTTTGCGTTACCGACCATCCGTTGCAGTTGCTTGACGAGGGGCTGCTCAGACCGGGCGACTACAGTTTCGCGTACGTGCCGATAGGCGAACCAGCATGCCCAGCTAAACGAGAACAAAGCGAGCAACGCGATAGCGGCCCCCATGTAACGGTATCCCTGTGATCCACCTCCACCATACTCCACCAGCCAGGGCGCTAAAGCGGAGCCTGCTAAAACACCCATCATCAATAAAATCATCCGGTAGGAAATCAAGCCAGTGCGGGATTCTGGGTTGGAAGTGACTTCTGCTGGTATCGCCAGATAGGGCACGGCACACGCAGAGTAAGCCAGGGAGCTCAGCAAGTAGCACAGCAGAATGTAAACAAAAGCCTGCACGCCGGTGAATGGGGCAGCAAAAAGTGCGAACAGGCACAGCGCAATCACTAAGCCACCGGCCATCATCCAGGGAAGGCGTCTGCCCAGCTTGCCGTGCGTGCGATCGCTGAGATACCCGGTGATCGGATCGAATAGCGCGCCTGCGAGCTTGGGTATAAAAATAGCCACCGCTGCTAAAGTGGGCGCGATTCCTAAAACGTCAGTCATGTAAATGAGTAGTAGGACACTGGGAACGCTAAAATACAGGCCTGTGCCGACAGAACCCACACCATATGCCACACGTTCTTGAAACGAGAACGTGGCGTCTTTGGTCGTTCTAGCTACCGGAATGGATGGCATGCAATAAAAATAACATATATATGTTATATGGCAATGCGCGGCGCGTTCCATGCGACTGCGCCAGGCCAGGTTCGTCACGGATGATGAAGCTGTTACTCAGCGCTTTAAGATTTGCTTTTGTATCTGTGAAACTAGCAAGGTGCGAAGCGGGAAAGGACAGCGTTACTGCTGATAAGTAGAGTAGTGCCTGATTATTGGCAATGTATGGCCACGCTTAATCTGCAGGCTAGACAGGTATATGGCTCTATGGGTGTGGTCGCAGCAGTGATGCCGCGGCGATGTGCCTGGTGCTTTGTAGAGTCAGCTACGCGCTTTGAAACAGCGATACCCCGCGGCTTTATCCTGGTGTTGAACTACCTGGCCGATCTCCAGATTTAAGCGTCCATAATCGCGCGGTACCAGATGCCTGCCAGGCGCTGTGCGATCTTTTTTTCGCTCCCAGCTGATCGCTTTAACTCTTTGTCCTCTCCCAAATACAAAAGCTCAAAGAAATCTGCAAGGCCTGAGAACAGGTACTCAATGATCGCTCGCTCAGGCCCTGGCTTTAACCCAGCGCGTTTTCTGTCTTTGGTAGCAGCCTGCGTCAGTTCTTGAATGATGTTGCTGCGAGCAGAAAAATACGTCTCAGTGACGATACTGTTTGCCGGAATCATGGCGCGCAGCATTCTGGTCATTTCCTGCAATTCGGGATGGCTGTAGGCGCGTTGGTAATCCATTATCACATGCCGAAATACGTCCTCTAGAGGTTGGTCCGCGATGTCTGCTCCAATGGTCGCGAACACGTCTCCAGCGGCCTTCGCGGCGACAGCCTCTAGGGCGCGATCTTTGTTTTCGTAGTGGAAATAGAATGCGCCTATGGTCAGTCCGGTGCGTTCGCAGAGATCCTGTAATCGAAAATTAGTGAATCCGCGTTCATTGACCAGCTCTAAAATGGCTTTGTCCAGCATATCGCGAGTTGCCTGGCCTTTTTTCCCAAGCTTTGCATTCTCGTACGTGTCGTCCTTATGGGTGTTAGATGTTTGTACCATTGAGTTTCTGATTCCCTGAAAACCACGCAAAGGTTAGCAAACAACGGAATCCAATAGCTACTCCTAAGCGGTGGCAGTTCGTTTTATAAAATAACATACCTATGTTATTATTATGAAAAACAGCCAGGACGTTTTTGACGATGCAAGAACATAACCCATCCCTTTCCGCTTTAAACCACGCTAGAGCCACTAGTAGTCTCCCGGGAGGCAATACTCGACACAGTGTCTTTTTCCGCCCCCATCCGATTTATGCCGATTCCGGAAAAGGATGTCGCGTGACGGACGCGGATGGTGTAACCCGCATCGATTGCATCAATAATATGTCTGCTCTCGTGCACGGACATGGCTTCGCACCTGTTGTTGAGGCGGTTCACAGTCAGATCGATAAGCTGTTGAGCACAGGCATGCCAACTTTGCCTGAGATCGATTTGGCGGAACGACTCTGTGACCGCGTTTCGTCTGTAGAGCAGGTGCGGTTTTGCACATCGGGTTCCGAAGCCATTATGTTTGCCCTGCGCGCAGCCAGAGCGATTACAGGTCGCGATAAGGTGGCGAAAGCAGAAGGCGCGTACCATGGCAGCTACGACGCCATGGAGTTTAGTCTCACCCCCTCGCTGGACGCTGCTGGCCCAGAGACGACACCCAAAGCGGTGGCCGCGACTCCTGGGCTAACGCAGCATACTCACACTGATACGGTTGTTCTTCCCTTTAATCAGCTCGAGGAAACAAAGCACATACTCCATAGTCACCAGGACGAGCTGGCGGCGGTGATTATCGATCCGTGCATTTCACGCATGGGCTTTGTGACGGGCGAACAGGACTATCTCGAGGCAGTGCGAGACCTGTGTACGCAGTACGGCATTGTACTGATCTACGATGAGGTTTTTTCCTTTCGTATCCATCATGGAGGAGCGCAAGGTGCGGTAGGCATAGAACCGGATCTGTCCACCTTCGGCAAGGTTATTGGCGGCGGCTTACCTATCGGAGCTATTGGTGGCAAGGCGCGTTACATGGAGGTCTTTGATCAGCTTAAAACAGAATCACTGGTAGAACATTCTGGAACACATTTTGCGAATCCATTATCGATGGTCGCTGGGATAGCCGCGCTAGACGCGCTGGACGAGGCTTGTCTAGGTCATCTAGATGTACTGGGGGATCAGCTCCGCTCAGGTATCGATGCCCGATTTGCCCGACGCGGTATTGACGGGCACGCGGCAGGGCGAGCATCGCTGATTTGTGTTGTCTTCGGAAATAAACGCATCCGACATTATCGCGACTTCTACCAGGTGATGTTGAATGGAGGACTGGAGTTAGGTTCGCGCCTGCACCGGGCCATGCTCGACAGAGGTGCGCATATCATCCCCGGCGGCGGTCTGATTCTATCCTCAGTTATGACGCAGGAGGATATCGAGGAATTGCTCCGAATTTTCGACGAGTCTCTTGCGGTCATAAGCTAGTTCGTAACGGTTACGTAGCTCATAAAATGCCGGGGGTGTTAGCGCAACGCGCTTCCACAATTGAGCGTATACAGCAGTCTAAGCGGAAAGTCCGCGGTTCAATCTCCCCAGGTGCGCGAACCTAGCGCTTCGCGCACACCCCCACATTGCGATAGCATCGATAATTATCTCTGTAACAACAGCGAGAGGTCGAATCCTGACCTTGGCTTGGCATGTCCTCGCGATAGATGACCGTTGGGAGCACCTACGCCAGGCGGAGCTGTAGGGTGGCTTGTGAGTACCTCGCGCCAAAATATATATGCCTAAGTGGTACGGTGACACGGTGTCTTACCGCGCGGCAGATCCATTCAAGAACGTTGGCGAACGAAGTGCGAGCCACTCTATAAAAATAAGATTATTATGTTATATTACTATCTGGATCATTTCGTTTAATACTCGTTGAGACGACACTTGGCGTATAGCTGGCGACAGTTTTGGATTTTTTATGGTGCGGCGGTTGGCATAGCCGTATGCGTGATGCTG
>JBCCNJ010000211.1:0-5951 GCA_039025905.1 Pseudomonadota bacterium | reverse complement strand
TGTTGCTCAAGTAAGGGATTAGACATGACTAGGGCCCTATAAGATGCTTGGGGGACGAGATTCTAACCGAAATATGGAGCCACGGTGCAGCCAAATTGGATACTGATTGGAATGGATGCGAATTACCGCTTTTTCGGTCCTCTATTTTTAGTCAGAGGCGCGTGCCCATCAATTAGCCCACTTTTACGCTGCTTATGGGGCTTGCTTTTCGAACGACGCTTTACGGGGATTTCGTTGCCTGTGTTGCGGTCAACTCGATTGGCTTTGCTGTGTGTTCGCGCGCCTGATTTGCGAGTGAGCCTTTGTCTTTCAAGTCCCTTAAAGTGCGGCTTCAGACCGGACAGGTGGCGCCGACTCAGTTGCATTTGAAGCTGGTCTTCAATACTGACTAGCGCCGGCCAGTCTGCGGCGGTGACCATCGATATCGCCACACCCGAGTTGCCGGCTCTACCTGTGCGGCCCGTGCGGTGCAGGTAGCTGTCTGGGCTGCTTGGCATGTCGTAATTGACCACCAGGTCCAGCTGTTCAACGTCCAGGCCGCGAGCCGCGAGATCGCTGGCACAAAGTATAGATACTTTACCGTCCTTAAAACGCGTCAGCACCGCGCGCCGCGCTTCGGTTGTCATATCTCCATGCAGGCAGTCACAGCGTAGCTGGCCTGCTCGCAGTAGTTTGGACAGTCGTGTCACCACACTGCGCTTATTGGCGAATACGAGCGCGCGCGAGTAAGCTTCGGAGCTCAGCAGCGCGACAAGCAGCTTGTCTTTGTGAGATGGACTATCGGCAAGCATGCATTGATGTTCAATCTGGCTATGGGCCTGGTGCGCTGGATCCATGTCAATCCGTTGTGGCGAGCGCAACAGCGATTTACTCACCTCGATGACTGCCTTGTGATGCATTGTCGCAGACGTCATCAATGTCTGGCTCAAGCCTTTACAGCGGCCATGTAGGGTCAGCACATCCTCGCGAAAACCGAGATCGAGCATGCGATCGGCCTCGTCAAGTACGAGTATCTGGGTTTCGGACAGACTGGTGCTCGCCTTGTCGCTGTGCTCTAGCAACCTGCCCGGCGTAGCGACAATGATTTCTGGCGCTCTGCGAAACAGTGATTGCTGATACTTGAATGCTTCGCCGCCAGTGATGGCGTAGCTGCGAAAGGGGGTTTTGGACAAGAGTGCTGAGCACTGTTTGTGAATCTGCCGCGCTAATTCGCGGGTGGGTGCCAGTATTACCGCATTAGGCCCATCACGTGACGAGTAGTCCTCGCTCAGTAAGCGCTGAACGAGTGGAATCAGATACGCCAGGGTCTTGCCGCTGCCCGTTTCCGCGCTGAATAGTATGTCGGTACCGCGCAGCGCCGGGGGGATCACTTGCTGCTGTACCGCGCTGGCCTTGGCGAAACCGAGGTCATCAAGCGCCAGGCGTAAGCGTCTGTCTAGTGTCAGTGATTCGAGCAACGGTTTCCTTTTGTACCCTTTCTGAACAGGCCTTGGCATGTATCAACTCTACCGACAGGGTACACTAGTCGATAAACAACCGACTACAAGAGGACTTTCGATGGTAAAGGCCGTGAGGGTTAACGAAGCGGGTGGACCTGAAGTATTACAGCTTGTGGATATTGAGCTGGAACCTCCTGGTCCCGGCATGGTCCAGGTTGCTAATGAAGCTATAGGTCTAAACTACATCGATACCTACCATCGTTCCGGGCTGTATCCTCTGCCGCTGCCCACCGGTATCGGTCTGGAGGGGGCGGGAGTTGTTTCGGCGGTAGGAGAGGGCGTTGACTTCGCGGTTGGAGATCGCGTTGCTTACAGTACCGCGGGTTTTGGTTCTTACGCCGAGGCGCTCAATCTACCCGCAGCGCGACTGGTACCAATACCCGATGGGATCGATTTCGAACAGGCGGCTGCCATCCTATTGAAGGGACAAACCACCGAATACCTGTTGCAGAGAACCTATCCACTAGCAGCCGGCGAAACCTGCCTATTCCATGCTGCCGCCGGCGGCGTCGGATTGATATTCGGACGCTGGGCCGCCAGTCTTGGCGCGACGGTGATCGGTACAGTTGGCAGCGATGACAAGGCGGCTCTGGCTCTTGATCACGGCTTTCACCATGTGATTAATTATCGAACAGAAAATGTGCTGGAGCGGGTGCTGGAGATAACGGGTGGCGAGAAGCTTCCCGTGGTTTTCGATGGCGTTGGCAAGGATACCTTTGAATTGTCGCTAGATTGTCTGCGCCCGCGCGGTCTAATGGTTAGCTTTGGTAATGCCTCCGGCTCGCCAGAACCCTTTGATCTGCAGGCTTTGGCCGGGCGAGGCTCACTGTATATTACGCGACCCACGCTGTTCACCTATACCGCATCTACGGAAGAGTTGCGCGCCAGCGCTAGCGACGTATTCCAGCGTCTCCAATCGGGAACGATCAGGATCGAAATTGGCCAGCGCTACAAGCTGAGCGATATTCAGCAAGCCCACCGAGATCTTGAGTCTCGGCGGACCACCGGTTCGTCCGTGATTTTGCCATGACATTGGAGAGTCCAGTTGTACCATGCGTTTTAGAGGGTCAGTTGGTCCGACTAGAACCAATGACACAGGACCACGCGCAGGGGTTGTATAACCGAGGCCGCAATGCAGATGACTGGCGCTTTATGCCCCGCTCCTGCTTCGTTGATTTGGCCGACGTTCGTCACTGGATAGACGAGGCAAGAGAAGCTAGCAATGAAGTGCCATTTGTCATTGTCGAGACGGGTAAGAACAAACCAATTGGCAGCACGCGCTTTCTCAATATTCGGCTACAACATCGTTCACTGGAAATCGGCTGGACCTGGTTGGGGCAGGATTGGCAGCGTACGGGAGCAAATACGGAGGCGAAGTGGCTGCTGCTGTCACACGCTTTTGATAGTCTGGGTTGTATACGTGTCGAGTTTAAAACTGACTCGCGTAACATGCGTTCCCAGCGCGCTCTAGAGCGCATCGGTGCTACGAGAGAAGGTGTTCTACGCAGCCATATGATTGTGCAGAATAATGTGGTCAGAGACTCTGTGTACTTCAGCGTAATACAGAGCGAGTGGCCGGCAGTGAAAGAGCGACTGACTCTGCTGCGAGATCGCAGCTAGAGTCAGCTTTGCAAGGTCGCGTTGTCCCAATGATAAAAACGCCGTACCATCTTACGAACTCGTCCTTGCCGTCAGGTAACCGTGGCCTGCACGGTTTCGTTTTCGGAGAACTCACCAGCAAATAGTGGTGAGGTTAGATATCGCTCACCCGAGTCTGGCAGAATGGCAACAATGGTCTTGCCTTTGTGCTCTTCCATCTGAGATATACGATGCGCGATAGCCATTGCCGCGCCGCAGGATACCCCTGCGAGTATTCCTTCCTCCTTCATGAGTCTGTGTGCCCATTCCATGGCCTCCTCGCTGGACACCTGTTCCACCTGATCAACCATCTCCAGATCGAGATTTGCCGGCAGTATTCCGGCGCCAATACCTTGAATTTTGTGTGGTGCGTGGATGGGCTCCTCCCCGGCTTTGGCGGCGGTGATCATCGTGGATGTATCAGGTTCGACTGCCACAGAAAGGATGGGCTTGCCCTTCTTTAGCTTGATATAGCGCGAAACGCCAGTAATCGTTCCCCCAGTTCCTACTCCGGACACGAGAATATCGATCTGCCCGTCGGTGTCCTGCCATATCTCGGGACCGGTCGTTTCTTCATGTACCGCTGGATTGGCTGGGTTCTCGAACTGGTGTGGACCCCAGTGTTGCTCCGGATCTGAGGCGATGATTTCTTCCGCTTTTTGCATTGCCGCCGGAATGCCTTTCGCACCCTCGGTCAACACGACCTCCGCACCCAGGGACTTCATCAGCATGCGTCGCTCAAGACTCATGGTGTTGGGCATGACGAGCTTACAGTGATAACCGCGGGCAGCGGCCACGAATGCGAGTGCGATGCCAGTATTACCGCTAGTCGGCTCTACGATGGTCATACCTGGCTTCAAGACACCATCTTTCTCTGCAGCGATTACCATACTGGTACCGATCCGACACTTCACGGACATAGCTGGGTTGCGATTCTCTAATTTAGCGAAAATGTTGCCGTCGCTTATTCGGTTAATTTTCACCAATGGCGTTCCGCCTATGGTTTCTGAATTGTCAGAATAAATCTTGCTCATTAGTCAATTCCTTGCTGAGAGGCGGATGCCTCGAAAAATAACAGATCAAGCCTAGTATCACAGTACGTTGCTGTCCAACTTCGTTCGGGGCTCGCATACTACGCGTGCGAACACCGTCTTCAAATTACGATTTTTCATCATGTACGTGGAACTTTAGTAATGCTGGGGTTGTCTGAGATTACGATGGCTGCTTTTTTGCACCGGTGCTCATGAGGAGCCCTTTGTAATATCGGCCTTGCGGGATTCCATCCAGGTCATGACCGTGATACCCGCTAGAGACTCCTGACCTGCCGGCCTTAGTGCCGGCTTTTTTTTGTTTCGTTCTCGCCCTTTCCGCAACAGTATGAAGGAGACCGCCTGCATCCTCAGTCTTTGAAGCTGGCTATTTCAAGCAGTGTCTTGCGCTGAATATCAGGAACTTCAGCGCTCAGTCCGGGATAGCCCACAACCAGGATCATTGTGGGCTTTTCACGTTCAGGTCGGTCGAGTATTCGGTTGAGAAACTTCATCGGACTCGGCGTGTGCGTCAGTGTCGCAAGCCCTGCGTGATGTAAAGCGCTTATTAGCATGCCAGTTGCAATACCAACTGATTCAGGTACGTAGTAGTTTTTCAGCTTATTACCCTCTGCATCGAACCCGAACTTCTCTGCAAAAATAACGATTAGCGCCGGCGCATTTTCTAGAAACGGTTTGTTTGCGTCTGTGCCCAAAGGCGCTAATGCTTCAAGCCAGTCATCGGGCGCCCTATGTTCATAAAATGCGCGTTCTTCCTCCTCGGCTCCAAGTCGTATTTGTCGCTTGACCTCCCGACTGTAAACAACACTGAAATGCCAGGGCTGGCGATTAGCGCCGGAGGGCGCACTCCCTGCAGTCAGGATACAGTTCTCAATAACTGATGCGGGAACAGGGTCGGAGCTGTATTCCCGTACGCTGCGGCGTTTTGACATCTCGCTGCGGTATTGAGCAGCCCTTTGCAACATTTCAGTCTCGGAGTACCCGGTGAACTGCAGAGGCCGAAATTTTTGTTCCACATCAACCATCGGGTTTTGCTCCCAAAACTTGCTCTGTGGCATTTGCCAGCGTTTGCAGTGTTTGCGGGCCGATCAGCGTATCCTGCAGTTGACCCTGCGGGTTAATGATGAAGGTAGTCGGCAAGACCATCGGACGCTCTACACCCAGTGTTTCGGCCGGGTCGACGGCTAAAGTCGGAAACTGCACGTCTAGTGTCTCTACCTGCTGGCGCAGCTGTTCACCTGCGGTGCCGTCGTAATTAACGCCGAACACAGCGACCTGCGGAAGGTGATCGAGCTCGTTAAGTTCAGGTATTTCCTGGATACAGGGTTTGCACCAGATTGCCCAGTAATTGACAACCACCCACTGACCCCGCAACGCTGGCAGGTCGAGCTGACCCGGGGTTGGTGCCTGGCCGCTGCTACAGGCCGAAAGCGCTAGGATCACTAATACGGCAGCCAGTGGCTTCGTAACTAAATCGATGTTCATTTGGAAAACAGATCCGCGAGGTTGATATCTAATGTATCTTGTTGTTGGTGCCTTTGTTGCTGCAACAGGCGATAGGCTTGTTGCTGGAATTCTAATCGCCCGAGCGGTTTCTCAGCAGTGAGAGCTATTTCGCCGTTCACCCACTTTTTGAGTTGATCGAAGCTAATGTTGTGCAGATCACGGCTGAGCAAATACTGACCCTTTTCGTTTTCCGAAATTAATTTCTTTTCCAAAAAAACACTTCGCAAACGTTGCCAGCTGTCCGCGTCAAGGTCCTGTG
>JBCCNJ010000210.1:0-5991 GCA_039025905.1 Pseudomonadota bacterium | reverse complement strand
TTGCTGGCAGTCACGATGATTTCTTCTAGCGCACCAGTTTGTGCGCGCGTAGGCAGTGCGTTGCTCACTAAGCTGATGACAACAATCACGCATAGGAAGCGCACCCTGAAGTGAGCAAGCCTCGATTCGTGTCTTGTGCTTCTCAAGATTCTCTGTACCATCGTTATTATTAGGTTATGACAGAAGCTATGTCAGTATCCTAACTCTAATATACACAGATAGTCACCCTATCTGTGTCATTTTTAATCGTTCAAGCTGAGACGTCGGAGGATGTGTTTCTAATGATGAGCCACCTCAAGTCACCGGCATTATGCCTTGTCGCTTTGTTACTCGCTGGCTGTGGGCGTGTCCCCATTAGCGCTCTGTTTTCCGATTACGAACGTCAGCTGGACAGCTACGATCAGGTCGATATCACAGACACCGATGTCACGACTACCCTTGCCGGTGACGGGCGCGAGGTAGCGCTCGTGTCTGCGTTTTACGGATTAGACGATGACCTGCCGTTTTTTTCGGGCCGTTTTATTTGTGAGGGCTCCCGCAATAAGGATGGAATGCCCGTCATTTTTTCACACGAGGTAGACCCAGGCACTGTTGAGCCCGGTGACTTCAAAGTGACCACAGCGTCAGGCGCGATCGGTGAGGTGACCTGCCTGACACTCGCTCCGGCAGACGATAAAGGGGAGTTGAGAACCGTATTGCTGGTAGGCCAGTATGGCAGTATCGACGATCAACCGGCTCGCGTGGAGATTGTAGGCAACATACTCAGCGCAGATAGAAGTGCAAATTTTAAAGGCACCAGTGTCGAGGTTATTCCCCTCGAGGCCGGACCCACTCTAGTGTGGGCTGAGGTGGTTCCTCATCAGGAGTGGGCGCTTGATCAGGAAGGCACAGCATTGCCCTTTGGTGGTGGCAGTGGTTGTCCGGAAGGCACCCGGCAGATCGTCAGGGCCACCTGGGCTGGCGGCATTACCAAACCCAATAGCCAGCCCGCTGACGATGTAGAACGCCTTGTTTATAAAGTCACGACTGTCAGTCACGACGGCACCGTAAACGAACTCACTCCCTTTGCGCTCGCAGATCTGGGAGACGGCGACAACAACCACAAACTCTGCCTGGATTCGACAGATAAGGTAACTACAGTATCCTTTGCGGCGGGATACGTGACTGACCCTAGAGATGATTTGAATCCTGCCACGTCTGTGATGGTCGAGCAGCAGCCCTAGCGCTAAGTATTGCGATACGCCTCGCTCCAAGCCATTGGATGAAGCACTCCTGCTGTGCGTTTCGGCCAGCATCGCTTTTCGGCAATAAACCCGACTCGCTTGCATGCGTTACACGCTGGCCTATACTTACTTGAACGAGCACTCAACAATCGGCGATCGCTCGCGAGACAAGAGATCTGGGTGACCGTCGAGACCATCATAGAACCCCTCAACGGAGGAAAGCCAATGCCCGTCATCAAACCCGTCGCTGAAGCCGATGCCACAGGCAAAGCCGCTACCATCTTTAAAGGCCTAAAGAGCGCTTTCGGCAAGATCTACAATTTCTTCGGCGTGATGGCGCACAAGCCAAATGTTCTGGATGCATGGTCATCCATGTATCAGTCGATTATTGTCGAGGGCTCAATCTCTCAGCGTTATAAACAGCTGGCGTTTACCTATGCCTCTCAAATCAATGGCTGCGAATACTGCTACAGCTTTCACTCCGGTTTGGCGTTAGAGGCCGGCATCTCGCAAGATCAGCTTGACGCGCTGCCCTTTTTTCGTCACAGCGAGTTATTTGACGAGCAGGAGCAGGCGACGCTGCTATATGCCGACCACGTCACACGCAATTCCAGCAGTACTCGCGATGAAGATGTCGAGGCCATTAAGGCGTTCTACAGCGATCAAGAGGTAGTGGAGCTGACAATGGCGATTTGTCTCGCCAACTTCGATAATCGGTATAGCAATACGCTGCAGCTTGAGATCGACATTCCATTGAAGGACGAGACCTTGCTTCGGACGCGTAAGGCGGGCTAATCCCACACTATTTTTGCTCGAGAATCCACATCGTTTGGAGAGTGGTATGACGGTTGATTTTGAAACGCCTTTAACCCTGCCGTGCGGCGCGGTGATAGAAAACCGATTTGGTAAGTCCGCCATGACCGAGGGCCTGGCCGATCCGGATAATTGCGCGAGTGAGGAACTGATTCATCTCTACGGTCAGTGGTCGGACGGCGGATGCGGCCTTCTAATTAGCGGCAATGTGTTTGTCGACCGCCGGTATTTGGAGCGACCTGGCAACGTCGCAGTCGACAACAATGGCGGGCTGGACAAATTGGCCGCCTTCGCTGAGGCAGGTAAACGCAGCGGGAATCATTTTTGGATGCAAATCTCTCACGCCGGTCGTGCTTCCCCCGCGCTGTGCTGCGAGCAACCGGTTGCCCCCTCGGCGATACCACTGGAGCTGCCTGCCGAACATTTCCATGCACCCCGCGCCATGGAGCATGATGAGATCGTGGGTGTGATTGATCGCTACGAAATAACGGCAGAGGCCGCCAAGGATGCAGGTTTCACTGGCGTACAAATTCACTCAGCCCATGGCAATCTGCTCAGCGAGTTTCTCTCCCCACGCACTAACAAGCGCGACGACCAGTGGGGTGGAGCCCTAGAAAATCGTGCGAGCTTGTTGCTTCAGATTTTTGATCGGGTGCGTAAAGTGGTTGGGCCAGACTATCCAATCAGCGTCAAACTCAACGCCGCTGACTTCCAGAAAGGCGGCTTCTCCCACGAAGAGAGCCTGACCGTGGCGCGTTGGTTGGCAGAGCGCGGCGTCGACCTGCTAGAAGTCTCTGGCGGGAATTTCGAGCAGCCCGTGCCGGTGCTCGGGGCCAAGATGCCCTCCTCAGGAGGCTTTGTACGCGAGAGCACCATCAAGCGCGAGGCCTACTTTATGCAGTATGCAGAAGATGCGAGACGCACTGTTCAATGTCCCTTGATGATAACGGGCGGCTTCCGAACACGTGCGGGTATGGCGGCAGCGCTGGACGCGAAGGTGCTAGACATCATTGGCCTTGGACGCCCTCTTTGCACCGACGCTCATGCCGTGACCAAGTTGCTAAACGGCGACATTGAAGTCTTTCCCGACTACGAGAATCGGCTGGATCCGGTTACGCCAGATCAGCTCGGCCCCGATGCGGGAGCGGATGATGCACTGGCGGCGAACTTTTTCGGCTACCTTGGTTGGTTTTGTCTCAACCTACAGGCTATTGCCCGTGGCGAGAAACCCAATACGTCTATGACAATGTTGGAGGCGGCGATGGCCTATGTCGAAGGGGAGCAGGCCACCGCAGCGCGCTGGCATAGCGTTTGGCCCGGTACGTGAAAATTTATTAGTGGGTAGTTGTTAAGACCTCAATAGCGCAGCAAGCGGTGAGCTACCCCATACGGGAAACTTAGGGCAAGCTGTTTTCTCAAGTCAGGGCAGCGGCGTGAATTCAGGATCGCCTGGTACGGAGTCAAATTTCTGCTCGCGCCAATCCTGCTTCGCCTGCTCGATCCGCTCACGTGTCGTCGATACGAAATTCCAGTAGATGTTTCGGGGCCCGATATTGTCGCCACCTATAACCATCACTCTACTATCCCCTTTGGCTGTGATCGAAACATCTTTCTTAGGACAGGCCACGACCATCACACCGGCTTCCACCTGTTCTGCGTCGACTTCGATTTCCCCATCGACCACATAAAGAGAGAGCTCCTCTTCTTGAGGCAAGGTGAGTGTTGCACCGGCATCCAGCAGCACTTCCAGATAAAGCGTACGAGAAAATGTCTCTACGGGTGAGCGCTCACCGAAAGCCTCACCCATGATGATGCGAATCGTGGCGCCATCGCGCTTGAGTTCGGGTAAATCTGTATTTGGGTAGTGTGTAAACGCAGGCGCAATCTCTTGCGTCTCGACGGGCAGGGCGATCCAACTTTGAATGCCATGCAGTTGCGCATCCACATCCAGGTCGGACCCCGCACGCTCTGAATGAACAATACCGCGTCCGGCTACCATCAGATTGACGGCGCCTGCGGTGATTGGCTGCACGACACCCAGACTATCGCGATGCATGATTTCACCTTCAAACAAATAGGTGATGGTTGCGATTCCAATATGGGGATGTGGTCGTACCGCGATGCCCTCACCCGGTGGGAACACGGCTGGGCCCATATGATCAAAAAAAATAAATGGCCCCACCATTCGTCTCTGCCGCGTGGGTAGGGCACGCCGCACCGAAAACTCCCCAAGATCAGCCAGTCTGGATTCGATGCGTAATTCGATGCTGCCTGAACGCTGGTGGCATTGAGCGCTTTTGGCGTCGGTGTAGCTCATGGTTCATTTCCTTTACGCTGCTGAGGTTGATGCTAAGGTAGTTGGTAGCCGGCGCTGCTGCAACCGGAGTCAACGTGCTACTTCTCGTCCAGTCTGTTCCCTTAGTTGAAGCCTGTCGAATGTACGTTCAGGTGCATAGAGGTTCGAACTGCATGATCGCTGTTCGCCATGCACAGGGGATTCAGTTCAAGCCCAAAGCATGACCATCTGCTGGCTTAGTACAATCACTCTGATGGGACGGATCGCAACACAGGTGCCCAAAGCGGGGTAGATCTTCCTGCGATGGCCCCCTTGCGTTCATCGCGACTGTACTAAGCGCTAATGCCGACGCTAATCAAATTCGATCCGTGACGATCCAGTTGGTTTAGCAGGAATATTTGACCGTCGTTTACGCGCGATTAGCGCCATACAGACACTTGCAAACAGAAAAAAGACTGTTAAAAAAATGGAAATCGACTCTTTATCTGACGCTGAGGGTTCGTGAAACCGAGCGATTCCAACGGACCACCCGCTTGGAGAGGCGGAGTAGGCGTACGCGGAAACCCAAGTCGCCTTGTGATCTGAAGAAATTCCGCTGACGATGTACCCTGGTAACCCGTCTTCCATGCGATACTGCACCGACTGATTCGTTTCAGGGTAGTAACGGAGCAGGCCGCTCTGCCGTCCGATCCACAAGCTATCGCCACTGTTATGTAGCAGGCGGCCACCTAGTGCATCACCCGAATCGCTCTCCTTCAAACGACTCCAGCGTCTGTTTCCTGGCTGAAAACGCGTTAAACCCCGATCTTCATGCCAATGTGCCGCATAAGCAAAGGCACCATCGAAAACAACGTCACATGAATACCCATCAAAAGTATCTTCACCCGGTCTGAAAACCTCCCAGCTTCCGTCAGACCGATCGTAGACGCCCACACCACCACCTTCAAACAGATCAGTTTCGTTATTGTGCTGCCCAGCTGAAGCGAAATATATGTATTCATCAGTTACGGCAAGCGCTAGACCACCAACACCTCTGTACTTAAACTCATCCGTAACCTCTATTTCATGGATACGTAAATGAGAGGGGTCCCGAGGGTCAATGGCATAAATTGAGTTGATTCCAATTGTCCATAGCAGCCCGTCATACCAGTAATAATGAGAAGAAACTGGAATCTCAATCAACTGATTCAGATCTAAATCAAGAAAGTAGCGCTTTCGTTTCGGCCGGCCACTGGACTCCACATCACGTATCTGAAAAACAATTCCGCCATCCACCTCAATAGGGCCAGAGACCTGATCGCCTGGCAAGCCCTCACCAATACCTCGAACCCACCATTTATTCTCTCTTTTGTCGTACTCCAATAGTCCGAAATCGGAACCAATCCAGATGGATTCTGCAGTGGCGGCAATACCGCCAACTCGCATATCTGCCTCAATATCGAGTGGTCGAAATACATCAAAACTATCAAATGACTCGACCGAGATTGGAAGTTCTCTCTTTCCAACTAGGGCATTAGCGGTCGAGGCAATGGCCAGCAGCTGAATCATTAGAACAGTTGCTTTAAACAACAAGAATCCCCGTTTTCCGCCTAAAACGCATTTAGTTAGTTTGCCACGATTAGGGTAAGAATGTGAGATAGTGAGAAAGTGAGAAAGAGA
>JBCCNJ010000209.1:0-6099 GCA_039025905.1 Pseudomonadota bacterium | reverse complement strand
CAAAGTCGACGATATTCATCAGTACCTGAACATGGCCCTGGGGCTGCATGTAGCCCCCCATCACGCCGTAGCTAAAATAAGGTTTACCGTCCTTCGTCACGAATGCCGGAATGATGGTGTGGAACGGTCGCTTGCCCGGCTCCAACCGATTGTTATGATCGGCCTGTAAGGAAAACGCGGCACCGCGATTTTGCAGCATAAACCCTGCATCTTTAGGGACTACACCGCTGCCCATTCCCCAGAAGTTGCTTTGGATCAGCGACACCATGTTGCCGTCTTTGTCAGCCGTCGCAAGGTAGATTGTATCGCCATGGCTGGGTGCATCGCCCGCTTCGAATTGTCCGGCGCGCTCGGGGTTGATTAACTTTGCGCGCTCACGCGCATAGTCTTTGCTGATCAGAATTTCTACGGGTACATCGGCAAACTCCGGGTCGGCGTAGTATTTGGCGCGATCTTCAAACGCCAATTTTTTCGCTTCGGTAAACAAATGGATATGTTCTTTACTGCCAAAGGGTATCGCGCTGAAATCGTATGTTTCGAGAATATTGAGCATCTGTAGCGCGGCGATCCCTTGCCCGTTGGGGGGGATCTCCCAAAGTTCGTAGCCGCGATAGTCGGTGCTTACCGGTTCTACCCAGTCGCCGTGGTGTTCTTTGAAGTCCTGCAGGGTCAGGTGCCCACCCTGATCCTGCACGGCGGTGACGATGGCCTCCGCTATTGGGCCGTCATAAAAGGCTGATCGGCCTTGCTGGGCGATTAGTTCATAGCTTTTCGCCAGCATGGGATTGCGAAAAAGCGTACCAGGCGCGGGCCACTGACCATCGATCTGATAGGTCGCCCGAAGGTTGGGATAACCCTGCCCTTCGAAATACTCAAGGGTACGTTTCATGCTTGCGCCGATTTGTGTGGTAAGCACGAATCCTTCACGGGCATACTCGATGGCTGGTGCCAGCAAATCAGTCATGGGTTGGCTGCCAAATTTGTCGTGCAACATAAACCAGCCGTCTACGGTGCCGGGCACAGTTACCGCTAAAGCGCCTTGCGTGGGAACCGAGTCCAGACCGTCCTTCGCAAACCGTTCAAGTGTGCTTTCCAGACCTGCTCGGCCGCTGGCGTTCAGTCCGTATAGCTTTCCCTCTTCTGCAATCCAAACCAGGGCGAATAGATCGCCGCCGATACCGCAGCCGGTGGGCTCCATCAGTCCCAGCGCTGCGTTCGCGGCAATCGCCGCATCAATGGCGTTGCCGCCATCTTTGAGCACCTGTAATCCGATCTGACTGGCCAGTGGATGACTTGTCGATACCACTCCATTGCGAGCGAATACGGGGGAGCGCATGCTGAACTCTGAACCGGAATAGCGCGTCTGCGACAGTGTCAGCGGAGCAGATACAAAAAGAGTTAGTGCACAGCAGAACAGCAGTTTATAGCTAAGCGCTTTCATAGAGTGGCCTTGTAATAAGTGATAATACTGTTGACCTTGATCGGCCTACCTTTGACAAAAGTCAGCGCCCCCACATCGCTATGCGTGCCATTGGATGAGGCGGCAAATAAAGAATGTCGTTTAACGCTGGAGGCGATGCATCAGAGGGCGATTTGTTGTTCGTGGAGAGAGTATTCCGCAGATACTTGTAATTAGCAATCGCCCGCGTTTCGTTCCAGCACTGTCCGGGCCTATCCAGCTTCTCGCTGCACCAGGGAAGTTTCAGGCGGGTAAAGATAGTCGCGCGTCAGCGGCACGTTGCACTGCTTGGGCGCAAGCTGAAACTGAAAAACAACTTGTTTATCGAATCGAAAGCTGAACTCGCAGGCAAGCAGGTAATAGCGCCACATGCGACAGAAGCGCTCATCGTATATCTCGCGCGCTTGATCGATATTCGCCATGAATCGCTCATACCAGTGGCGCAGGGTCTCGGCGTAGTGAAGCCGCCAAACCTCAACATCCGTGGCGATCAAATCGCGTTTTTCAACGAATTTAATAGCCTCAGACATCGCCGGGACATAACCGCCGGGGAATATATACTTGTTGATCCAGGGGCTTGTCGCGCCCGGGCCATCTGCGCGACCTATGGTATGAATCAAGGCGATGCCATCCTCCTGCAATAGACCGCGTACCTTCCCGAAATACTCACCGTAGTGCGGAACGCCCACGTGTTCGAACAGACCCACCGACACAATGCGATCAAACTTGCCGGATACATGCCGATAATCCATCAGACGAAAGGACACCTTGTCGGACAGACCGGCTGCGTCAGCGCGCTGGCTTGCCAGAGCGTGCTGCTCTTGTGAGAGCGTGACACCGACAACCTGGGCACCAAAATCGCTTGCCAGCGTTAACCCCATGCCACCCCAGCCACAGCCAATATCCAGGACGCGCATCCCAGGCTCGATGAGCAGTTTGTTCGCAATATGATGCTTCTTCGCTGCTTGCGCTTCTTCCAGTGTCATC
The DNA here is from genome assembly GCA_039025905.1 of Pseudomonadota bacterium. Lineage (GTDB taxonomy): Bacteria > Pseudomonadota > Gammaproteobacteria > Pseudomonadales > Halieaceae > JARRPM01. The sequence goes on along the minus strand of JBCCNJ010000209.1, from coordinate 3,653 downwards.
GTCGGTTCGGCAAAATAGGCGCAAGAATACTGGCGATCTTTATCGAGGAACAAATCATATAGCTGGCCGGATAGATCATAGTGATGCGCAACGTTCTGCCGGGCCAGTTTTACAGGATTAAACTGTTGTACGGAACGCCCAATATGTCGCAGCCATGTTAACGGCGCTCGGAACCAGGGTTGGCCTTGCGTGGCAAGATTTTGCACAGCCAACTGCAGAAAGCCGTACAAATCTTCACCCTCAATGGTCAGGCTGCCGTCCACATACGCTTCACCGGTTGCCAGCTCTGGCGCCATGACAAGCTTGCGGGGCAGGGAGGCCTCATGCAGTGTGACTGCGACCCGGGGCTCAGAGCCATCACCATAGTAGCGCGTTAGGCCATCTGGATAGGTGAGGCCCAACCTGCCCGTTTTGATCAGATGCGACATAAACGCATCCAGCGTCTTGTCCCACATCGCGTCTCTCCCTGCTTTTGGTGTGCCCGCAACCTTCCGCACGCTGCTTGTCTGTTCTTCCAGCGGGTGCGTGTAGATGAAAAAGGCCAATCCAGGGGAAAAGTGTTACCCAAAACAGGCGATCTGTAAACTTTCTGTCATCTTGTCGTGTTTCAGCAAAAAAAAACGAGGATGAGACTAAACACGCGTTTTGCTTTTACTCGCCGCATCAAGCAAGGGCGCTAAATAAGGCTCATATTTGCGCCAGCGTTCGGTCGAAGACGTGTACAGGGGTTGCCTCACCTGCCAGCGACTGGGCGTTTGCACGGCGCGCTCGCTATTGTGAAACGCCAACACGCGCTCGTCCCAGTGCAGATTTAAAAAGTCGAGCAAGCGTCGGGCCTGTTGCTCTAAGTCGCTCACTGTATCCTCGTAGCTAATATCGAGGATCTGAAGACCGCTCACAGTTTGCCAGTGCGCCATTAGCTTACGATAGCCCTGCCAGTAGTGGGCGATGTTGTTGAGATCGGTAGACCAGTTCTGCTGCACGTTAAAGTTATGGGTGTATATGGATAGGCCACAGTCACGTATGTCCCGAGTACAGTGAATAATACGCGCCTTTGGTAGAGCGATGGCGATCAATCCAAGATGCCAGAAATTCAGCGGCTGTTTGTCTATGACGCGCTTGGCGATATCGGTGGCGCGGCGGGTAGATGAAGCCAGATATTCACTGGCGATGTCAGTAACCTGAGATTTGGATAGACGCGGCGCGCAGTAAGGCCAGTAGGTAGATTCGTCACCTAGCCTATCGGGTGTGCCCGTGGCAAGATCTGTCAGCACGGCTAACTCGCCCGCACCGAAACAGTCCGGATGGGATGCGAGAATCTGCTCGATCAGTGTTGTGCCCGATCGCGGTAGGCCGACGATGAAAACCGGCCTATCGGTAGCGACACCCCAGTCGCGGCGCTTTTGAAAAAATGCGTTTGAAAACAGATCGACCATGACATCAATACGAGCATCAAAGCCATCCTTATGGAAGGCCTCCGATGCGTCGCTGCGCGCCGTATTGGCTATGATGAAAGCGTTGAACGCGGCGTCAAATTGCTTTTTTTGCTCATGCGCCTTACCCAAACCGTAACCGACGAGCGCGCGATCGGTTGCATCTAAGGTGGGAAGGAGAGTAGTTGCCCGCGCGATATCATCGCTGATGTCAACCTGCTGCCCCAAGCCTAGCAAGTTAGCCAGTGCCTGTTTATCCCTGGGCTCGAACTTGATCGCCTGACGGTAGGCTTTCGCGGCGGCCTCGGGTTGGCCGATGTCTTCAAGTAGTTGGCCAAGACCCAGGTATGCCATGCCATCGTTAGGGTCTAGCTCCAGCGCTCGTTGATAGACACTGCGTGCGTCTTCGATATCGCCCAGACGCTGGCAGGCAGATGCAAGGTGCCGATGTGCCATCACATTTCCCGGCTCGGCGCGGGTTGCATATAGCAGGCACTGACGAGCATCTTCGAACTGACTATTCACGTCCAGCAGTTGTGCCAGACCTATCCAGGGTGCGGCGATACTGGGATTGAGCCTGATAGACTCCCTAAAGGCGTCTAGCGCTTTGTCGTGTTCACCGCTACGCTTGTAGTGATAGCCTCGTTCAAACCAGTCTTTGGCGCTTGGTTCACTTGGCTCCGCCATCCGTTATCTGCTCCCGCTCGAGACTGCTCCTGATCGCTATTATCATAGCGGTCGAACCATCGTTCTACTTGATTCGAAGAGAGCGTCCTCCCATCGATGCATGGCAGGCTACCTGTTTGTGCCTTTTTCAGCTAGCGACAGCCAATGGCTACGAGTGTCGTTGCTGATCAACGAATATCAGTTGAAGCTCGCGCGAATGGTCAGCACGGTAGTCAACGGAGGGCCCAATACGGCCCCGCCAGTCAGTCTGTTTACGGTGTTTGTCGTGGTGTTTTCGACATATTTTTCATCCGCGACGTTCAAAATGTCCAACGAAACATCCCAGGCACCATTAATCTGGTACCCAAAATTCAGATCCCATACCGTATAGCTGTCAAAATCGACCAGCTGCCCATCTCGATCACCGATATAGCGATAGCCTCCGCCGGCACTGAAACCTTGCAGCGGGCCTCCCGGGAACTCATAGCGGAGGTAAAGACTGCTGGTCCATTCTGGAAACACCGGGGTATCCACGTCATCCTCTCCTTCTGTGACCTCGATATCGGTGTAGCCAAGGTTGAACGTGGCGCTAAGTCCATCCAGGGGTTGCACGCTACTGGACAGCTCGAAGCCCTTCACTTCTACCTCGCCTGCACTGACCACGAAGAATTCAGTGGGCGTGTTGTTAGGATCGGGGAGGGGGACGTTTTCGCGCTCCGTGTAAAAGATACCAGTTTCGAAGGACACGGTCCCGTCCCACAGCAGGCCCTTGGTGCCCAGCTCGTAGCCATCCGAGCGCTCCGCGTCGACCGGATTGTTGTCGCGTCTAAGGCCAAACTGTGGCACAAATGCCTGGGCGAAGCTCGCATAGACATTAATATCATCGGCTACGCCAACCGTAACCCCAAGACGCATAGTGGTTTCGTCATCATCGTAGGGATCGATGAACTCGTTTCCGCGACGAAAATTGATAGTTGTCTGATCTAGCTCGTCATAGCGAATCCCACCGAGGATGGTCAGCCAGTCTGTAGGGCGAATAGCCGCCTCCGCTAGAACGGAATTCAGCTTCGTGTCGAATAGCGTAAATGGAGACAACGGCCCTAGTTCGCTAGGGGACAGACCAAAGCGTGGCTGATCGATATCGGCTAGTTGAAATGGGCCCGTGGCGAGGTACTCGCTAAAAAGTCGATCAAATGAGCCTTTGTCGTAGGCGTAGCCGACGACGAAATCTTGTTGCTGATCGAACCAATCTGTTTGATAGGCAAGCTGAGCATCAAAAAAGGTCGATTTTGATTCAGTTTCTGCCCACTGCGTATAGCCGAATAAGGTGGTATCTCCCGGTCCTAATCCGGGGGGTGGCGTATAGTTGTAGAGTCCATAAGTGTTCTGATAATCGAAGTCCGTTTTCTGTTCGCTGCCGCGCACAGTGAGCTTAAGGTTATCGAGAAATTCATGCCGCACTTCTGCCTCATAAAGCAGATCCTCCACCTTACCCTGGCCGTTCGCGGAGCCGGTGAAGGTATCGGTATCTATCTCATTGGGAATGCCGCCCGT
>JBCCNJ010000208.1:0-6192 GCA_039025905.1 Pseudomonadota bacterium | reverse complement strand
TCAAGCCGACTGATCTCCTCAAGCAGCTCCTGATCTTTGTGCACCACGGTGAGGGCTGATAGGGGATACTTGGTTTTCACCTTCTCCTGATTACGTTTTTGTCGACCGAGCAAAATGATGTGCTGCATACGGTTGACGGCTTGCTCCAGCAGCGGCTGGATCAACTCTTGCTGTGCCTCAGGATAGCGACACAGGTGCACCGACTCAGGTGAGTCCTCGGGCAAATAGCGACGCAAGGACTGATAGATGGATTCCGACAAGAACGGCGTAAACGGTGCCATGCTAACGCTTAACTCGTAAAGCGTTGTAAACAAGGTTTGATAGGCGGCCTCTTTGTCAGCGTCTTGTCCCTCGGTCCAGAACCGCGATCGATTCAAACGGATGTACCAGTTGGTCAGCTCCTCGATAAACTCGAACAGGTCAGGTACCACGTTATACAGTCGATAGCCTTCCATCTCCCGGGCAATGTTGGACTTAAGCGTTTGCAGCCGGGAAAGAATCCACTGATCCATGATGTTGTCACTGGGCGCCGCCTCGGCAGTGGGCACCCATCGATCGATCGCGATGTAGGTGTTAAGGAATCTAAACGCGTTCAACCAGGGTAGCAGCACTCGCCGCACCATATCCTTGACGCCGCTGTCCGCAAATCGCTGTTCTTCAGCACGCACCAGGCCCGAATTGATCAAGTACAGGCGCAGGGCATCGGCGCCGTACTCTTCCATCAGCTCGTCCGGTGGCGTGTAGTTCTTCAGCCGCTTGGACATTTTCTTACCGTCTTCTGCCATCACGATGCCGTTGACGATCACATTGTTAAACGGATGTGTGTCATACAGCGCCGTGCTCAGCACAATCAAGGTGTAGAACCATCCGCGAGTCTGGTCTAAGCCTTCGGCAATGTACTGGGCAGGGAAACCTTTGGCGAAAACGTCCTCGTTCTCAAAGGGGTAGTGCAGCTGGGCATAGGGCATAGAGCCAGACTCAAACCAACAGTCCAAGACTTCTTCAATGCGACGATAGACTCCAGGCTCCCCCTCGAGGCTAAAGGTGAGATCGTCGACAGATTCTCGGTGCAGATCTTCAAGGTTTACTCCGGTGAGTGTTTTGAGTTCCTCGCGTGAACCTATGCAATGTTGTTTTCCGGTTTCATCATTAATCCAGATGGGGATGGGCGTGCCCCAATAGCGATTGCGAGAGATCGACCAGTCGACAGCGTTCTCTAACCAATTACCCATTCGGCCGCTTTTGATGTGAGCGGGCACCCAATTGATCCCTTGATTGGCGGCTAGCAATCGGTCACGCATTTGCTCGACTTTGACATACCAGGAATCAATGGTGCGGTAGATGATGGGGGTATCAGATCGCGGACAGAAGGGGTAGCTGTGCATGATCACGTCTTGCCTGTACAGATTCCCCTGCGACTTCAGCTGTTTGATGATGCCTTTGTCGGCCTCTTTGACATGCATTCCGGCAAAGTCTGAGACTTCTTCCGTGAATCTCCCGGCCATATCTATCGGACAAACGATCGCATCGATTCCGGCCGTTTTGAGCACGCGAAAGTCGTCCTCACCGAAAGCGGGCGCTTGATGGACAACACCGGTACCGCTGTCTGTTGTCACGTAGTCATCGCTCAGAATAGTAAACGCCCCTGCATCGCTCAGGTCAGAAAAATAATCGAACAAAGGCTCATACTCACGGTTAACCAGGTCTGTTCCTTTGAGTGTCGCAACGACTTCGACTTCTCTCCCTTTGGTAACCTCCTCAACTCGAGCGGCTGCGAGGTACACAAGTTGATCGTTAGCGATGTCTTTGATTTTGACATAGTCGATATCAGCACCCACGCACAGCGCCAGGTTCGACGGTAGCGTCCACGGTGTAGTGGTCCATGCCGCGACGTAGGCATCTTCGTCCAATAGCTTAAACAAAACCGTTACGGCCGGGTCTTGAACGTCCTGATAGTTAGAGCCAGCCTCAAAATTCGACAGGACCGTTCCGAGCGCGGTGGAAAAGGGCACTACCTTGTTGCCACGATAAATAAGGTTTTTCTCCCAGAGCTGTTTAAGGACCCACCAGACGGACTCCATGTACCAGGGGTCCATAGTCTTATAGTCGTTTTCGAAATCGACCCAGCGGCCGATTCGGGTGATGGTTTTTTCCCACTCTGATGTGTAACGCTGAACGATGCCCCTACATTCGTCGTTGTAGCCTTTGACGCCGAGTTCCGCCACTGCCTCTTGAGACGACATCCCCAACGACTTATCGATTTCGTGTTCTATCGGTAGACCGTGACAGTCCCAACCAAAACGGCGCTGCACGTAATAGCCCTTCATAGTGAAGTAGCGGGGTACAACATCCTTTAGAATCGAACCCACAAGGTGGCCGTGGTGGGGTAAGCCCGTTGCAAAGGGTGGCCCGTCGTAGAAGATATAGGGTTCAGCGTCTGATGTCTGATCCAGAGAGGCTTTGAACGTATTCTGCGCGCGCCACCAATCTAAGATAGCGTGCTCTGCAGCAACGAAGCGGAAGCTTTCGTGTGTTGGGTCTGTGCTGTTGTTCATCTCAGTTCTAGCATTAAAAATTTATCGGGCTCATAAACGACAAAACCCGCCGGTCGGCGGGTTCTTCTAGTCTATCAAAACTAGCCCACCGATCTATAGCGGGTAATCATTATGCAGCCTGTCTCATTCGATACACTCTTCACATGGCGCAGATTAAGGATTAACTCGACCTTGTCAAGGCTCTATCGACGTAAGTAGATTTTCAAATGGACCATCCCTTTTTGTGCCGGATGACTGGTTTGTCCTGGTTTGCCTATTTGGGTGACCCCTGGGGTGGGGCAGTGGGGCTATGATCCGTCTTACGGACAAAGCGATTAGCCGCGGCTGATGAATTGAGGGGCGGCATCGCTTGCGTGACCTCCACAGACCCTCATCGATCATCCAGTGCCTTGTAACGCTCGTGGACCCGTGACGAGACGCGCGTCCTGCATCAGAACCTACACGGCGGCGCTGAGAGAGACTCCTATTTGCTGACTGTGCGATGACGTCGATCCGGCCGTTCGCTTTCTGGTTAGTATTAAGAAGTGTCATGCGGCGAGCCTCTCAGGGCCCACAACAACGCTATAAACCTTAGATATCTGTCGAGATGACTAGAAAACCTTCATGGCTAATTTAATCCACAACTGCGCATAATATATATTATGTTAAATTAAACATTAGGCCACATAAGTATCCACAGGATAGAAAACGTATAGAAGCGACAATGCCCTCTTGCGCTGGAACTTAGTTACTTACCCTGCGCTGCGTTTCTTGTTGCACGGTCGAGTCTGTTGGAACCCTCACACGAGCCGTGATAACGTTTGCCCATGGCTCATAGAGGGAGCACGCTTTGATCAGCAATCAAGCTGTCCTGCTCGTTACGAGATTTATCGAGGCTTTCGATGCAGCAGACATCAACGCTATACAAGACTACCTCGCTGAAGACCTTGTAGCTGATGTAACCCAGCCAGATGGCTCAGTAGCGACGCTTGTGGGACGCTCTAGCTATGTCGGTGCTATCGAGGCAATGGATTTGCCGGCGGTCCGTCCGAGCATTAAGGCTACACAGATTGCTCCAGTCGCAGATGACCAGGTTCTGGTGATGGTTGAGATCAAAGCCATATGCAAAGACCATACCCTACATAATTTTGCTGCATTCCTGATGCGCGTGGTTGAAGGTTCGATCACACGTATCTGGATGGTAGAAGCCCTGCCCGCTGAAAGTGATCGCTTCTGGAAACGCTGATGCAGCAAATCATGGGCGCAACCTGTTGCGTCTGCCTACTCAAGTGCTGCTAGCTACTCGGCAACTGGCCACATACTATTCCCTGCCGGGGAATCGGTCTTGAATATGATGTACCTCAGCGGTGCGTCGAACGCTTTGATTGCATCGTGAGACTCTTTTTTTAAGACTGACACCCCTATGTTGCCTTGACGCACCTACACTCCTAACAGGTGTTGTTTTAGGTCCGAATCTAGCAAGGTATCTGCCTCAATCAGCGAATGAATCGCTGGTCGGTCCATGACCCGCTGGCGATACGCTTCTAGCGCCGGGTAATCAGTGTGATCGACCTGCGCAGCACCCGATAGCACGAAGAACCAAGCCAGGTAGGCGTCGGCAGCCGAAAAGCTATCACCCACTAGATAAGACCGACTATGCAAATGATCATCGAGTACCTGCAACCGCAGTGGTGCTAGCTGACGAACGCGATCTTTAACCTCCTCTGTTGCCTCCTGGTAGAACACAACGCGGAACAAACCTTTATGCAATTCGGTGGCGCAGAAGGCTATCCAGCGCAGCATCTGAAAATAATCCGCTGTGTCTGGCGCGATATGAAATTCGTCGATCTGAGATTGTGTCTGAAGCCACACCAGTATTGTCGAGGTCTCGGTCAATCTGCTGCCGTCAGGCAGCTGCAACACCGAAACCTGGCCTAAGGGGTTGATATCGTAAAGCGAGCCACCAGACGCTATTTCTTTGGTCATGAGATTCAGTGGTTCAATATCCAACTCAACATCCCCCTCAGCGGCAACAAAACGTGCAGCCAGGGAGCAGCTCAGCGGAGCATGGTAAAGTACTGTCATAGATGTTTTCCATTGCATTTAGGATGATGCTAAATCTTCAGAACAGAATGGATGTGATTATCCAATCGCCGGCTCGCGTGCCTCGGACGATCAGTTTTTCTCGCTCACACTCCCCATCATCTCACCGACGGCGTTACTGGTGAAGGAAATCACCCTGATGAGATCAATGTCATCATATTTTGCATAAATCCCCTCAATTTGTTGAGAGATACGTCGTTGCTCTTGCATCAAAATGTCAGGCACTTCGCCAATTGATTCGGTTTTTGCATAAACAGCTTCCTGAATATCAATGAGCCGATCGAGCTCTTTCATATCTCTGCTAAAAGCAGCGAACATATCGCCCCGGTCCAGGTGCCTAAATGCATCACGCCATGCGCCGTCATACACATTCGTGCCAACACTCTGCCATCTATCCGACTTTTCTTCGTCACATTGATGCACCTCGCTTTCTCGCTGCTGAGGCGTGCACTCGATCAGTGGAACTGATGGCTCGATGATAATGAGTGCCTCACTCGCGAGTAGGGGCACCGATAGAACCGCCGTTTTCCGGTCCTGTGACGTGTTCTCGTCTGTGACGCGGGGTTCTATGACTTCAGCGGGATTTGGATTCGCCTGCTGGGTTAGAAGAGGTTTGTTAGCGATCGCTGGATAGACTGTGGTTTGCACCGCCTCCACATCTGGTCCTTCGGTTTCGGGGGGCTTTTCGCTAGCCACGGCAGTATGAGGTGAAGATAGCATCGCTTCAGAATCGGCAGATGTCTCTGGGAGCAATTGAACACGCACCCTGCTTTCGCTTACCTCAATAGGCGAAGCGCTCTGCACATCAGGCCTGCTGAAATACTGTATTACCAAAATGTGTAGCAGCAGGCTCAGCAAGAGAGCCAGGGGGAATACGTGATTGATTGATCGGGGTGACGTAACGAGCAGCGGCGATTTGACAGAACTCAAGGCATCACCCTCTTATGGCTTTTACGTGCTTCTTGCAAATACCTGCCCTGCTCCACCGCAACGAGGCTGATGTCGTGGCTTGAGCTGTCCGCGAGGCTCCCGAGAGGCATACCGTTCGCACCGCAGTGGTTTGCTGGTCGCGTATGAACTGCGCCAGCCTAAACAAAGGGTAGCGGCTATCCACTAGCGTACTATCGTCTGGCAGCCATTCAAGCAGGGCTTCAGCGTCATTTTTCGCAAATTGCGTGTTAAGCCCTCAACAGACATTTTTCGAATGGCGGGTATTTGACTGCTGCGAGTATTCGTTCGCACTGCTTGGTTTTCACTTGAGTCCAGTCGAGGGCAGTTAATCCCTGGGTGCTGGGCGACTGTTGTTGCGGATTGGAAGTGTTGCAGCGACTATTGTGGACAAAAAAATGTTGCAACTGTTGTTGCGGATTGAAAGTGTTGCAGCTCTTGTTGCTAGACGATACGTCATTCTCCTTCCATCGTATTCCTCCCCCTTCCGTCTTATCACTCCGCCCGTACTCTTGTCAACACGATAACTCCATCTTATTCTGCGATATACTACATTAGTATCCTTGAATATCCACGACGACGAGCATGGTAAGTATCATATTCGAGC
>JBCCNJ010000207.1:0-6240 GCA_039025905.1 Pseudomonadota bacterium | reverse complement strand
GCCTCAGGCGCTAGAACCGCGATGCTTGCAACGTTTTTGAGCGTAGGGATAACGCTCCTCGTCGTGCTCTGGCGCGGTAGAGCGAATCCGGTATTTCGAAAGCGCAATCAGATCGTTGGTTTTTGTACTGCCATGTTTCTTTTTTCCGCCGTTATCCTTTCTACAGGCGTCATCAACGAAGACATCGAGTCGATCATTCTAAAAGACGAGGAAGTGACCGACCTAGCGGAAGCCTTCGTTCGCGCGCGCGGAGCCAGCATGGAGGCTCACATAGAAAACTTTCTGGACGCACCTTTCACGGGTCACGGCTTCGGTGTCTACCGAGAGGGTGTGCGCGGCGGCGCAGGCGGAGTAGACCGCTTCATGGGGATTCCGATATCCGCATCGGCAGAGAAAGGAGTGGTGTTCACAGCCGTGCTCGAAGAAGTGGGTATTTTCGGTGCTCTCCTGTTCTACGCTCTCGTGATTTCACTTATCGCGCGTGCAGGCAGTGGTCTTGTGCCCTCCGCACTAGCCATGGTCACCGCGACCATCGCCGTCAATTTTGGTGAGGCGATATTCTTTGCAGCCGGTGGTATGGGGCTATATATGTGGTTGCTCTGCGGTTTTGCGCTGGCGCGGGTCAGACAAGGGCAGAACCTCACGCAGCCTAGACGTCGGCGCAGAATCAACCGATAAGCTCGAACGATGGAGATTCTGTTCTTATCTCACTACTTCCCTCCTGAAGTTAATGCACCCGCCACGCGCACCTATGAGCACTGCAAGGCATGGGTTCGCCAAGGTCATAATGTAACGGTTGTGAGCTGCGTACCGCATCACCCTATGGGTCGCACATACCCGGGTTATCGGAATCGGCTGTATCAGGTCGAAACTAAAGATGGTATTCGGGCGATAAAAGTATTGACTTACATTACAGCGAACGAGGGTTTTGTACGGCGCACATTTAACTACATTTTTTATCTGATCATGGCAATTTGCATTGCGCCTTTTCTTTCCCGTGCTGATGTCGTGATTTCGACAAGCCCCCAATTCTTCAACGGGCTAACTGGTTACTTTGTTAGTCGCATGAAGAGAGCTCCCTGGGTATTGGAGATTCGGGATCTCTGGCCTGAATCAATCGTTGCGGTGGGGGCGGTACGCAACACATGGATCATCCGTGTATTGGAGCGGATAGAGCGTTTCGCATACCGCAAGGCAGACTGGACTGTTGCGGTCACCAATGCATTCAAAGACCACATTGTCCGTAACGGAGGTGACAAGAATCGAGTATCGCTTGTCCGCAACGGCGTTGATTTAAGGCAGTTTACACCCAGGCCACGGGATGAGGCGTTTAAACGAGAGCTGGGCATGGAAGGTAAATTCATCGCCTCCTACGTTGGCACCCACGGCATGGCGCATGGATTGGACACAGTGCTCGAAGCCGCAGACTTGCTAAGAACACGCCCCGATATTGGCTTTCTCATGGTTGGAGATGGCGCTGAACGAGATAGATTGGAAAAAAAAGCACAGGAACGAGACCTCCAAAATCTAAAGATGTTGGGGCAGCTGTCAAAAGAGTCCATGCCAACCGTATGGTCGGCAACAGACGTGAGCCTCGTACTGCTGAAACGACTGGATCTTTTCAAGACCGTAATTCCCTCGAAGATTTTCGAGAGCATGGCAATGCGTCGGCCCTTGATTCTGGGTGTCGAGGGAGAGTGCAAAACGCTGATAGAGGAAGCTGGCGCAGGATATTGTATCGAGCCAGAGAACGCGCAAGAGCTGGCGAGCGCCATAATACGCTTAGCAGATGACCCAGGCGTCTATAGCCAGATTCAGGAAGCAGGCAGTAAACTGGTGGCGCTGCAATTTGATCGCAATGAGTTAGCGCTTGAATACTTGAAAATTATTGAGCGGGTAATTTCAGAGAGATGCTAGGTCGGTCCAAGCTTTCAATCGCTAGCTACCCTGTTACCTTAACCGCAAGCCTCACCGCCAGGCCTAAAGACGATGGCGCTCGAACACCGACAGCTTCACTGATTCGATTTCTACGAAGTCGCCTACAAAAGCCCGTATTTGCATCGCTTTCGTCTTCCACGCATCGAGACAACATGGGATAGCAAGAGAATCACCTGCTAGGCTGTTGGCCGCGCTCGTGTGTTCTCGCAATGTGCCTTTGTGGTTCGTGGACCATCCCGCTATTTTTAGGGCTGAAACTGCCCCCTAGAAATCAGCGCAGGTGTGTCTAACATCAAGCGCCTGGCTCTATCATCCCCATAGTGCTGACCCAGATAGTCATAGGCCTCAGCAATGATCGGTCGTCGTGCCGTGGTGTTATGGCCATCACTCGCCACTACGGTCACAACGTCCTGGTCAAGTAGCTGTTCAGCAGTTGCCTGAGCGGATTGTCCAAACCGCCCTGTCAACGAACCGGCAGTCACCTGAAACCAACAGCCGATGTCAATAAACGGCTGCAACTGGCTCGGATCTTTCATCACCTGTTTGTTGCGCTCCGGATGAGCGATCATAGGCCGTACGCGGTGTTTAAGCAGCCAGCGCACAAGCTTCTCACTACCAGGAACAATTCGACCATGCGGAAATTCCAAGAGCATGATCTGATATCCATCTACCGCGCCGTAAAATGGTATCTCGCGCTCAGCAATTTGCTGCATGATGCCATCAGTCACACGAACTTCGGCGGCAAAACCCAAATTAAGAGGAATATCTTGTTGTATCAATACGACCCTCAACGCATCGCAGGCTTGTCTTATGCTGCTGCGTGTATTGTTCCAGCGTCCAGGATGGATGTGAGGGGTGGTGATCGCATGAGTGATTCCGTCTTCTACGGCGATACGGCAAAGCTCTAACGATTCCTCCAGGGTTTCCGGACCATCGTCGACTCCGGGAAGTAGATGGCAATGCAGGTCAATCATCTTCTGACTTTTCCAAGCTATGCGAATGCGCACAAATCGCATCATAGACCTCACTCATTCGGGCCAGATTCCATGGGCGATTTACTTGGTAAAGCGCTAACTGATTGCTCAACATCGCCAGCCATCGCATGCGATGCTCCTTAAGAAAACGGAATCCGTAGAGATAGCTCGGCACCAATTGCTCAAACTTTCGAAAACCCGTGATCTCACTAATCTCGATCACAGCATCGGGGTCAGCCCTCTCGAGAAGATAAATAGCCTGAATGGGATGAGTTTCCGAAGCAAAATGCTTCACAGGGTCTCCAAATACCTCTAGCTGTCGGTAGGGCCTATTGTGCGGATGCGACGGAGCAGCACGATATCTCCCATCGCTTTCGAAAACAGCTACCTTATCGTCTGCAAGCATGGAGTGACCTTGATCGAGAAAGTGCGCAACCATCGTCGACTTTCCGCCCTCGGATGGCGCCACGAAAAGTACAGACTTGCGATGCAGTTCGACAGCAGCAGCATGGATAAAGTCATACCCGCGCTCCAACGTCAGGTAGAGAGGCAAGAAGATATGCACCAACCAAAAAGCGAGTAGTGTGTGGGTGCCCTCCCTGTGCAATTGATATTCGATGTCGACGCCGCCGCTAACCCACCAAAAACTGACCACTCCATCAACATCCATGCACCATGATTGCCCCAGCTCCCTGCCGTTTGAGACGGGTCTGTCGGTGTGCAGCGCGAGTTCGCGTCCATGTGTGCCGGGAACTGCGTATGTCTGACCCAGGTGAGCACCCGTCCGATTTTCCTCAGATCGCTTAACGTAGACCGGGCTACCCGAGTCACTTACGGATAAGACGTTGCACGAGGGTAGATCGAAGAGCAAAACATCGGTGTAAGCCGCCACACCGTACAGGTAATGTCTGTTCATCAATGCACTAGGACTTTCATACATCTACGAAAAGTGGCCACGGTAGGCTATCTGAATGATCGAATTACCCCTATCTTGCGCCAAAGTTGTCATTTTTGGGAACCAATTCTCTCGCTATCGAGATTATTTAGGTGTTTCGCGGCCTTCCCAGCTGAATGCGGACACAACCGTAAAAAGCTGATGACCCGCCTCCCCGCTCACGATCATCTGACCACATTGCAACCAGGCGTGGGCTGATAAATCTGTACCGCTGTCGGAGAACTCACGTCCTTTACGCACGCCAAGATAAAACTGCCCAGGGATTTGCCGTTTTGCCATCAAGCGCTGCACAACCAGCACCTGCACCAGGCAGGGGCTGTCCCAGGGAGTATATTTCGCGGCCGCTGCTACCAGTTTGCCAACGTTAGAAGCAACACGCTGTTGCTCAGGTGACGCCGGTTTCACGACAAGCGGGCCTTCGTGATGCTTCAATTGCCGCGTTAGGCTCTTCATGGGCCGTGTCAGGACTGCCGCACGCATCAGTCCCAATCGTAGCCAGCTTTCCAAGAATATTCCTTGCTGCCACCAGGAAAGCGCGGCGAACTGCTTCAGTTTACGCATTATCGCTGGAGTAGTTATGGCCGGGTTGTGTAGTCTGGCATTTTTGCGGTCAAAAGTATTTCCTACAAACCACCTAAATGGAGACGGCGACCAATTTGAGCAATTTTCGCGAGCTTTTGCATTACATCACGCCGGAACGACGGGTTGTGCTGATAACACTCGCGCTGATGTTGGCGGGTAGTCTAGTCACGCTGGCACAGCCATGGCTGGCGGGCTTACTGGCCGCCAGCGTCTTGGGGGATAGTGATTGGGACTCAAAGCAACTGCTGGCTCTCTGGCTAGGCGTTATCGCGATTAGCAGTCTCCTGGGGTTCTTCACAAGCTATCGTATAGGAAGCACTGGACAACAGCTAACTGCGAATCTACGCACCCGTCTCTATCAACATATTCAAATCCTACCGACGGCCTATTACCAGCAGCGCCGCCCCGGGGAAACTCTCACCCTCCTCAGCAGTGATGCCGCCATTATCAGTAGTTTTGTGAACGACACGTTAGTCAGGCTGTTACCAGCTCTGCTGACCTTGCTTGGTGCCTTCACACTCATGACCTGGTTAGACAGCACGATTGCCCTCACTGCGCTGGTTTTTCTGCCGCTATATGTATTGGCAATGAAACTCATGGCACGTCAGCTTCGCCCGCTCTCGGCCGCTTGGATGGAGGCCAACAGCAACATGGTGTCGGTAGTACAGGAAAACCTGGATTTGCTGCCTACGATCAAAGCGTTTACTCGAGAGAAGCACGAGCAAGCCCGCTTCGTAAAATCCAACCGGAATCTGCTGGGGCTTTCACTAAAGCAATTACGAGCTCAGTCCCTGCTTTCACCTGCCATTGGCTTTTTGGCCGGAATAGGGCTGATTGCGATTCTGTGGCTAGGTACCACGCAAATTGAAAGTGGGAGGCTATCACCATCGCAAATGGTTAGCCTGCTATTGTACGCCGCACTACTGATAAGCCCATTGCGCACTCTGGCAAACGTGTATGGCCAGGTGCAGCAGATGCGGGGTAGCGCTGAACGTATTTTACGATTTCTCGATGAGTGCCCTGAGCCCGGCGATGAGGGGCGAGCGTCGCTAGTTGTGAAAAAGGGCGCCATCGAATTCCAACAGATCCATTTTGCCTATCCCGAGCGCCCACCTGTATTTAGCAACCTCAATCTAAACATCAAGGCAGGTGAAACGGTAGCGATTACCGGGGAGAATGGGGTCGGCAAAACCACGCTGGCTCACCTTTTACTGCGCTTTGCTGACCCTGCACAAGGACGCATTTTGATTGATGGTGTTAACACCAAGGACTGCACGATAGTAAGCGTGCGCGAACACATTGGATTGGTCTCTCAGCATGTTCAACTACTAAATGATACAGTTGCAGCGAACATTGCTTTTAGCGCTCCGGATGCGAGTGAAACAGCCATTCAGCGCGCAGCCTACTCCGCACATGCCCTCACATTTATCGAGGACTTACCTAAGGGCTTTGACACAGTTATTGGCGATCAGGGTCTCAAGTTGTCTGGTGGTCAACGCCAACGAATCTCTCTCGCGCGAGCACTGTTGAAAGATCCACCGATACTCATTCTCGACGAAGCGACAGCGATGTTTGATCCAGCGGGAGAAAAGGCATTCTTGGAGGAATGCCGGGAGATATTCAAGCAGAAAACGGTACTGTTAATTACCCACCGACCTGCGAGCTTGGAAGTAGCAGATAGCGTGCTTACTCTGCGGGCGGGTGGTTCTCTTGAGCCAACTCGGTGTTCACAACCAGAATTGACTTAACGACGAGAAAAACTGCTACCAGGGATTGCAGAGAAACCTCCTG
>JBCCNJ010000206.1:0-6276 GCA_039025905.1 Pseudomonadota bacterium | reverse complement strand
GTGGTTCAACGCCTGCGGATCGACAATGCAGATATCCAACTCACCGCAAAGGAGGATGGAAGCAATAACTGGTCTTTTGGCGCGAGTGCTCCCGAGACCGAGTCTAGCGGCGAGGGCATCACAACGCCGATCATCGTCGTCGATGGCAGAATCACCGACGCCCTGATTCAATTCGACAATCCCAACCTCACTGAGCCAACCGATCTGCACCTGGATCAGGTGCTCGCCAGCGTAGATGCGGCGGATGACCTGCTGCTCACAGTCGCAGGCAGGGCGGGCAATCTGCCATTGAAACTGCAATCCACTGCAGGGCGGTATACCAATTTAGTGAGTGGCAAGGATATCCATCTGCAGTCGCTGTTGGAACTCGGTGCCTATCAGCTAGAAATTAGCGGTCGCTTTGGCAATATGCATACGCTTCAAGATCTAGACGCGAGCGCACATCTAACAGGCCCCGATAGCGCTAATCTCTATCGCGCTTTGAACATCAAAAATCCCGACTCGGGAGCCGTGGATCTCAGTGGGTCACTGTCCACCCTCGCGCCCGGCCTGCAGTGGTCAATCGCGGGCCAGTTTGGGAGTGTGCAAGCCGATATCACAGGCAAGGTGAGCGACCCCAAAACACTAGTGGGCCTGCAGTCTAGCTTTTCCCTGTCAGGCAGCAGTCTTCAATTGATCGCGCTCACAATGGGGCTTTATACCTTGCCAGATGACGCCTTTGAGCTCACCGGGGCAGTCGCACGTAGCGGTGAAACCCTACAAATCAACGATGTGAGATTAGCAGTGGGTGAGGCGGTAATGACGTTAGAGGCAGAAATGCCTGAATTCCCGAGCAGCCGCGACCTGGCCGCGTCCGCGCGCGTCAATGGGCCCAGTCTTGCCCGCTTTCGCGAGTTGCTGGGCCTGCACGGGGTCATTGACGTGCCGTTTTCCCTCGATGCTGAACTGTTAAGGCAGGAAGAAGGTCTGGAGATTCTCGAGTCACAACTAACGGCTGGGGATGTTTCTCTAAAACTGCGGGGGCCCTTGGGCGAGTATCCTGGGCTGGTAGGTAGCCGCATCCAGTTCGAGTTGGAAGGCGACGATTTCTCCCACTTGTTAGCCGAGCTGGATATTCAAAATGGCCCTGCGATTCCCTACTCGGGCAAGGGCACGCTGCTGAGTCCCACTGTGAATACAATGCAGTTACAGGACACGGTGTTTGAACTCGCTAGCATGCGCTTTGCGACGCAGGGTGAAATTGAAGACGTCATCGCCCTGGATAAAGCGGAGTTCACCATCCGCGGCGAATCCGACTCACTTCAGCAGACGATGAGCGCGCTGGGACAAGATGGTTTTCCCGAACAACCCGCGAGCCTCGAAGCCCGAATAAGCGGGGCTCTGACAGCGCCGGTCGTTGATGACGTCATCGCGACAGTGGGCGGCATCACGATCGAAATGAAAGGCTCGCTGCAGAACTTTCCTAGTCTAGAGGGAAGCCGCGCGACACTTCAGGGTGAGGCACCCGCCTCCGTTAACTGGTTGCCCGAACAAGTCCGATTGCCTGTTCGCTTTGGGGCCAATCTGACAAGCTCTGACACACAGCTGTGGTTGGATGATCTTTCGGTAGAAAGCCCCGACTGGCATCTAAAAGGCACCGCCAGGCTGACACAACTCGCCCCACCACTTGCTGACATAAAGCTGCAGGTAAAAGGACCGCGGCTGGCGGGCCTACTCCCTAGCATAGAGCGGTTTTCCTTTGCGGCTACCCCCTTCGAACTTGAGGCGGATTTGAGTAGCGAAGCGTCACAGCTAAATATCAACACGCTGCGGCTAGAGGGCGAGCACAATCGGTTTATCGCCAAGGGCGCACTATCAATCAGCGGCGACGGCGCTGTCTCACTGCTCGCTGAAGGACAGTCGCTAGCCAGCTTAGGCACACTGGAAGGGGGTTTACTACCCGAGAAGCCCTACAGGGCCGTCGCGCAACTTAGGCGGGAGGGGCTCGCGTGGTCTTTGGAGGACATTTCATTTCGTATCGCCGATGACGAACTCACTGGCTTCGCGAGCTATAGGCAAGGTGACAGACCCCGCTACGAACTGAGCCTGCAGTCGCAGCGCTTTAATGTCGGCCAGTTTATTGATCGGGTCGAAGAAAAAAGTGGCAATGATCACGCAATGCCCGAGAACGCTGCATCTAGCCAGAACAAGCAGACCAACGTGGCAACGTCGGCCAAAGCAGAACGCTTCATACCGGATGTGCCGTTGGACCTCAATTGGATGAGCGAATTCAACGCCAGTGTTAACTTGGATCTAGATGGACTGGGCATACGAGACAACAACTTTGAAGAACTGACCGCCCTCAACACGCTGCGCCTGGTAGCGACGCTTGACAACGGTCAGCTAGAGGCGGAAACATTCAAAATAGTGGGTGACCGCGGTGAGCTAACCGTGCCCATGTCGCTGGACTGGCAAGATGGGATACTAAGCGCTGATTTCGCTCCCACTTCCGAAAGCCTGCGATTGTCGCTGCTCTCAAAAAGCTACGACGCAGAAGGCATACCCGTACAACGCGTACGATCCCGATTTCAAGCCACCGGCGCTACCCTACATCAAATGGCCTCTACTCTATCTGGCTACCTGTTGATGGAAAGTGGTCCAGGCAGAACTGCCAATTCAAGCGTGGATCGCCTATTTAACTCCTTCACAACAGAAGTATTGGAGACCATCAATCCCTTTTTCGAAAGAGACCTGTACACCCAGCTGGAGTGTGGTGTGATAGGCATTGAGTTTGACAACGGCATTGCACTGCTGCGGCCCGGATTTATCTTTCGTACTTCAAAACTGGAAATGATGGCCACCGGTAAAATAAACCTGCGTACCGAGGCGCTGCAGCTGGACGTTGCCACCAAAGCTCGCAAAGGTTTGGGTATCAGCGTGGCATCCTTGGTAACCCCTTTTCTCGAAGTAGGCGGTACCATGTCGAGACCTGCCATCGGCATCGATACCACCAGCGCCGCCTTGACCGGCGGTGCGGCCGCCGCTACCGGTGGCTTGTCGATTCTCGCCAGCAGCCTGTGGAATCGCTATGTAGATAAAAGTAATCCCTGCGAAGAAGCATCTGAAAAAGCCCAGGCGCGGCTGGACGAAGCCGCTACCCAGGCCAGAGTTGATTGACCAAGCGCCTCGTAACAACATGACGCCAACACAGGATTGTGTACAATCCCAACTCTGCACTGCGAATAACACTACCGCGGCCGGTTTTTATGGACTTGAATCAGACTATTACCCTATCACCCGAGGTGATTTCCCAGGAAGTGTCTGGCGAAACGGTCTTGCTCGATTTAGAAAGCGAGCACTACTTTGGGTTGGATGAAGTCGGCACACGCATCTGGCAGCTCATAAAAGAAACCGACAATCTACAAACCATCTTTCAAACCTTGCTAGCGGAGTACGATGTCAGTGAAGAACGACTTACCCAAGATCTGGATAAGCTGCTGACCGAGATTGCCGAGCTAGGCTTGGTGAAACTGGAGCAGCGCTCATGAGCGAAACTCACTACCGCGCTTGTCATCTGTGCGAAGCCATCTGCGGGCTGCTGATCGAAACCGAAGGCGATCGCATTCTTTCAATTAAGGGCGACAAAAATGATCCGCTGAGTCGCGGGCACATTTGCCCGAAAGCAGTCGCCCTGCGCGATTTGCAGGAAGACCCAGACCGCCTGCGCAGGCCTGTCAGAAAAATCGCTAGCCCATCGGGCGAACCCGAATGGCAAGAGATCAGCTGGGAGGAAGCACTCGATACCACCGCCAGACGTATCGTCGAGATCGTGCAGCGCGACGGCGTCAACGCTTTGGGTGTCTATCTGGGCAATCCTTCTGTGCACAACTACGGCATGCTAACCCACCAAAATAACCTGTTTCGGCATTTGCGCACCGACAACCGTTTTTCAGCCACTAGTGTCGATCAGCTACCGCATCACCTGGCCGCAATGTGGTTGTTCGGGCATAAGTCACTGTTCCCGATTCCCGACATTGATCGCAGCGACTACTTCCTGATGTTAGGGGCCAACCCAATTGCCTCTAATGGCAGCATCTGGACCGTGCCCGATGTGAAAAAGCGCATAAAGCAATTCAAGTCGCGCGGCGGAACACTAGTCGTGATAGATCCGCGGCGAACTGAAACGGCAGCGATTGCCAGCGAACACCATTTTATTACCCCCGGTACCGACGCCCTGTTCCTGCTAGCTGTAATGAATACCCTGTTCGCAGAAAACCTCGTGCGTCTGCGCGATTTGGCACCCATCGTTGTTGGGCTTGAGGAAGTAGAGCAGGCAATCGCGGATTTCACGCCAGAGTTTGCTCAGCAGCATACCGGCATCGACGCGCAGGACATTCGGCGCATCACGCGCGAGCTCGCCGCAGCGGATGCCGCCATCTGTTACGGCCGTATGGGTGTGTCCACGCAAACTTACGGCGTGCTGTGCCAGTGGCTGATTCAGCTGATTAATATCGCCAGCGGCAACTTGGATCGGCCCGGCGGGTCTTTATTCACACTGCCAGCGGTGGATCAGGTCAGCAACATCAGTCCAGGCGGATTCGGCCGACATCACAGCCGGGTGCGCGAGCTGCCGGAATTTGATCGCGAACTGCCCGCCTCCGCGATGGCTGAAGAAATCACCACACCGGGTGAAGGTCAAATCAAGGCTTTGTTCACAGGTGCCGGCAACCCGGTGCTATCGACACCGAATGGGCGGCAATTGGATGAGGCTCTGGAGCAACTCGAGTTCATGGTCTCACTGGATCCGTATCTCAACGAGACAACCCGCCACGCCGATATCATCTTGCCACCGACCTCCGCGCTGGAACACGATCACTATGACATCGCTTTTCATATCAATACCGTGCGCAACACTGCGCGCTTCAGCGAGGCAGTGTTTGAACCACCTGAAGACAGTCGGCACGACTGGCAAATATTCGGCGAGCTAGGCAATCGAGTAGCCGAGCTGTTAGGGGTGGCTGCCAAACCCGTCATACCGCCACACAAACTCATTGATGCAGGTTTAAAAAGCGGGCCCTACGCTGAATTAGGTCTGTCCCTCGACATGCTGAAAGAAAACCCTTCGGGCGTAGACCTTGGCCCGCTGCAGCCGCAGCTACCGGGCAGACTTCGCAGCCCTGACCAGTTGATTCACTGCAATACCCCTCAACCTCTAGGTGATTTAAGGCGTTTGCGTGAGGACTTCAATCAACCGCATAGCGGACAGCTCAAATTGATAGGCAGGCGCCACGTGCGCTCTAACAATTCTTGGATGCACAATTTTCATCCTCTGATCAAAGGCAAAAACCGCTGTAGTCTCTTGATGCACCCCGATGACATGCGAAAACGCAACATCGTGGACGGCAGCGAAGTCGCGCTCAGTTCGCGCTCGGGGTCGATCAAGGTGCAGGTGGAATCCTCGGAAGACGTAATGCCAGGTGTTGTCAGCCTACCCCACGGTTATGGACACAACCGTACCGGTATTCGAATGGCAATCGCCAAACAAAATGCAGGTGTGAGCTGCAACGATGTGACCGACGATTTGGCCCTAGATGGTTTATCTGGCAATGCAGCCGTTAACGGCGTGCCGGTCGAGGTGGCTCCCGCATCTGTGCACTAAAGCCAGAGCTTGGGCTCGCCATCACAGGCGGCTCAGTGTAAGGTCTTCCTGGGGCAAAAGCGTGGACACGCAGGGAATCACAGACCCGGGCTAATAAGCCGGGCATAACAAGGAAGGGGGTCATCAGATGAGCATTGGCAGTATTGTTTTCTGGCTGGTTGTATTGGGGTTGGTGATCTATGTCATCAGTATTTACAACAAACTAGTCACCCTGAAAAATCGCTATCTCAACGCGTTCTCACAAATCGAAGTTCAGCTCAAGCGTCGCTATGATCTGATTCCCAATCTGGTAGAAACGGCCAAGGCCTATATGGCACACGAGCGCGAAACCTTGGAAGCGGTGACCGTAGCGCGCAACGACGCTGCCGCCATACTTCAAGGTATGGGTAACGGCAAGGTAGATGGCGCTGAGGTAACAAAACTCGCAAGCGCGGAGGGCGTATTACAGGGGGCACTAGGGAAGCTCAACGTCACTATGGAGGCTTATCCCGACCTGAAGGCGAGCGAAAACATGCAACAACTCAGCGAAGAGCTGACCACAACAGAAAACCGAGTGGCGTTTGCACGTCAGGGCTATAACGATGCGGTCATGGGCTTCAACACTTATCGTCAGAGTTTTCCGCCTGTGTTTTTTGCCG
>JBCCNJ010000205.1:0-6296 GCA_039025905.1 Pseudomonadota bacterium | reverse complement strand
CTGAGCAATGAAACGCAGCGCGTTAGCTGGCCGATCTTCAAACAGTGTTATCAGGCGTACTGCACGCGCGTGTTGCACGGAGATACGCTGGATACCCCAGAACATGAGGCACTGGAGAAGCGCACGCATCAGGCCCCATCGCAAGAGGCGCAGATCAAAGCACTGCGAGAATTAAGGGACGCTGTCGACCTTTGATGCCACCGACCTTATCAAGATGCGCCTGAAAGGTCCTGGCAAACGCCCCTGATAGCTGGGTTAGGCGTCTTCCGTGGGTTGCGAAGCGGCCGCTTCTTTTATCAGCGTCTGAAGCTCTCCGCTGTCGAACATTTCGGTCACGATATCGCAGCCACCAATCAGCTCGCCGTTTACCCACAGTTGCGGGAAAGTTGGCCAATTAGCGTATTTTGGCAGATTGCTGCGGATATCCGGATTGGAAAGGATATCGACATAAGCAAAGCGTTCGCCGCATGCCATTAGCGCCTGCACGGTGCGTGATGAAAAGCCGCACTGGGGCTGATTAGGTGAACCCTTCATGTAGAGCAGAATCGGGTTGCTTTCTACCTGCTCTTTAATTGTCTCCATAATATCCATTGCAGATCCTGTTTTCGCGTTTTGGCGCGCCGCAGCGCCGTCTCAATTGCTCTAGTTTACCCTATTGCTACGAGGTGCTCCTACTCCCAGACCACATTCGTGAACTCGGTATTTGCGCACGTTGCCAAGCCCAATTGATAGCGCTATTATGCGCCCTCTTAGGCAGCTCCCGCTGCCTTTTTGCGTTTATGACGCTTTAATTTTCATTGGATGGGAGTCTTTGTCCATGTCGGCGTTAATGGAGACTTATGCCAGACTACCTGTGACATTCAGTCATGGTGAGGGCATCTACCTGTACGACACAGACGGCAAACGCTATCTAGACGCGTTAGCCGGCATCGCCGTGAATGGTCTAGGGCATTCCCATCCGGCTGTAACCGCCGCCATCTCTGCCCAAGCCGGCCAATTGATACACACTTCGAATCTGTATCGCATCGGCCCACAGGAGGCACTAGCTGATCTGCTTACGGAAGTGGGCGGCATGGAAAACTGCTTCTTCGGTAACTCCGGCGCGGAGGCAAACGAGGCAGCCATCAAGTTGGCGAGACTCTACGGCCACCAACAGGGCGTCGACAGGCCCGCAATCGTTGTCATGGAGGGTGCTTTCCACGGCCGCACATTAGCCACGCTAAGCGCTACCGGAAATCGTAAAATTCAGGCGGGATTCGAGCCGCTCGTATCTGGCTTTACTCGAGCACCGCGCAACGATTTGAAAGCGCTTCACCAGATCGCGGAAAACAATCCCGACGTGGTCGCCGTGTTTATGGAGCCCATACAGGGCGAAGCCGGCGTGTACCCCATGGATAGCGAGTATCTGCAGGCCGTAAGAGCACTGTGTGACGAGCACAATTGGCTGTTCATGCTCGACGAAGTGCAAACCGGAAACGCTCGAACGGGTACTTACTTCGCGTATCAGGCGATGGATTTCGTCCCGGATGTCATCACCACCGCGAAAGGTTTGGGAAATGGCGTGCCGATTGGCGCCTGCCTCGCCCGCGGCAAGGCGGCTCACGTGCTAGGCGGTGGCCAGCACGGTTCTACCTATGGCGGGAATCCGCTGGCATGCGCTACTGCCCTTGCGGTCGTGCGCACCCTGGTCGAAGAAGAGCTGGGACAGAATGCATTACATATGGGCAAAATCATAGTGGACGAGTTGCAAGCTGACAGCGCGGCGGCCGACAACATCCTTGAAATTAGAGGGCGTGGTCTGATGTTGGGCATTACGCTCAAGCAAGAAGCCAAGAACTTGGTGCACGCTGCTCTGGAAACCGGCCTCTTGATCAACATGACCTCAGCCGACACGGTACGAATACTGCCGCCGTTAATCATCTCAGAGCAAGAGGCCCGAGACCTAGCATCCCGTCTCCGCCCCCTGTTGCGCGCACCACAATAGCCAACACGCAAGTTTTCACACGGATCTGACTATGTCTGATACTCGACATTTTTTGACTCTACTCGATTTCACCCCGACGGAGTTGAAGCAGTTGATCGGCCGAGCAATCGAGATGAAAAAAGCGCTCAAGGCTGGCACTGACCATCGACCATTCCAGGGTAAAGTCATGGCAATGGTGTTTGCTAAATCGTCTACCCGTACCCGCGTGTCGTTTGAATCCGGCATGGCTCAATTGGGTGGGCACGCGATGTTTCTATCATCGCAAGACACGCAGCTAGGCAGAGGCGAACCGGTTGAAGACAGCGCTCGCGTTATCTCCTCCATGGTAGACATCGTCATGATTAGAACCTTTGGTCACGATATCGTGCAGCGCTTTGCTGAACATTCGAGCGTGCCCGTTATTAATGGCCTTACAGATGACTATCATCCCTGCCAGCTGCTGGCCGACATGCAGACCTGGGTGGAGCATCGCGGCGATATTGCGGGTAAGACCGTCTGTTGGGTAGGGGATGGCAACAATATGTGCCAGTCCTATATCAACGCGGCGCGCCAATTCGATTTTGAGCTGCGAATCGCTTGCCCACCCGGATTTGAACCGGCTTCGCACTTGCTGTCGGCGAATACCGGTCGAGTGGCCGTGGTCACCGATCCGCTATCGGCTGCCAAAGGCGCAGATCTTATTGTGACTGACGTTTGGGCGTCGATGGGACAAGAAGAGGAGCAGCTGAAACGAGCTGCGGCCTTTGCCAACTACCAGGTAAATGCAGAGCTGATGAGCCAGGCGGCCAGTGATGCACTGTACATGCACTGCCTGCCCGCGCATCGTGGAGAGGAGATCAGCGCGCAACTCATGGACGATCCAGCGACGGTTATTTGGGACGAAGCAGAGAATCGACTGCACGCGCAGAAAGCGCTCATCGAAGCGCTATTACTTGCGAACAGCTAGCGGACGCGCACATTATGGGCCCATGCGGGGCGTTTAGGGAGCCAACTCGGTGCTCGCTAAAAGTTGTGCATATTTAATAAGAATAAATTTCTCACCTATTTCGCCGGTTCAGAGTGCTTCGAATACGGCCGAATGTATTAATCACAAGGGCTTCCGGGTTAGTGAATACAGACACATCTTGTATACACAAATTATCCACAGAATAAACCCAGCCTCATTGTCTTGCATTGTTGCTTAAGCCGCTTTATCTTGTAGTCAAGCTAGCGGCTAACCCCTATATCTTGGGTATTGCAACCGCAAAACCATCTAAAACTGTATAAAATTTAGCCAATTAATGGCTAGAGCAAGAGATGGTCGCACCGGGTTATTCGCAGGACAGCATAGGCAGTTGAATTACGCTCATCAGCAATGATGGGCAACCGGAAACGGACGACCGGGCTCTTGACTCTCCCAGGTTGCCTTTCCAGGAAACAGCTTGTTCGGGGCAGAAGGTATCGGCAGTTGCAGCCGTCGCTGCAGCGACCAGTAGTAACTCAACAACAATAAGGCTTTAGGCCAGGAAAGTGGAGCGATAATGCAGACAGAGACAAGCACAACAGCCAGTGTCACGGCCACTCCGGGACGCGACGCTACTTCAACCACCACTAGCATCGCGGCGACCGCGCCGGGCCAATTGCGCGTTATCAAACGCAACGGCACCGTGGTCCCGTTTGAGTTGAGTAAGATTTCAGTGGCGATCACCAAAGCCTTCCTGGCGGTAGAGGGTGGAACGGCCGCCGCGTCCAGCCGCATCCACGAGACGGTTGCTCGGCTGACGGAACAAGTGACGTCGACATTCAAACGGCGCATGCCCTCCGGCGGCACCATACATATAGAAGATATTCAGGATCAGGTAGAGCTATCCCTGATGCGAGCTGGCGAACACAAGATCGCACGAGACTATGTCATTTATCGCGAAGAGCAGGCGCGCAAGAGGGCGGCTAAAGAAGCACTCTCCCCCGCTACCCAGGCGGTAGCGGGCAGTATCAATGTTATTCAGGCAGATGGCAGCAGCGCACCGCTCGATCTGGATCGAATCCATACCGTGGTATCCGAAGCCTGTTTTAAGCTGTCTGATGTCAGTGAAGCCACCATTCTGGACGAAGCACTCCGCAATCTATATGACGGGGTCACTGCAGACGAGTTGAGCACCTCGCTGGTCATCACCGCTCGTACTATGATCGAGCAGGAACCCAACTATAGCTATGTTGCGGCGCGTCTGTTGTGCGACAACCTGAGAGCAGAAGCGCTAAATTTTCTCGATATCGCCAAGAGTGCCACGCAGGCGGATATGAGCACACTGTATGCCCAAGCGCTGCCTGCCTACATCCAAAAAGGGGTCGACTTGGAGTTACTTGCTCCAAATCTGCTGGAGTTTGATCTGGAGCAGCTGGGACAAGCAATTCTGCCAGAGCGCGATCTGCAGTTCACTTATCTTGGATTGCAAACACTCTACGACCGCTACTTTATCCACAGTGACGACGTGCGCATTGAACTGCCACAGGTGTTCTTCATGCGTGTCGCGATGGGGCTGGCCACCGAAGAGGATGATAAGAATGCCCGGGCTATAGAGTTTTATAAATTGCTGTCCTCTTTCGACTACATGAGTTCGACACCGACATTATTCAATGCTGGAACGCTGCGCCCGCAATTGTCCTCCTGCTACCTCACCACCGTGCCCGATGATCTTCACGGCATTTATGGAGCAATTCAGGACAACGCCATGCTTTCCAAGTTTGCCGGCGGTCTGGGAAATGACTGGACGCCAGTGCGAGCTCTGGGAGCCTATATCAAGGGCACCAATGGCAAGTCGCAAGGTGTGGTGCCATTTTTGAAAGTGGTCAACGATACCGCCGTAGCGGTTAATCAGGGCGGTAAGCGCAAGGGCGCAGTCTGCTCCTATTTGGAAACATGGCATCTAGACATAGAGGAGTTTGTAGAGCTTCGCAAAAACACCGGCGACGATCGCCGGCGCACGCATGACATGAATACAGCGAACTGGATTCCTGATTTGTTCATGAAGCGGGTCTTCGATGGTGGCGACTGGACGCTGTTCTCACCCAACGACGTACCCGATCTGCACGACCTTTACGGCAAGGCATTCGAACAGCGCTATGAGCAATATGAGGCAATGACCCTTAGTGGCGAAATAAAGCTGTACAAGACCGTGAAGGCAGAAAATTTGTGGCGCAAAATGCTCGGAATGCTGTTTGAAACGGGCCATCCATGGATGACCTTCAAGGACCCCTGCAATCTGCGTTCTCCTCAGCAACATGTGGGCGTTGTGCACTCTTCCAACCTGTGCACAGAAATCACCTTGAATACCAACAAGGATGAAATCGCGGTTTGTAATTTGGGCTCCATTAATTTACCGCAGCACATCGATGAAAATGGACTGAACTTAGAAAAGCTGCGCAATACCGTGAGTACGGCCGTGCGCATGCTGGATAACGTCATCGACATCAATTACTACTCCGTCGATCAGGCGCAGAATTCCAACTTCCTGCACCGCCCCGTCGGTTTGGGCTTAATGGGGTTCCAGGATGCACTCTACAAGCAGCATATTGCATATGGCTCGGAGAGCGCTGTTACCTTCGCCGACCGTTCGATGGAAGCAATCAGCTATTACGCGATCGAAGCTTCCAGTGCGCTGGCAACCGAGCGTGGAGCCTACTCCAGTTATGAGGGCTCTCTTTGGAGCCAGGGTATCTTCCCGATTGACTCGCTTGATCGCCTCAGCGAGGAGCGTGGCGACAAATATATCCAGGTCGATCGCAGTCAGACACTGGACTGGACAACGCTGAGAGAAAAAGTCAAAAGTCAGGGTATGCGAAACTCAAACGTGATGGCGATAGCGCCCACCGCAACTATCGC
Source organism: Pseudomonadota bacterium (assembly GCA_039025905.1). Classification (GTDB taxonomy): domain Bacteria; phylum Pseudomonadota; class Gammaproteobacteria; order Pseudomonadales; family Halieaceae; genus JARRPM01. The sequence goes on along the minus strand of JBCCNJ010000205.1, from coordinate 453 downwards.
CAATATCACCGGTGTTTCGCAATCGATTGAACCGACTTATCAGAACCTGTACGTAAAATCGAATCTGTCTGGTGAGTTCACGGTGGTCAATCCCTATTTGGTTAACGACCTAAAGGCGGCCGACCTTTGGGATAAGGTTATGGTGAATGACCTTAAATACTATGATGGTAGTGTGCAGGCCATCGACCGGATTCCGACTGAACTGAAAGCGGTCTATGCCACTGCTTTCGAGGTCGAGCCACGCTGGCTGGTCGAGTCGGCGAGCCGGCGTCAGAAGTGGATAGACCAGGCACAGTCTCTAAACCTGTACATCAATAATGCCAATGGCAAAAAGTTGGACATCACCTACCGTATGGCCTGGTATAGCGGACTGAAGACGACGTATTACCTGCGGTCACTGGCTGCCACAGGGACAGTGAAATCCACCATCGATACCGGGCAGCTGAATGCGGT
>JBCCNJ010000204.1:0-6313 GCA_039025905.1 Pseudomonadota bacterium | reverse complement strand
CCCGTGAGCAAATAGCCTTCCATCCAGCCCTGGCAGCAGTGCTCCGACAGCACCTCCATCACACGCCCGTCCGGCGCCACATGGTCATCTATATCAATCGTCTGGGCGACGCTATTGCGGTTAGTCACCTCAAACACCGCGCCCAGCCGATTAGAGTTGGTCTCGTCGGGGCAGAACAGCCGAAAATTCGCCTCTTTTTCATTCTTCTTAAATACATCGCGCAGCATCTCACCCAGCTTGCGCGGCGCCTCGAAGGTGACGGTTCCAGGCGCCGGAATATCGATGGCGTAGTCGGAGTAATCTGGCATGTCGAGTGCGATCAAACGTTTGCCGCCGTTCGCGAAACTGCTGGCACCCATGCGCTTACTGGCTTTTGGCACTAGCGCCTTAAGCTCCTCCACCAGCGCGCCCTTATCGTCAAATAGCTCCTGGGGCCTATAGCTGCGCAGCCAGTCCTCCAGCATGGCAAGGTGCTCGGGGTTTTCCCGCACCCCGGCCAGCGGCACCTGATGCGCACGGAAGGTGTTCGCCACCGGCACGCCATCCACCTGTGTGGGCCCGGTCCAACCCTTGGGCGTGCGCAGAACAATCATGGGCCACGTGGGCCGACCGGAAAAACCGTTACTGCGGGCATCGACTTGAATAGCGTGAATCGCCTGATAGGACGCATCCAGCGCGGCGGCAAAGGCCTGGTGTACTGCAGTAGGGTCGTCACCTTCCACAACGATGGGATCGTAGCCGTGGCCGCGCATCAACAGCAGCAGCTCTTCCTGTGGAATGCGGGCATACACGGTGGGGCCTGAAATCTTGTAACCGTTGAGATGCAGAATCGGCAACACCGCGCCATCCATTGCCGGGTTCAGGAACTTGTTGCCCTTCCACCCGCCCTCCAGTGGGCCGGTTTCCGCCTCGCCATCGCCAATCACACAGGCCACCAACAGATCGGGATTATCAAAAGCCGCGCCGAAGGCATGCACCAGTGCATAGCCAAGCTCGCCGCCCTCATGAATGGAGCCTGGGGTTTGCGGCCCGGCGTGGGAGGGAATGCCCCCGGGTGAACTGAACTGTCGAAACAGCTTGCGCATCCCGGCTGTATCTTCACCGATGTCGGGGAACACATCGGTGTAGGTGCCCTCTAGATAGGTGTTCGCCACTAGCGCCGGCCCGCCGTGACCGGGGCCTGCCATATACAGCACATCGCAGTGGTGCTGCTGAATCAGACGATTTAGGTGCACGTAAATCAGATTCAGCCCCGGGCAGGTGCCAAAGTGGCCCAACAGTCGGGGTTTGATATGCGCCGCCTGCAAGGGCTCTTGCAGCAGCGGGTTTTCGCACAAATAAATCTGACCGATGGACAAATAGTTTGCCGCGCGCCAGTAGGCTTCCATCTTCGCCAACAGGTCATCGGATAAAGGCTGGGTATCGGTGACGCTACTACTGCTCATGCTCTACTCCTGATAGTTCCCTACATCTCCAACACTACACCTACAACATTACATTGAGCCGCAATAAGGTAAGAAGCCAACCCGCCTAGGTCGCCAGCAGCCTGGCCGTGAAGCGAGCAATCATCAGCTCCTCGTTCGTTGCGATAACGCGAACATTGACTGCACTGTCCGCCGCCGAAATCACGGCGCTGTTTTGCGCGTTCGCCTTTACATCCAACACCACACCCAAGTGCACAAGCCGTTCGCAAATGCGCCGGCGTATCACGGGTTCGTGCTCGCCAATGCCGCCAGAAAAAACGATGCTCTCCAGCCCCCCCAGTGATGCCGACATCGCCGCCAAATGCTTGGCCGCCGAGTGGCAAAACATCTCGATCGCCAGCGCTGCATCGGCATTGGTTTGTTCACATGCCAACAAATCCCGTACATCTGATACACCACCCGACACCGCATGCAAACCGGACTGGCTATTCACCAACTTGGTGAGTTGGTCGATGCTGAGCCCCTCCCGCTCCATTAAAAACAGCAGCACGCCCGGGTCTAGATCCCCAGAACGCGTGCCCATGATCAGGCCGCCGGTGGGCGTGAAGCCCATGGTGGTATCCACGCAACGGCCCGCCTGCACCGCTGCCATGCTCGCGCCATTACCCAGATGTGCCAGCACAACGCGCTGGTCGGATTCATCGGGCGCGACCCTAGCCAGCTCTTCCACCAGATACTGATAGCTGATGCCGTGAAAACCGTAGCGCTGCAGGCCAGACTCACGGTACTCAAAGGGAATAGGAAAGGTGCGTGCCACGGCCGGCATGGAGCGATGAAACACGGTGTCGAAGCACAGCACCTGCTCAATCTCCGGCCGCGCCTCGGCAAGCTGCTGAATGCCCGCCAGCGCTGCCGGCATATGTTCGGGATCAAACGGGGCGATGCGCTGCAGCCCGGTGGTTACCTCATCCGAGGCGCGCTGCGATTCTGTAAATTGCCCGCCATGCACCACGCGGTGGCCGACCGCATTGAATGTCACACCCGCCGCCTCCAGCTTATCCAAAATGACTGCCAGCGCCGCCGCGTGATTCTTCGGTGGTGTGCCTGTGTGCGTCCCCGTCTCTTCACCGGGGAAATCAAAGTGGCAGGCCGCATCCGCACCAATACGCTCCACCTTCCCCCGCGCCACACAGCGCTCCCCGGAGTCCATGCGGTACACCGCAAACTTCAGACTGGAGGAGCCTCCATTCAGGCAAAGAATGCCGGGCACCGGCGGATGCATCGCTAAAACTCCTCAACAGCAGGTAGGCGTGGCAAGAGGATGAAACTGTTTAAGTATAAGCACGAAAAAAATGCCGTGGGAAGCCTTCTTGAGACAGCACCGAGGCTACTGCCCCGGCAATTCCCGTGCCAGACACAACAGGCGTCGATGCGGTATAATGGTCTCACACTTTTTGGGGGCGATTTGGATTCGACGACGGTTGCGAACCCTGAGGTGCATGCCGTGATGGTAGCCAATCACGTAAATCCAAAGCTGCAAACTATTAGTTGCCAATGACGACAACTACGGTGCACAACTCGCTGCCTAAGAAACAGCCTGTTTAACACCATCTAGGTGCTTCGGCCCTAGCGGTCTTTAGCAAGGTTCCAGCCCCGCGCTACTGACTGTCATACAGAACTGGATCGCTGCGGTACTCGCCCGGGGTACAACAGCTAAATAAACACCGGGATCGCCAAGTGCGTCCTGCCCGTTGGGCTGCACAAGGTTAAATCAATAAACGGAATCTAAGCATGTAGAGCCGAAGGCAGAGTGCTGGCGGACGCGGGTTCAACTCCCGCCGCCTCCACCAAAAATAGAAAGGGGCCACCCAAGGGTGGCCCCTTTCTATTTTGGAGACAGCGGGAATTGAGCACGCGCCTGAAAGGCGCGGGTGGCCGAGCAAAGCGAGGTCTGTCGAGCCGGCCAAGGCCGGTGAGGCACAACTCCCACTACCTGCAGCGAGCGTTCACCCCGTGGGTGGCGCTTTTCTATTTTGGAGGCGCGGGAGTTGATCTCGCGCCCAAAGGGCGCGGGTGGCCGAGCGCAGCGAGGTCTGTCGAACCGGCCAAAGCCGGTGAGGCACAACTCCCACTTGCGCCAGCAAGCAATCGACCTACACCAAAACGTCAGAATTAGATCTCCCACCCCTCAAATACAAACCAATGTAAAGCAGCGCAAAAAGCCAACTCAAGCAGTCAACGGCACCAAAATAATCTCAACCCGACGGTTCAAGGCCCGCCCCTGCGCCGTATCGTTACTGGCAATCGGGTAGTTGCTGCCAACACCCACAGTAGCCATGCGCTCAGGGATGACACCCCGTGCGTTCAGGTAGGCACCAACACTGGCTGCGCGTTCTACTGACAGCGGGTAGTTGATGGCATCGGAGCCAGTGCTGTCGGTGTGGCCCACGACTTCCACCAGGGTCTGCTCGTATTCATCCAGCACAAGGCCTACCGAATCCAGCACCGGGTAGAAGTCCGCTCTGATGGCCGATTGGTTAGTGGGAAAGGTCACGTTGCCCGGCATGTTGAGGATGATATTGTCTCCCTGCCGGGTAACGCTGACCCCGGTGCCCTGCAATCGGGCGCGAAGCTGTGCCTCCTGCTGATCCATATAGTGACCAACGCCCGCCCCGGCCAGCAAGCCGACACCAGCGCCGATCGCAGCCGACTTGCGATCACCACCGGCAATGGCTCCAATGAGCGCGCCAGCCGCCACCCCAATACCAGCGCCCTTAGTCGCGTTCGAGGTTTTCTGTTGCCCCGTATAGGGGTCGATGGTTTGGCAGGCCAACAAAGATCCTGCTACGCAGCCGACAAGCAACAGCTTGACGAGTCCATCTGGAATAGACAATTTCACCCTGAGCTTCCTTTTTGTTCTAACGGATCGCAATGACTATATAGGATCCTTCCTGTACAGAAACTGAATAGTCGCTGATTTCGCAAGTTGATCGTATGGCTAAGAAATAGCCCTTTTAACACCATATAGGTGCTTCGGACCTGGTGGTCTTTAGTAAGTTCCAGCTTTGAGGTAACCGCCTCGAATCCATCCCTTCACAACACTAACCAAACTCCCCCCTCAACCACTCCTCAAGCCGCCGTGTAGCAGTCACATCATCCCGGTTATACCCCAAAATCGCCGTTTTAAGCTCCTCCCTTGCAGATAGGTCAGACTCGGCCAGATAGCGATTAAACTGCACAATAGACCATTGTGAACCCGAACCCTCATCTTCCCATTGAAAGTTCACCAGATCAGGGTGCTTACAAATGTCTTTGAGACCATAAGCCTGTAAGGGCAGTACGAGGTTGTCTACCACCGGTTTACGCAGATCAAAGAGCGGGCTTTCGTCACCCAACAGATAGGTCACCGTTCTATGCTCTTCCATCGCGTAGCGCGTGGCATAGCTTTTGATAGTGCTTCGTTCATGCGGTGAATAATGTGCCAATACCAGCTGACCAAATCGCTGTCGGTATTCCTCGATCTTGTCCAAAAACCCTAGCCACCCTTGATAGTCCTGATCCTCGCCATCAGTCCAAACGGCTTCGAAATTATCATTGCCATAATCAGGCGTGAGAAAGCCCCATAGATAAACGTGCTTAGTACCAGTCTCGGTTAAGGGGTTATCCTCAATATCAAAATGCACCCACTCACCCTCTGGCAGTTCCACATCACCCATCTGGTATACCCTGCCATCAAACCACGACTTGGCCTGCAACACGACGCGCTTCTTATTTTTCTCCCCCTTCAAATAAGGCACATCGGGTATTGTGGCTGGGTCACTCGCCGCCAGGCTGCTAATCGTCTCGATTCCGACGGCCTCTAAACCTTCTGCAGCACGCCCCCGAACCCCGTAGAGCAGTGAGAGTTCCTCTCGTTGGACGAAGCCCGGCTTGCAGTGATCATAATAAATGCAACTTACGCATGTGCTATGTGCGTAACGTACCGATGGTTCGTCTTCACGACTAAGCAGGTCCCGCATCTCAGAAACATAACGATCTGTAACCTTATCGGCCTCATCACCTATTTCAGCGACGCTGCCATCACCCAAGAAAACCTGCGCGGGTAATTCCGTATTCAGCATGCGCCGATACAGACCCAACTGCACCTGTAGCTCCTTCTTGTCCTCACTCAGAGCAAGCTTGGCGTCTGCCGGTTGGTAGGCCCCGCTCGCGTGCCGAATAAGAAAATCCGGAAAACCGATGAACCCCTCTTCTTCATCGAGGAGCTGGGCCTGATAAATGATATCCACGCCCTGCGCCATCAGCTTGGTGGTTTCCTCTACTGAGGTAGCCTCGCGGACGTTGAATTCCGAAGACAGCCGCTCTAAGACTGCCCGCTCATGCTCCAATCCGAAATCGATCACCATTTGATCAAATCCGTCGAGTGGCCCCACCGCAAGCTCCGCCTTATTATCGAGCCAAACTCGACGAGCGCATTCGGTCCAAGCTTTGGCATCGCTCGGTTTGATTAACAGTTGGGCCACCAGCATTCCTCGGCAACACTGCCTAAGGACAATATAAACAAGGGTCGAGTAAACTGACACCGCAATGGCTACAGAGAAACGTGGCTAACAATTAGATATTTTCGAACATATCATGGGCTCTAATGACCGAAGACCACAAAAAACAGCTCCAATCCCAGCTCTGGAACATCGCTAACACCTTGCGGGGAAAGATGGGCGCAGACGAGTTCCGCGACTATATTCTGGGCTTTATTTTCTACAAGTATTTGTCCGAGCGAATCCACCAGTTTGCCGATGAGATCCTGAAAAACGACGGGATTTCCTTTGAGCAGATCGACGAAGACAGTGCCGAAGCCCAGGAACTGCTGGCCGCTATCGAGGAAAACT
>JBCCNJ010000203.1:0-6419 GCA_039025905.1 Pseudomonadota bacterium | reverse complement strand
TGCAGCGTGCCAACCAGATGCGCAAACACGCCACCCCGGTCAATGTCTGCAATGAGTATGACAGGGCAGTCTACCGCCTCGGCAAAACCCATGTTCGCGATATCGTTCTCACGCAAATTGATTTCCGCGGGACTGCCGGCACCCTCAACGACGATCCAATCGTATTCCCTTGCCAGTCTGCTATGGGATTCCAACACCGCGGACATGGCCTGTTTTTTAAAATCGTGGAATGCAGTCGCAGTGAGCTGATCTCTGACACGACCTTGCACAATTATCTGCGCACCCATATCGCTGGAGGGTTTCAATAAAATCGGATTCATGTCGCTGTGGGGTTCAATCCCACATGCCTGCGCTTGCAAAGCTTGAGCGCGGCCGATCTCACCCCCGTCGATCGTAACGGCGCTATTCAGTGACATGTTCTGTGGTTTGAACGGTGCAACTTTTACGTCAGCGCGACTTAGCACCCTGCACAGACCAGCGACGAGAATACTCTTGCCGGCGTTAGAGGTGGTGCCTTGAACCATCACGGTATTGGCGTGAGGTGCTGTCATGATGCGACTCCGCAACCAAAATTGAGACAACAGCAAACACAGAGGAATACAAGGAAGGCGGCGCTCCCTGCGCCGGCAAGCCTGCAATGAAGCCCTCCGCTTCACCGTCTCGGTTAACCTGGACGCGGGGCTGGTATCGGGCTGACAGCTGTGCTGTTGACCGTTGCGGGGGCAGCGGTGGCCTTGCAGACACCTGAGGTGAGCACCCTGTCAGCTCGCAAGCCCCGGGGACGCCCAATCAGGTGTCACATCCACACTTCCCATTTGGCCCCCGACAGTCACGATCAAGGGCACCCTGCGCGCCGCCACTCTAGCACAATCGTACCGCCGGGGCATAAGCCAGAAGCGAGCTACTAGCGCTCTGCCTCTTCTAGTGCTGCGCTGGGATCGGCACTGAGATCGGCCTTCAAAAAGGAAGCGGTTTCTGGAATAGCAATATGGAAATCTGCAAGATGCTGGAACTGCGCTTTTAGCTCCGCACCGCGCAGATCCAGCAAATGACCGCCCGCGCTTCGATCAGCGCTTAAAAAATGAATGTGCCAACCTGAAATATTCACTGAGCTGGCATAGGCCGGAGACCAGAACCCGACGAACTGACCTTCCACATTCTCTAGTTCAGACTCCACCTGCTGTTGCGCCGCCTCAACAAGAGACTGGTCATCTTCAATTTCTTCGACAACCCGCGCCTTTACATAATCCGCAGTGCCATCCATGCGCAGCGCGAAAAACTGATTGTCTGTGTTGCGTCGCCCGTTGAGGTGAAGCAGCAACTCCTCGTAGCTGTTGATGTCGGTCAGCTGTAATGTGTCTTCTGGTGTGAACCGCGTGGCCACCGCAAAGGGTACAAGTTCATCGGGCGCCGCGATGGTGACACTGCCATCGCCACGAATCTGGAATACCTGCCCGTCGAGAATCACCATTTCACCGTCTAAGTCTGCGAACGTTCCCAGGCCAAGATCACCATGCGTGGAAAGCGCTTCTACTGTAATGGCGCCATCTGTCACGCCTTCGATCAATGCGCCAGAGGTTGAAACCTGGAACAGTGTGGCGTGGTCATCAATATCCAAGCCCTGCGCAAGCATTCGCATCACCATGTGGTCCAGGGATTCGCCTGAACGTAACTCGTGCTCGCGCAGCGCGTTCATTAATGATTGGCTTACTTCGCAACACAGCTGCGGCATAGATCTCTACCTCAATTATCTAGTGATTTGCCCGTGTCCATTTTGTACAGAGCTGTTCTCAGTGTAGACCGCTTTACCTCGCGATTGAATAAGGTACATAGCCGCGCACAAACGCAAACGCAGTTGGCAAACTCCCGGCGCACAGGAGTATCCAAGACTCAGATTAACTGATTTATACTGACAGCTCACAAGCTGGCGGCAAGAATCCATGGCCTCTCAACCTATCAGCACTAACGCCACACCGCTTCACGTCGCGGTACTCGAAACCGGTCACTCGCCCGAGAGTTTGATCCCTCGTTACGGCTCCTACCCAGAGATGGGCACTCAGCTATTGATTGACGCACTGGGCGAAGTTAAAAGTACGATTATCAGCCCAGTCTCCGGCGAACCTCTACCTGCACCGTCTGACTTCGATGCTTATCTGATTATGGGTTCGGAGTTCAGCGCTAACGACCAGTTCGACTGGATCAGTGAACTCATCGCCTTTATTCAGGCGCTCGCCATCGCCAGAACCCCGCTTCTGGGGATCTGCTTTGGCCATCAAGTCATTGCAAAAGCGATGGGCGGCAAGGTTGAGAACATCGCCTGGGTCGTGGGGAAACAGCATTATCATCCTGTTGCAGCAGCACGACAGTCAGGCGCCAGCGGCTTTGATACGCTTTGCTTTCATCAAGATCAGGTCACCGCGTTGCCGCCGGCAGCAGAACGGGACATGGCAAGCCGGCACTGTGATATAGCCGCCATTCGCTATACAGATTGGCCGTGTTGGACGATTCAATCACATCCCGAATTCGGCCTCGAATATACCTGCGATTTGATTGAATACTGTCGAGCCAATCCGCTGACCGATCAACAGGTAAACGACGCAATTGCTTCCACAGACGGCTACGCTGAAAATAACGCGCTGGTAATCAACAACATTCGGCAGGTCATGAGCCCTGCAAACTAGAATTTAGGTTCCCAGGGCGTCTCCAGAGTAACGTCATCTCCCTCGGCAATCATTCCGGGAACTTCGACTACACCGACAACCCCGCGGCTTCTTGCGGCTGCTTTAACAAAGTCGCGAGACTGCACAGCGGCGTCGGTGGTGCCGTACAGACTAGCGATTTTCTCTCCCATGTCTTTACAAGGTGGGTTGTATTCCTCTATCGCCAGGACAGCGCCCGAGGAAAATTTCAGACGCGTGCCTTTTTTCAAAGCCGAGAAGGAGTCAATGCCGGCGATACACAAATTAGCTCCTAAGTCCTCCACCGATATCGTCTTAGGCAGGCCCAAAGACTCACTCAGCAGCTCTAACTCTTCCAAACTCACCCCCGACCACTGTCGCTCATTGCGGCGCACCGTGCCCTCGGGATCCTTATCGTGGTCGTAGGCAACGCGGGTAAAACCCCTGTGTTTGTCGCCTGCAAATCCGTCTTGCTCTACCTCAACGCGGGTTTGAGGCTGTTTGCTCATATCGTCCCCCGTCCCGATATGGACGGAGACGACCCGCCCCGACTGCTCCCTCACTTGAATTACTCCTGGTTGGATAATGTTGTACTGGATGACGCTTGGCAGCAGTCTATCGAATTGAGAGCTGGAGTATAAGCGCTGATCATCATTGCTTTGACAGACCGATCGGCCACACCGGTCAATGCCACGCTTACTGACTGCTAAGAGCAATCCATAGCGAATGCGCTCTCGTAAATCATTTCATGGACACTCGCCATTACCCCGTTACCGACGCGGACGGAGGATGTCGCCGCCTCGGCTTCCCCGTCAACCTCTTGACAGGTTTCACAGCAAATCTCCTTACCATGGTCTTAACGACGCCAGCGGCCAGCTTCAGCAAAAAATTCTGCTGTACAGTCTTCGGTCTATTTCTCTTGGTCTTTAGCGCCGGCAACGCCTTCGCCTGGCAATCGTCTGCGAACATGCGCTATACGCTGACCTCTCCCTTCGACCTGTCTATGGCCTGGGTTGCAGGTGGCGAATTTCAAATGGGCGATCTTGCTGGTACAGGTCAGTCTGATGAGCGCCCGGTGAGGACAATCGCACTCCCTGGTTTCTGGATAATGCATACGGAAGTAACACTAAACATGTTCCAACACTTCGTCGATGCAACAGGCTACGCCATGGCCGATGGCTGTGGTTACTTCGATGGGGGTTGGAAGCAGGATCAGGAATTAAATTGGCGAAACCCAGGTTTTCCGCAAAGCCAGGAGCACCCCGTAACCTGTATTAGCTGGGACGATGCCAACCAGTTCGCCTCATGGCTGTCGGATACAACGGGACAAACCTTTACACTACCCACCGAAGTCCAGTGGGAATACGCAGCCTGCGCGCAAACAGGCTCAGCGTACAGCTTTGGCGACAACGCCAGCCTGCTTTGCACATACGCCAACGGTGCAGATCAGAGCGCGCTTGCAGACTACCCAGACTTTGATGTTACCGATTGTAATGACGAATACACGCGTACCGCACCCGTTGCGTCCTATCGCGATAACGCCTATGGGCTTCACGATATGACGGGCAACGTTTGGGAGTGGGTGAAGGACTGCTATACGCAGAACTACGAAACCGCTGCCGCTCCGTCAGGCAACTCAGAGCCTGATTGTGAGCGCCGCGTTTACCGAGGCGGTGGCTACGGCGATGTTCCTTTTTTCCTCAGAGTATCACTGCGTAATCGCGGCTACCCTGATGAGCGCCGCGATGACGTGGGGTTTCGTTTGGTCTTAAACAAATGGAGCTGGGAGCAATAAAGTAGGCGTCGCCGCAAAAATCCCCTTCAATCCGGCGGACCTACTGCTGCCAACGAAGGCAGCGCATCTACATACTGGCCCCATAGCGATGGGATTACACCTGCCTTTACCGCAGACACCTTTGACTGCAAGGTGGCGGCGGGTAAAAACGACTGCCAAGCTTTAAACAATTGAACGCCATGTTCTACTGAAATATTCGAGAACATCCATACCATGAGTGATGGAGCGATCCAGGTCGGGGTTTCGCCCGTCAGCCGAATGATCATCATCTGCTGCTGAGAAACCTCTAATGTGGACTCAAACTGCGGTATTAGGTGTTCATCCTCCAGGGAGATGTGCGCAATAAGATGTCGCTCAAAGTCCGCCAACTGCTTTTGTAGTCGATCTACTTCAACTGCAAATTCCACCGTCTCCGGCAATGCATGCAGCCGCGCCAGCTGCGTGCGCATGTCATACAGTGAAGCCTGTTCCGAGTGGTGCTCCTGTCGTATCTGTTCGGGTACGTTGATGCCATTGGCTGTCATGAAAGGAAAGGCCACACCATCTTCATGCAAGGAGTGCACTTGCAGAACGTCCATAAAAAACTGCAGATGCTCTGTGAACGGTAACAGGGTCTCAGCCGATAGCGTATCTGCCTCTCGACGTAACGCTGCAAGATCCGTCTTTATGGCTTCGTGTACATCGTACCAGCTTTGCAGGGGGCCATCGTTCCATCCCATAAGATCTGCTCCTATCAGATTAACCATTTAGCATCATAGCACTGCGCTGAGACGTCAGTGAGCCCGAGCATCGGCTTCGACTATAATGCGGCTCTTTTGCCACCGACCATGCTTATGCATAGTGAGAGCCACACAAGCCAGCAGCGCCAATCGTTCTCTCGTCCAAGCGTTGCGCGAGGGGAGGCTGAGCTCAGAATTATGAGCAACACCAGCGCAATACTCGGGCATGATGCATGCGGAAGCCCTCATTGCGAACACCGACGCATTTTCCTATCGACCAGTTGAGCTCTTTTTGTGCCTGCACTATTGACCAACCAACGATTACGAGACGACCGTGACGCCCGGCCGAGCTGATTTGTGGTTTCTGCCACTGGGTGGCTGCGGCGAGATCGGCATGAACATGAGTCTATATGGGCACGATGGCAACTGGCTTATGGTCGATTGCGGTATCGGCTTTGACCGACGCTCCGCAGCGAATCGTATTGTGACCGCAAACGCTGATTTTATTGCAGCTCGCAGAGACAGCTTAATGGGCCTGCTGGTAACCCATGCCCACGAAGATCATGTGGGCGCGGTGGCCGATCACTGGCCTGAACTGCGCTGCCCCATTTATTGCACCCGATTTACGGCCGAGATTCTCTCGAGAAAGCTTGCGGAGGCTGAGTTACTGGGTGTGGCACCGGTGCGCATTGTAGAAACTGCCGAACGCCACTCATTGGGGCCGTTTGATATCGAGTGGATCGCGCTCACGCACTCCACACCGGAGTCGCAGGCGCTACTGATTCAAACGCCCGTAGGCAAAGTATTCCACACCGGTGACTGGAAACTGGACCCGGACCCGGTTGTTGGAGAACCCGTCGATGCTGACTATTACCGGGCCATAGGCGAATACGGGATTACCGCAATGGTGTGTGACTCAACCAATGCCACCGTCGAGGGCCGCTCCCCCAGTGAAGGTGCGCTCTATCCCGGGCTGTTGCAGAAAGTAAAATCGGCAACCGGGCGCGTGGTCGTCGCTTGTTTTGGCAGTAATGTGGCGCGCTTGACCACCCTGACGCGTGTCGCACTGGCTGCCAACCGCCACCCCGGCATGTTGGGCCGATCATTGGCGAACTACTACCGTGCGGCACGTACCGCCGGTTTGTGGACACTTGAACAGACCTTAATACCCGCTGCACACCTTGGCTATCTGCCCCGAGGGGAGGTGTTCGCCATAGCGACCGGGAG
>JBCCNJ010000202.1:0-6431 GCA_039025905.1 Pseudomonadota bacterium | reverse complement strand
GATATACGAGATCGCGACGTGAATGCCGAGGGTAGTACGCTGCCTATCCAACCCTGCTGTTACGCGGATGGTGTGCTGCGGACTTTCTATCACGCGGACTATTTTCGATCGGTGGTGCGACACGACCATATAGATTCGCTTGATGCGACTGAGCAAGCATTGTTGGACGCCTACGATGAGATAGCGCTCGAGCCCGATGTTTACCTGGATATGGATCTAGAGCCTGGTGATATCCAGCTGCTGTCTAATCACACGGTGGTACATGCACGCACCGATTATGTCGATCACGACGATCCTGCTGAGCGCCGACATCTATTGCGGTTGTGGCTCTCGCTGGAAGATGTCGAAACGCAATAAGCGGGATAGCGACACCAGCCGGTTCATTGGTTGACAGGGTGTATGCCTGTTACTAAAATGCGCCCCCTGCTGGTGATCTTGGCTTGTTGAAAAAGCCATTCGGGATCAACAGCTTACAACCGAATATGGGGCTATAGCTCAGCTGGGAGAGCGCAACACTGGCAGTGTTGAGGTCCGCGGTTCGATCCCGCGTAGCTCCACCAACCATACTAAAAAAGCACTGCTTACTTTGCAGTGCTTTTTTTTCGTCTAGAACCGCCATGCGCTTCGATGTCGAGCGCGACCCCGGCCGTCAGCTCCACCAACCATACTAAAAAAGGACTGCTTACTTTGCAGTGCTTTTTTTTCGTCTAGAACCGCCGTGCGTTTAGATGTCGAGCGCGACCCCGGCCGTTAGCTCCACCAAACATCAAGTAAAGCACTACCGCCATCAAAGTGCTTTTTGTCTAGAACCGCCCTGCGTTTCGCTGTCGCGCCCTCCTTAGTCCGCCTTTCCCTAATTGCAGCCTTGGCATTACCTTTTTGCGAGTTTTCGCTTTCGTCTCCCAGAGCGGCCACTAAAAATGAAACAGATTTTCGATAAGAATTTACGCTTCCCAGATATCTAGCTGTTAGGTAGTCCTATACTTTCCTATTTCTTTAACAAACAAGCGGTGCCAAATGACAACCTTAGAGATGCCAGCCGAGAGAGATTTTGGATGGGAACTGAAATCAGTCAGTTCAACAAAGTTTGGTATACATGAACGGGAAAATGGACAATTCTGCGTAGTCCTGAACCACTCACTGCTGAGGGGCGTCTCCTCAGAAATGATACATTGGTGGTTCTTAAACTTCCCCAATTTGCTAGTAGAACTTGTCGACATCGAAGGCTATAGAGGTAAGAAGGTGCCAGCCTATTTACTTTGGCACCCTTCTGATCATCTCAGTGCTTCACTATCGGGCACCCTCGGAACGGGAAACACATCTATAGCGGGTGCTTTCATCGAGATCAAGGAGGCCATGCAGTACCTTCGCTATGGCTGGAAGTATCCCGTGAATAATAAGCTTCGTATTTTTTATTGTGAGAAAGACGGTTGGGCAATGGGGAAGGAGTTGCCTCTGTTCGGCAAAGTTATGTCATTGCGAATTCACTATCAAGATGTGTATGAAAATAGCGAACTTCATGGGGTTCAATACCACTACGAAATCGTTATAGGGGTAAGTGGTAGCGATCCAATATCGAAATTTATCAACAAGCGCATTAAGAGCCATTTCTCTCCCGAGTTCTTTGAGGCATGGCATACACACAATGTTATTGAAGTTGGAACCTTTGAGAACTTTCTTCCAAGCTTGTACGAACAAAAAGATAAACAAAATCGCGTGAAATACTCTATGTCGATGAATCGTGCTGCTTTATATCAACAAAGTACCAACGCTTATGATTCACGTCTTTTTGAAGAGCGGATGGCCGGCTATAGGGACGCCAAAAATACACATGATTATCAGGCCATTTACTCAGAAACTTTTCTTCGATGAGTGACAAGCTGCGTGACAGCTTTTCCAGTGTGCTTGAGCTGCCCTTCAAGATAATGGGAAACAGCAGCGCCCGGTCCCAGAGCGAACAAAACTTCAATGCCTCAGGCCCCCGCGATACCCCGATAAAGCAATGAGATAGCGTGGGTTCTGCGTTCACACCGACGGTGTTGAGGTCAGCGGTTCGATGTCGAGCGCGACCCCGGTCGTTAGTTCCACGAAGCAAATACCGGTTTGTGCGAGAGATCCGGTTTTATAGTCTTGGCGCGTCCATGTCCTTCCCTACTTTTAGCGGTAGTCGTCAGTCTTCGGCTGTAAGGAATGATGAGTTTCAAAATCCATAATACTAATCATAAAGTGGATCAATCAATTTATGGCCGAGTCAGGAAACCACGATTTCTCAGTGAACGGCTGATTTACCCTTCTCACTAGGATGTCAGGATTGAACACGCTTGACCATGCTGAGAGAAAAGATGAAGTGCGGATCAATGCGTCGCATCTTGAGAGTAGAAGCGAATTGACTAACGCATCTTCACCCTTAGCATAGTTGTCACCGATTTGGGAGCGAGTGTGTACAGGTTTGCCATCCCCGCTTCGGAGAGAGTCTTCTCTAAATACCACATTCAGCTGCTCGAACCGCCTAGCTGCCCATTCAATAAACGCTGCTTCATCACTTGCTACAAAGATTGTGGTAGCCTTATCTTCACGATTTTGATGATCATCAACGGCGGTCTCAATGGAATATTTGCTCGCGCGAATAGCCTCCGAGGACTTATCCGTTCCACGAAAATGTATACCCAGTGTTGGCCCATCGAAATGGCGCTGAATGAATGATTCAACACTTTTAGTGATGTCTTCCCTGACTGCGGCATGACGAAAGAAAATTTCGTTGGCACGATAGAGGTTCATTGAGAGCTGTTCAAATGATGGTATTCCCAGTTCCTCAATATGCGACACATGAAAAGTCCGTAGTGCACCAGTGGCAATCTGATGTCGTTCATCTTCCGTAAGTGATTGGTTCAAGAAAAAGTAGTCGAACCAACTGTCCCGTTCCCCTGTCACGTACAATGGGCTGGTTAACCTAACTGCAGGTTTCAGGTCGTTGAGTTCACAAAACGCGAAAAGGCGAAGGCATTGATTTAGTTGGGCAAAAAGCCCAACTCTCGACTCTATCTCTACTGAAAAAACTCTACCGCTCATACGCTGAAGTAACGGCACATAGTACTTCTTGCACCTGGCATCGATACCTCTACCGATCTTTCGAACGTTAGAGAGACTGTTCCAATAGATATTGCGTAAGTTCAAATCAAGATGTGAGATGTGCCTAGTCCAAGATTAAAAGATTTTCGCATCATATTCATCAGCGAGATTTTCGCCTGACGGTTTCTTTCGATGTGGTATCTTCTTGGTTCCTTGATGATTTTATCCGCACCAGATAACCACCTAAAGATTTGTGTTTCGAGAGTGTTTACTTCCCTACGCGAGCTCTAATTAGTAACTGAAAATCAAGGTTAGAACCAATACATTTCGCAGCCTTGTTAAACATTTGGGCGAAGAGCGTATCAAACCTGGCGATGCGTGTCGAAAGTAGTAACGCTGGCATATCGGCTCGACGGCGCATGCAGGTAAATCAAAACTATTGTTGATCAATCAGCGCCTAATTGCCTATCGTCCGGCCCACTCGTCCTCATTATCCGGCTTTATGAGTCCTTTGAAATTCATGTACGGATAAACCTACCAGAGTATCTGCAGCAGGTCGGATGTGGTGCGCTGCGAAATTAGATAAACCTGGATTTTCAACTACACTCCACTTGGGCACTCTGAAAGAACTTGATAGGCCAAGCAGGAGGATAATGTCGAGCGCGACCCCGGCTGTTAGCGCCACTAGTCAACGAATAAACACTATCGATAGTGATATTGCTCTTTTGTAGCACCCAATTAGCGACGCGATATGGGGTACGCGCTCAACGATCGTATGACTAGCCCTCAAGTCAGATTGCGTTGCGCTATCTTTGGAAGCAAATGACAAAGCGTATCTTGTAAAATGTGCTCCTAATTGCGGGGCTCACTAAGCCGCAACTACTCTCACTCTCGATGGATAATGTGTCACCAGAAGCCGGGCTCTTTCAGTTTGCAAAATGCGATGGATGAAATTGCTTCGGGCAGTCCTCAGTAAGGCTGAAGAATGTGACGGGGACGCACGTACGGCGAGAGTGCGTGCGCAGCCCTATCTGCTATCTCCTTAGCCCATGCCCCAGCACGAGTTGACTTGGCACAACAGAGGTACTACGGTGATTTAAAGGCCCACAATAAAGGTAGAAACCAATGCGAATAACGACCGGCCTGGCAGCCACTTGCTGCTCAAGTGTAATCCTTGTGGCATGCGGTGGCGGGGGTGGCGGGAATGGCCCACCACCTCCGGCTGCGCAGTCCGGTGAACTGCTTGTCGCTAACGCTCCTTCAGGCTTCCAGCTGAATAGCGCGAATACGCTAGAGATCCAGAGTCTAGGTGATGTGGTGCTGGGCGATGCCACAATCACCATCTCCTCGATCAATAGCCCACCGCAGGGCGCGAGCGTCACTGACATCAACTGTGTGCAGGCGGTGCTGCATCCTGGAGGTACCTCATGCCAGGTCTCGGTCACCAGCAACAGAGACTTCACGCTCTCGTTTCGTGGCATCGTCAATGAAGGAGAAGCGAACCAGACCGAGTTTACCTACAACCTCGACCTGCATTTTCAGCAACTCTACCAGATGCCTTACAGTATAGAGTGTGCGAGTTTCGCCACCGCCTCGGGCCAGGCATTTCAATGTCGCGGCGCAGATGGCGTGTCACTGACTGTTGGCACAGACAGGGGTGCGCAGCCTCAAGACGGCAGATTTTATCCCTTTGTAGCGTCCAAGCGTGATGTGCCCCCTGCGGGCGGGGCCTGCGTGGGTAATTATGCAGCGTCCGTACCCGCGTCGTTGCCAATTTCTGATTACTGCTACTACAACAGCGAGTTCGATACTTATTACAGGCTGACGTTAATCAATCAGTTTGGCTTGGTGGTCGCGGAGGATGAAGGGGACTGGATGCGGGTCAATGTCTCGCCGGGCGAGTTTTACTATGCCTGCCAGGAAGACGACGTTAACCAGACCGTTAATTGTCCCTTCACTAACCGCCCATTTTAGGAGGCAGGGTAATGCTTGTAATTGCGAGACGCTTTTGGGCAGTGGTGCTTGGCACCGGGTTTTATGCAATACATCTACTGTGTCCGGTGCATGCCCTGGCGCAAAATACCGACGTACCATGGCAGGTGGTCATTAACAACAAGACGAATCAGGCGATTAACGCAGATAGATCCTACTACCAGGTACTGTATCCCGATAAGAACGTCGCGTTCACCTCAACACCGCCCGTCGCGGTGCCAGCTAACAGTTCCGTAACGATCGGTCGCCTGCTCAGTTTTACCGGCGATTTGGTCAAGTTTTCGACCTCTTTCTCCCTGAAGATTCCCGATGCCGATCTTGATATTGTTTCTTCCGCCGGCATTCCCTTCGGCCTTGTCTCCTATTGTCAGGATGGCGGGGCGTTTAGCTTTTCGTATACCTCTCGGATAGCGACCTCTACGGAGCCCAACCCCGATTTCGTCGTTCTGGTTGGCTATTTGTTACAGGATGATAATAACGCCGACTTTATGGAAGTGGTTGTTTGCGAGCCTAATGGCGACTGCAGTTCATCGCAAGCTAATGCGTTACCTGCTGTCATCACTGAACTAGAGGATTTTGAGTGTTAGTGTCGAGTGTCGAGAGTCGAGAGCCCTCTTTGTGTTTGAATGATCAACAAGGAACAAGGAACAAGGAACAAGGAACAAGGAACAAGGAAAAAGTCGTTATAGGCTGTTGTACAGCGTTTCAGCGCCTGTTTAGCGCGCTTGCTGTGCAAGGTCTTGGCAACCACGTTATGCCACACCACCAGCTCAGCCAGCGTTCGAACGTTTGACCTTAGCCCTTATCGCACTGTGCCTGTAGCACTGATGACGAAAGAGCAGTGGTGTGTATCGATTGCCTAGCGCTACTGCGTGCTTGTAGACGCTACAGGGCCATCGAGCGCGGCGTCTCAGAATGCTATGTAATGCGGGAGAGCGTTGCAGAACTGACACGTGGGATGTCAGGGCCAAGCAACACTATTAGTGATCCAAAGCCGTCTGCAAGCCGTTCTATTAGTATGTCTCATGCTTGAAGTGGCATGCAGCCATGTAAGTTGATGGTCAACTGTTTGCCCACTGCGGTGAAGACGCATTGATGCCCACGACAAAGGAGTCAGTTCGTATGAAATGTGAGTTCAACATCAGGCTGCTCGTCGCTGCATGCATTCTCATAATGGCTGGATGCAAAATCGACATAGTTGTACCCGAAGGAGCAACCGTACGGTCTGAATCGGGCACCTATGAATGTGTTGGCCCCAATGTCTGTACGGTAGAAGTGAACGACGTGTTCTTCGAAGAGACTTTTT
Source organism: Pseudomonadota bacterium (assembly GCA_039025905.1). Lineage (GTDB taxonomy): Bacteria > Pseudomonadota > Gammaproteobacteria > Pseudomonadales > Halieaceae > JARRPM01. Next base: position 64 of record JBCCNJ010000202.1, on the reverse strand, counting down.
TTGTGGAAACCGAAGGCGACCTGATTTTCGCTGGCTGGAAACGAAGAGAGCGCGGACTGTGTGG
>JBCCNJ010000201.1:0-6568 GCA_039025905.1 Pseudomonadota bacterium | reverse complement strand
TTTGTCACCTCAGTGTGCACTGGTTCGATTATCCTGGCAGAAACCGGACTACTGGACGGGCACAAAGCCGCAACGCACTGGGCGTTTACTGAAGCGCTCGCAAGTTACCCCAAGGTGGAGCAAGTGGACGAGCGAGTGTGCATCTCCGGTAACAGAATTACCGGCGGCGGCATGACCGCGGGGCTGGACTTTGCCCTCACCGTCATCTCGGAGGTGATCGCCGAGCCCGCAGCCCATGTCATGCAATTGTTGTTTGAATACCGTCCCGCGCCGCCGCTCAACTCGGGAGGTCCGGAAACTGCGCCGGAGTTTGCCGTTGAAACGGTACGCGCTCAGGTTGGGCAACTGGCGGGCGACCTGTTTGATTACACGCGCGCGAAGGCCGGCTAAAACGAGTGAGTAGGGTAAGCAGTGCGCACTGCTCCATTTAACTACTGCAATCACTTCGATCACAGGCGTACTGATCGCAGCGAGCTAGTAACGCGTTATCGTCAGCGTATCCGCACTCTTAAGAATTAGCTCGCTCACGAAACGCCTGCGGCGTCATCTGCATCCAGCGTTTGAATGCCCGGCGAAAACTGGAGCTATCGTGATAGTTGAGCAAAACGGCAACTGCTTCTACCGACAGCGTGGTGTCGCGCAAGTAGTCGGTGGCCAGAGACGTAAGCAGTTGTTCTTTTAACTCTCTGAAAGAGCTGCCCTCAGACTCCAACCGGCGCGCCAGCGTGCGTTTGCTAATAAAGTTCTGCCTTGCCGCGTCTTCCTCGCTGAGCTTTCCCGGTGGATGCGACAGCAGCTGTCGCCGCACCCGTTGCGTCATTCGGTGCTCACCTTCCTCGAGCTCACTCAGCATGCGCTGGCATTGCTGCAGCGCAAACTTGTAGTTCTGATAGTCGGAGGAATGATTGGTGGTCAGCAGCAGCGCCTCGGGCACCACCACCTTATTGTGCGGTGCATCGAATTCTATGGGGCATTGAATGTGCTTTTTATATTCAGGGTAATAGGGTGGTCTCGCGAAAGCGCAGTACATCTTGCCCTCCCGGAATATATCCCCCAACACAAATTCGATCATGGCAATCAGGGCCAGGAAAAATGCTTCGGCAACGCAGCGGTACAATTCCAGCCGGCCCTCCATGTCGACTTCAAAATAGCAGTGCAGGTTACCCTCTCGGTATTCCGTGCGGCTTTGGATAATGTTGATCCGCCCCGGAATAAAACTTTGGAAATCCTCTATCGCGGTCGCCAGGTTGGGGCTGCTGTTGGCCAAAAAGCCCAAGGGTCCGTGAGTTGGCGGCGTGAGCGCACGCCCGATGCCCAGGCCCAGGGCGGGGTTACCCGAATACTCCATCGCGTTGTGCACAATCTGAACCTGCTGACTCTTGGTAAGCAGCGTTCTGTCATCCATCAGGTCTTTGACGGAAAGCCCACTTCCCTTTAGCAAAAGACCAAGGTTCTTTTCCTGTAAATGCAGGTGCCGAGCGATCAGACGCGAATAGCCTACCGCTATAGATGCAGGCTCATCCAAAATCGTCTCAGGGCCGGGTGCAGCCATATCTGATCCTCATAGGCTTGCTGTCATTACCCTCATCGCGCACTTGCCCTTTCTTGCATACCTCTTAACGGATCGACAGAGGGGCATTATTGGCAAGTAATGTCCCCATTATGTCAAAAAATGTCCCGTTATTTCGACCCAACTGGGCCTACTATTTACTCAGATAACAATATGGGCCGGCTCTTGATCACAGGGTCTGACCTACGGATGAGGCATCGATGATCCGCATTCCAGACGACATCAAGCAAAGCCGGCGATGGGTTGACCGCGAGACGCAGCGGCTGAATCCAGACACCGATTACGCCCGCATTATGTCCATGGTTGCCCAATACCAGATGGACGAATTCACCCTGAACTTTCTGGTTACCCTACTGAATAGCTACGTCGTCAAACCCGCGCACATGGCAGAGACCCAGGTGTTCACTAACAAGGCCATTCGCAGGCCTAACCAGCGCATGCAGGATGCGCTTAATTTTTTCTGGACGTGGTATGCCAACGGCCCGGATTCGCCGGAGACCATAGAATCTGTCGGTCGACTCAACCGAATTCACGCGGGCGTGGCCAAGCACCTGCCGCATCACTTCGAAGACAGCGATGACTTCAATTACGTGCTCGGTCGTCTTGTGGTGCTGCAGGATCGCTTGCTCAAGAAGCTACGCCTGGGCGGCATGAACCCCTGGGTTAAACAGGCGCAATTTAACTTCGCCAGGCATCTTTCCCGCCACTTCAGGCGCCCGGGCGATCGCGAGGTCCAGCCCTTTCCCGAAACGCTGGCGGAGCTGGAGACCTTCGTTGACGCCTGGGAGGGAAAGAACCACATGCATTCGCCGATACAAGCCGATCTGGTCAACGCTCTGATCTATGCCTTTGGTCAGCGCTGGTTTCCGCGCCCTTTTCAAAAGCTGGGACGCTGGATGGCTACCTATGCGCTGGAAGATGATTTTCTGGAGCATGTTGGCATTCAACCGTTGCGCGGTCTGCAGCGCTTGTTTACTCACAACCTGCTGAAAGCCGTGTTTTTTTATAAGACGCGGTTGGCCGCCGATTCAAAAGTCTCTGCCTATGAAGCGCGAAAAGTGCTCACCAAAGAGGAATACAAAGCCCTCGATGCGGTTGCTGCAACTCGAGCGAACGAACTGGGTTGGCACACTGGGGGCAAGGCATCGGTCGGCCTGGGGAAAGCAGCTGGCGGTGTCTGCCCCGTGATGCATCACGCGGCACCGCATACGCCAGCGAGTCAGGCGCAGGCTTCCGGTGAAAACTCCCGCGTCAGCGCAAGCGTGGCGGGCATGTCGTCTGCTGATATGCACAGCGGATCTAAAGCATGAAAGTTATCGTCATAGGAGGAGGCCCCGCCGGTTGTGCTGCCGCATACACCGCGGGCAAACAGGGTCATGACGTTCGTTTGTTCGAGGCGGCCGATAGCCTCGGTGGCAGAACCCGACAGTTGCGCAGGGACGGATTCAATCTCGGTACCGGAGCGCTGTTTTTGATGGGCGGCATCTATCCGCGAACGATGTCACTGTTGAAAGAAATGGGACACTACCAGGATTTGGTGACATGGAAAGGGGCCGCCGAACTGGCCGACGCGGACAACCAGCGCTACCCAGTTCGCTTTGATTCCATCCCCAGCTTTCTTTCTATTCCCCTGCTGGACATGCGCGATAAGCTGCGTGTGGTTGCAGCGGCCGCGAAATTGTTCCTAAGCGCAGGACCCAAGAACCCCTTTAGCGGCGCAGAACTGGCGGCTTTCGATGAAGGCGAGAATCTTGAGGACTGGGCACGCAACCACCTCGGCGAGACGGCCTATGAGTACATCATGCGACCCATCATGGACTTTCTATACGCCGTACCGCTAAGAGAACTGTCAACACCGTTTCCCAAAGCCATCATTCAGCAGGCACACAAACTGTCACTGTCTGTGCCGCCTGAAGGTATTGGCCAGGTCAGCGAATGGTTTGTCGAGACACTGCCGCCCAATCGACTTCATCTGTCATCGCAAGTGGATCGCCTGGAGCAGGTCGATGGACACTGGCGGGTTTTTAGTAATGGCACAACACACAAGGCGGATGCGCTGATCATCGCCACAGAGGCGTTCACCGCCGCAAATCTTTTGCAGGGCTACATTAGCGAAGACGCGAGCAGGCGACTGATGAGTACGCCTTATACCGAGTACGCCCACGTCGCCGTCGCCTATGAGCAAAATCCCTGGCCCCATTATCCGGTGGATATGGTACTGCCCGTGGGAGTGGGAGGTGTTCGTAACGTTGGCGCCATAGTGCTGCACGGTCGCCGCTCGCCGGCATCGGTACCCCCTGGCGGCCAGGCGGTGGGGGTGTATTTCAATACGCCGCCATTGGCAAACATGAGCGATGCAGAAGCCGAGCAAGAAGCGCTACAGCAGGTGCACGCCGCCTTCGGCGAGGCACCCGCCCCGAGTTTTGTAGAGCTATTTCGATATGACAGCGGCCTCACCATCGCCAAACCTGGCCACTACCAGCGGCTCGACAAAGTGCACGCCTTGCTGCCCGACAGTGTCTGTCTCGCTGGCGATTATTTTTCTCAAGCGGGTGTGGAGGCGGCGGTTTACAGCGGTGAGCGGGCCGCGCTTGAACTGTTCAAGCAAGCGCAAACCAAGAGTGCAAATATAGCGATAAATAAAGCGCCAGATGTTTCAACTGCAGTCACGCGTTGAGGCCTGCACTGCGTTGATCGACGTCACATGCGAGCGATGCGATTAGCTCCCAAGTGGACTCGGCGCAGGACAATAGTATTGAGACGGCTGACACCGCCTCTACCGTTTGCTTAGAAAATCGAAAATGAGGAAAGCTGTTATGAGAGCGATAGATAATGATCCCTTGTTCCGAAAGTCCATAGTGTTCTGCGCCTGGACGGGTTTCGCCTGTATCTTCTTTTTCATCATAGGTGGAGTCATTCTCGGCGGCATGCTGCCGCCACTGTTCAACTCAGCCGAACCTGCCCAGGAGTTTGTCCGGAAGGTTAACGAGAACGCCTTCGCGTTACGCCTGGGGTCGGCGTTTATGGTGCTATCCTTTGCGATGTTTGGCACGCTGGGCGCCGGAATTGCCGCTCAAACCCGGCGCATAGAAACCAATCCGATGTTCTCCATCATGCAGGCGATATTCGCGGCGGCCGCCATGACCGTCGGTGTGCTGGTCGCCTTCGTGTGGGGGCTGGCCGCATTCAGACCCGAGCTTTACCACCCGTCCATCATCGTTACCTGGATCGACTTCGCCTACTTTATGGCCCTGTTTTCGGTGCCGCTGTTCGGTGGTTGGTGCGTGATCATAGCGCTGCCCGTGTTCTGGTCCGAAGAGGGCAAGGAACCGTTTCCGCGCTGGGTCGCCTACGCCAATCTTTGGGCAGCACTGCTGTACGTGCCCGGTATGTTGATCATCTTTTTCAAGGATGGTCCCTTCTCCTGGCACGGTATCGTCGCGCTTTGGATTCCCTACATCGCCTACTTTGGCTGGATTGCGGTGATGTCCTATGCCCTGTTGGCGGCGGTGAAGCAACCAGGTGATGAACCCGTGATGAAACCAGCCACCGCCTGATGCCAGACGGCATTGCGGAAACATCCGTAGGGGCGGGGACCGCAGTGGCCTCCTCCCCCACAAGCGCTGAGACTCCACCGCAGCGCGAGCACATACCAGGCGAGGTGGGCATCTGGTTGTTTGTCGCCGGTGACCTAATTGTGTTCGCGGTGTTTTTTATCGTTATTGCATTGGGTCATGTGCAGCAGCCCGAGGTGTTTGCTCAGGCACGCGCCTCCCTGGATATGTGGGTGGGGGTGCTCAATACGCTGTTGCTGCTGACGGGTTCCTGGTTTGTCGCGATGGGCGTCGATAAATGTAGAGGCACGGGCAGGTCGGTTGCCAGCCACTACTTCTCGCTGGCGATACTGTGCGGTGTCGCCTTCGCCGCCAATAAAACCTTCGAGTGGGGCGATAAGATCTCAGCCGGCCTGTCCCCGGCCACCAACGATTTCTACATGTACTTTTTCATCTTCACCGGTATTCATCTGTTTCACGTGCTCGTGGGAATAGGTGTGCTGCTGCTTGTTCGTAGCGTGAGCCGACGCCCGGTGTTGACACAAAGAGACATCGCGACCATGGAGAGCGGCGCGACCTTCTGGCACCTCGTGGATCTTTTGTGGATCGTGCTGTTCGCTTTGTTTTACTTGCTCTAGGGGATAGGCCGTATGCATCAAAAAAATCGCTTATTTCCATAGATGCAAACACCCTCGCCTGGTGGATACTGGTTATCGCCACAGGATTAGGTTGGTGGCTGGGTCAAACCGATCAGCTGAGTTCTCAAGGCGCTTCTCAAGGTGTTGCCCTGGCCACCGCCGGAGTGGTCATCGTAGCGTTTATCAAGGTCTGGATTGTTGCCTTTCAGTTTATGGAATTACGCCATGCTCCGCGTTGGCTGCGACACGCCTTTGATGCCTGGATCGTCGTGGTTTGTATTGCGCTGCTGGTGCTACTACTGCGTTAGTCTTGCTGTAAGTTCGAAAAACCTATGACGAAGGCTTCCCGCGGATGATGCACTCGGCCAGTGTCAACATCGTGGTTAGTCTATATCCTCTTGAGCAAACCGCGCCATGATGACTAGCAAACGCACAGCAGCCTCCCGCATAGGTCGTAGATCACGCTCTCATTTCTGAGTTTCGCGCGCGGACATATCTGTCTGTTCTTTCTACCCTATTTACGAACTTCAACTAGCAGTTACGCTTTAGCGATGTATGCTATGGTTCGGATAAAACATTCCGCTATACAATGAGTACGAGAACGAAATGGCTGCTCTTGCCGGCTGTCGTCCTGCTAGCAATCGTCACCATCATACTTATCGGTTCCATCGACCAGGCTGTGTTCGATGATCGTGGATTTCTGCAAGCTCTAGGGGATCGACCCTCATCATCAGAAAATGGCTACACACCCCTCGAGCAATTGGAAAACCCAGAAGCTCCTTCTGGCGCGCATTTTTGCACCACCT
>JBCCNJ010000200.1:0-6656 GCA_039025905.1 Pseudomonadota bacterium | reverse complement strand
CCGTCGTCCATCTGAATCAGCGAATAGCTATCTTGTTGTTGGTAATCCACCAATTCGCTCATTGTGCACTCCTTTCTCATTTATCGCGGGGTGGCAATTATGCGCCCTACGAGGCGCCAGCGGTAGACCTTGCTCGCAGCCGATTCATGCGTCGCCTTGCGAATAGGATTCCGTACTGTCAGCGCATGCCCGACGCGGTCGCAACATCCGCCGTCGTCACAGCGCTCAAATACACCTTGGGTGCAACTAAACCCAGCTCTTGTCTCACTTCCGCCAGAGGCTGCGCTAGCTGCTGCTCCCACTTGATTGTGGCAAACCAGGTGGCCGCCTCCCCCATCCGACGCCCCTCAGCCACGCAAATATCCACCGGTATCTCGGGCGCTTCTTCTCGAAACTTGCGTTTCGCCATATACACAATGAATGCGATACCCCGATTCGGCGTCTGAGAAACCATGAATGACAGTAGACAGAGCTCACCGAGTTCGTCTCGGCCGTAGCCACAGAGCACGTGCTGCAAATCGTGAATGTCACGCAATCGGTTCGCCAGCCAACGCTCGTCGTCACTTTTTTCTCTGTCGCGGGGTGCTTCCTCGCTGGCTCTGACCAGGCCATCGGCATGCAGTGCTTGCGATTCGACAAACGCCAGATACGCTCTACCAAGGCTACTGTGAGGCAGGGACGCCAAATACTCGCGGTCCCGAAGTAGAGTCAGAATCTCAGGTTTTTCCCACAACAGATCACGACCGTCTACGGTGCTGCGTAAGCGCTCCACCGCTCGCACCAGGCTGGCTCCCTTTAGCGCTTCGATGATCTTGAATACCTCTCCTGTATTTTCGGGATTATTAATCAACGCTCTGACTGACCGCAGAGCTTGAAAAGGCTTGAGATATCGGATCTCACTAAGAATCGTATTCGCTTTAGCAGTCAATTATTTACCTCTTCATCAAAATCAAACGGCTAGCCTGCATGGTCTATTCTGCCCGAATGCTGATTATCACACGCTCACAGCGTGCGCCGTGTTTGGCCGGGCGTTGCAAAACGGTATCACTCACCTAGTGCTCCAAGATTGCCCACCTATTACCTGAAGTGTGTCGAGATGTGACAGTACATAACTCGAATGATTCCACCCACCATTGTGTTTACCGGCGTTTACCCTCAAACCTATAAAGAGGCGGGTTCCTCGCATCGCTACACGGGGTACATTCGGCTGGTCCTACACTTCACCAGTAGTGGCCTCGCCGACGCAAGTATAAAACGGTGTAGTATAGGTTCTGCGATATCGGTTCTGCGATACAGGCTCGGCAGCCGAGCCTCGTTCCCTTTTCCGGTACGCTTCAAGCGCGCTACACCGTTAGCCTGATGACGACAACAGAACATCCTCTGCAATGATAGAAAGCCGTAAGCCCGCTACTGACTCCGCTGACTCCCGCAAACTGCGCAGATTAGTCAAGCGCCGCAAACCGATCAACCATAAAGACGTTCCTTTTATCCTGTGTTGGTCGCATAAGGCCGGCTGTACCGCTGCGCTGAAATGGTATCTGCATCACGCGGGCTTGCTTGATGACGCTCTGAGCATGCATGACCCCAATCATCGCCTCAAAGTACACAGTTATGAAAACAAGGTTCTCAAAGCAAGGGCCGATTACACCGATGAGCTTGTGCGGGCTATAGAGACCGGAAAGCCAATGCTTGGCTTTATGCGCTGCCCGTATCAACGCGTTTTTAGCAGCTATATGATTCTCAATCACTGGCGCTACTTGTCGCTGATGAGTCGCGGCGTCAGTAATCCAGGCATCACTATGCGACAAACGCTAGTCGCGAACGTTTACGATGAACAGGCCCCCTTTCACCAGCCGATTTCATTCATGGACTACCTCAACTGGCTACGCCACCAAAATATGCACACGCTAAATCCGCACCATGCCCCACAAACACTCCCTCTGCATGCCCATGTCGACATTACTTTTTATCGGTTGGATGACTTCGACGGCACTATCACGGCCGTCGAGCGGGAGTATGGCTTGAAAATCAGTAGCGCTAACCGAGCGGATTTCAGCTCAGGCCATCACCGCAACAAAACCGTACTTCCGAAAGAAGAAGTACTGGGCTTCTTAGAAACAAGGCGACCGTTGCAGGACTACCCGCTTAGCGCTCTGCCGCAGTTATCGAAATCGATACTGGCAGGCACTGATATGGACCGGCTTATCCGCGAAATATTCGCAGACGATATTGCTGCGTACGACCGTATTCCCGCACTTACCTGAGCTGCGCATACTTTAACAGCAGCCGCTGAATCTGACCCCAATCGATCGCAGGAGACCGGGAAAAATCAGGCTCCCAAGCGTATAAACAAGGTTATAAAACCTGCAGCGCTCCGCCAGGATGATGCAGCACGATATCGCTGTAGTCACAGCGCCCGGTGTTGCGCTGAAATAGACTGTTTGCAATAAGCCAGACGCGCACAATTCGACCCGGGGGTTCCCCCATATAGTGTCGGTAATCGTCGTACAAATTACGTCTCTCGTTGTGCCACTGTCCTAACCCAGGCTTGCCGGATCGCACCACGACATGAAATTCCTTGTGCTTCCAATTGGGTAGTGGGCAATCGTAGCCGGTACCGACCGGTAGCGTGCTGCTCCAGTAGTAGGTGATGTCTTTGCCGTTATCGAATTCGACAGCGATGCTGAGGTAGTCGTGACTGGGAACAGCGTCCTCTCGTAACGGCGAGGGTAGCTCTCGCACGCACCAGCGCCAGCTGATTTCGCTATCAGGCGCTAACGGCACATCCACATCCGTTTGCAAGATACCGGTACTACCCGCTGTGTGACAGTGGATGCATGGTCTGCCCTGGTCAGACTCGCCGTCTCGATATATCTCGCTGGGCCCGATATGCCACAGCGGATACCACCCCTGCGGCGTAATATCGCCCCCTGCAATGCGTTCACACTCTGACCTCACTCTGCCTTGTACATCCCCCGCCTCCAGCAAAGCCCGCACCCCAACATCGGCGGCAGTTGCCCATCGAATAATCAGAATACGTGTCGCGCCTTTCATTGAAGCGTAGACCTTGTCATCCTGTTGGCGCGTACCCTGTCTATCCGACCAGTCGTTGGGAAAGTAGTTACCAAACTGCAGCTTCCCTGAATCAGGCGCTATGAAGGAGTGGCTTTGGCGGGTGCCTCGAAAGACTTCTCCATCTCCCACCTTGCTCCAGATTTGCAGCGGAAGCGGCACCCAAATATCCAAAAATTCGTTCGCATAAACGCGCCCTTCCATGAAGTAGGTAACCTGGTCACCTTCTGTCAGCGTCACGTCGCTTGCAACCCAGGGCGCTTCATCGGCTGCCAAATCGAACCAGAAATAGTCTCGAACGAGCTGATCTGGCAGCCTGTCGAGCAGCTGCTGCATGTCATCCCGAAACGCATTAAGATCCGGCGCTGCCTCTACTGCACCTCGTAACTTGCGCCCTACCGCCTTGCCAGCCAGCTTACCCGCCACTGTGAGTTCAGTTAATGGTCCCGCCATCCGTTGTGCCCTCTTTATTGTTCGGTGCTAGATTCTTAGGTACTAGTTCTGCGCCGATTGTCTCTGCAAGAATTGTAATACTAGACGATTAAATTCCACCGGTGCTTCCATGTTCGACATGTGTCCAACGCCCATCAGTGTATGCTGCTCGCTATCGGCAATCCCAGCGGCTAGCAGCCGCGCGATTGACTGAAAATCTGCGATATCTCGTTCGCCGATCATGATTAAGGTTGGCGCTACAATACGCTGAAGCTGGCTACTCGGCGGCTGTTCGGGTACATCCAGCTGTTCATCGTTTAACCACTGCCAACCTGAGTAATCTGCCACCATAGTCGCCAGGCGTTCTGCGACTCCTGCCTGCTCAAGGGCGGGCTCGAACAAGGGGCCATTCAGCCAAAGGTCCTTCGCATCCTGCAGACCCGAAGAGCGGGCGGTATCGCGCACAGATTCAGAAAACTGACCGAATGTCTGCCAATCGAATGCGCGTAGGCCCGCATCTACCAGGATGAGTGATCGTACCGACTCAGGATAGGCGATCGCGAAATCAACGGCGACCAAACCGCCACGTGACAGCCCCAATACATGGGTTTGCTCAAGCTCCAAATCGCTTAACAGTGCTTTTAAGTCTGCAGCTGGCGAATAGGCCGTGGCCGATGGCAGTTGCGAGCGACCAAACCCGCGCATGTCATAGCGCAAGACTCGATAGTGCTCCGCGAAAACATCGAATTGGTCGTCCCACATGCGGGTATCAAGTGTGTTGCCGTGTATTAGGACCAGAGGCGTGCCGCTGCCAGCGCATTCATAGTAGAGCGCTGTACCGTTCACGTTTGCCATTGCGTATGTCTTGCTAACGATGGTGGCGATCCCCCTGTTTTGTGCGCCGCCCTATCGTAACCATTGCCCTACCGGAAAAACAGCGGCACTGGGACGATAGCAGAGGTGGGCCACCCCGCTGGAATGGCGCGCTGTGCCATGCACATGACGCGTCATGCCATGCCAGTAGCGAGGTCTTCGCACTACAGTACATAGGTGCGCTGGACACAGGGCAGTCGGCTCACGCAGCTATCAGTAGGATATTGCCCAATACAACGTAAGGAAACGCAGACCATGAAGAAACACGGCAAATCAGTCGCTATTTTGACCACAGTCTTTACTCTGGGCGCAGCGCAGGCATTGGCCAGTGAAAAGCCCCCAACTAATGCCGTACCACTTTCAGAAATCGCTTCGTCTCTGGAAAGTCAGGGTTACTCTCCGATAGTTGAAATGGAGATAGATGACGGTGTCTGGAAGGTTGAAGCTTACAGAGCAAACACCAAACGCGAGCTCAGAATCAATCCGGTCAGTGGGGAAATCCTGTCTGACAAACTTGACGACTGAGGCCAACCCACAGCAAAGGTTGATCGCTAGAGCTTGGCAAACAGCGCATGTTCGCCAAGCTCCTGGCCGCGCATACCATCGGCGACAATTCGCTGGTAGAAGTCGGCTAGTGTGTCACTGCCGTAAGACGGCGTCAGCGCTGCATCATAATGCGCGCGATCTGGATCCCAACACAGCATGGAATGGCTGGCGTAGTAGCGGCCAATTCGCAGGAGTTCCCGCTTATCTTCCAGGGATGGAATCAGCGGCACCAGAGCGGAGAGCGCTGCTTCCATAACACTAAATAGCTTGAACGGAACCTGCCTGAACCGCGCCGGGCGACCGCAAAGTTCAAACAGCAGTTCACCTTGTTCTCTGGGCGTAATTGCATCACCCGGCCCACCGATCGGCAACACCCGATTAAGCTTACTCGCATCACCCAAACAATCGACTATGAATCTTGCCAGGTCACGTTCACTGATGGGTTTGCAGCTGGTTCGCAGCCCATTGCCGAATACCAGGAAGGGCCTGCCTGCTTTCACGCGTTCGACCTGTCCTGCCAGCGATTTAAAGTAGGCAGTGGGTCTGACTATAGAGTAGCCAACACCCGATTCTTTAAGCGCTGATTCAAACGCAAGCTTTGCTTTTTGAAACGCCAGCTTCGGTCTTTGCACACACAGAGCGGACAACAGCACAAACTGGTGAGCACCTGCTTGTTTGGCCTCTGCCAGCAGCGCTCGATTGGCTCGATATTCGACATCCCAGGCATCTTCTAAAGCGCCGGTCCGACTTCCCAGGCACGAGACCACATACTCAAAGCGTTCGCCTCTAAATCCGTCTCTATGCAATTGGCCCGGCTGACAGATGGACCCAAGGCGAAACTCCACCCCAGGATATTCCCCGCGTATCTGGCTGCCCTCTCTAAGGAAACAAACGACCTCGTATCCACGCCTGCTCAGTTCTCGCGCGACGAACTGGCCAATATAGCCCGAGGCGCCCGCCAGGAACACGCGCGCCATTGCTATGGTGTTCCGAAGGCAGTGACTGCGCTCGGAGCGTCCGGCTCCAAAGTGAGCTCGCACTCCGCCATTGTCAGCAATACAGCCTGCACTCGCTCGACAATACTTGTTGCGTCTAGAGCGACCCATTTGCGTTGTTCCGCCGGATCGCCATGATCAATAAACACATCGGGAAGGCCCAAATTAGACACACGACAGCTTACTGCGCTGGCGTGTAATAGTTCATTGACGGCTGATCCAGCACCCCCTGCGACCGCGTTTTCCTCCACGGTTACCAACAAACTGTGAGCACGGGCAAGATCGAGCACAATGCGTTCATCGAGGGGTTTAATCCACCGCATATCGACAACGGTGGCATTCAATACCTCTGCCGCTTGCAGGGCCTCTGGCAGCAGCGCGCCAAAGGCCAGGATTGCCACCCGCTCTCCCTGACGCACTGTCTTTGCGACGCCTATTTCCATCGCCGTCATATCGTTCTCGATCACCGCGCCAGGGCCCGTACCGCGCGGATATCGGATCGCTGCCGGACCCTGATATTGATACGCGGTAAATAACATTTGCCTACACTCATTTTCATCGGAGGGCGCGCCAATCACCATATTGGGAACGCACCGTAGGTAGCTGAGATCGAAAGCGCCGTGATGGGTTGGGCCGTCCTGGCCAACCAATCCCGCGCGGTCCAGCGCGAAGGTGACGTCGAGATTCTGCAAAGCAACATCGTGCAGCAATTGATCATAGCCGCGCTGCAGGAACGTG
>JBCCNJ010000199.1:0-6723 GCA_039025905.1 Pseudomonadota bacterium | reverse complement strand
GTGACATTGCCAATAAATAACTATTTTTTGTGGTTTTAGATAATAATATATATATTATTGTCAATATCAAATATTTTATCGATATTTAGGATACGACAATGATGGGCGCGGAAGGGGCGAGTGGAGAACTGGCCAAGATTGATCAAAAAACCCTCAGCGGGCAGATTTACAGTCGCCTGCGAAATGATGTCATCCAGGGCCAGTTTTTGCCTGGATCGAAGCTGGGTATTGAACAGCTACGTGGCGTGTACCAGGTGGGGGCCACACCCCTACGAGAAGCGCTACAGCGACTGAGCGCTGAAGGCTTTGTCGTGGTGCAAGGGCAGCGCGGTTTCAGAGTGGCGGATGTATCGGCGCAAGAGCTTGAAGAGCTCACGGAACTGCGGATTTTGATTGAAGGACAAGCCATTCGCGATAGCCTGCAGCACGCCGACGAACTGTGGGAATCTGACCTGGTGGTGGCCTTCCATCATTTACAGAAGATCGAAAAACAGCCTGATCCGGATCCAGAATTATGGGAAGCGCGCAATAATGCGTTTCATCTAGCGCTGATCAGCCGCTGTGAGTCACAATGGCTGCGACGAATATATGCTCTTTTGTACGACCAGCACCGGCGCTACCGGGTGATCGCCAGGATGGAGCGGGAAGACCGGGATATTCACGGCGAACACAAAGCCATGATGGACGCCGCATTGGGGCGAGACATCGATAGCCTGCTACGATGCCATGAAACCCATATCAGGAACACGGTGCGCACGCTGCAACGAATACTGGAACTGGCCTAAACCTCTTGTGTGGCTACGATCTTCGCGGCGCTTGTTGCCATCACAAGCTTGCCCCTATCTGAGAAAGCGCCATGCGCTGGGGTTGAGAGTGACGCGTCGCCTGATCGGCCGCCCGCTAGACCGTCGCCGTCAGAGAGTGACTTCTCTACGTGGGTAAAAGAAGTCCATTAGGTCATCTTTTTGCGTCATAGCGTCCCGGTAGCCATTGGCAATTAGCTCCTGGCAGAACGCGCCTTCAAACAGCAGATAACTTGCCATGCTGGTACCGCCGCCAGATGGGGTTGCACCCGTCATTTTCAATATCGCGCGCATCGCCCGTGGCAGGGCCTTGATGTGCTTTGCCACCAGCTCGTTGATCTCGATTGTGGGATTGATGCACAGAAAGTCGATGTGTCGCAAACCCGCACTCGTCGATCGCGGGCTCTCGTTGTTGATAATGCCAACCAGTTCATTGATACGTGCCATTGTTTCAACATCATTCTCAAGTGAATCAATGAATGCGCTATTGAATAAATGGCCCATGATTCGCGCCATGGAGGGAGAGCTGGGCTCCGACGCCTTGTTAACAACCCGGTTCGGATTATTGCTTACGCCGACAATCATCACGCGCTCAGCACCCAAATGAATGGCTGGACTAATCGGTGAGACCTGACGTAAAGCACCGTCTCCATAATACGCATCGCCAATGCGTGCCGCGGGCATAATGGTAGGGATCGCAGACGATGCAAGTAAGTGCTCTATCGTCAGTTTCGCCGGCACCCCTCTTCTTCTGGCTTTGCGCCAGGGCGGTAAGATATCGCCGTCCAGATCGCTCTGATAAAACGTGATAGATTCTCCTGTGGCATAGCTAGACGCGGTAATGCCGATCGCATCCAACAGCCCCCCTTGCAAGCGTCGCTCCAGATCACCAAAATCAATCGCGCGCGACAGCAGCCGCGCCAGAGGTTCATTATTCAGGATAGAGATCGGTTTGCGGCCGCCACTGCCTTGATGGAAAAGCGACACGGCCAGTCGCAGTATGCCTCCGATAAGGTGTTTGGAGCTGGCCTTGTAGACCTGCCCAACATGCAGCTGGCTCCAGATACGTTCTACTTTCTTTACCGCGAGTCGAAAATTATTTGCTGACGCGCCCAGGGCTACCGCATTGATCGCTCCCGCAGAAGTGCCGGTAATAATCGAGAATGGATTGTGTGCGCGCTTCGGTAACAGCTCTGCTGCCGCTTTCAAGACGCCAACCTGATATGCGGCCCGCGCACCACCCCCAGTGAGCACAAGAGCCGTCCGGTCTTCCGCCGGCCGATGTGGATTCATATATCCTTATCCCCCGACCTATGAGACTAACATAGACTGGGTGCCAGGTAGGCGAGCGCATTGCACAAACGACGAAATTAGGGCATGGGATAAACTAATTGGCTCTCCGCAATATTTGAAGGGCCTACCAGTCGCCTATCCTTACCTTGCCATTGCAGCAGATAGTTGTTTTTGCCGATCTGGCGACCGTTCTCGTCAACCCGATATATGCCCAAGAGGGAATTGAACACCATGCTATGCAGTTGCTCGCGCACAGCGGCAGGTTCAGTCGTACCGGCTAATCGCACGGCCGCCTCGATAACCTCACCACCACCATAACCGAGCGCGGCATAGGCAGCCGGGTTATGGCCGTAAAGCTGTCTGAAGCGATAAGCAAAATCCTGGGCGCCAGGCACCCTGACACCTCTCAGCCATTGCACAACGCCGGAGATGCCTTCTGCATCGGCCAGCAACTCTTGACCAAATTCCGCCAGGGAGGCCCCTACGCCAAAGACTAACATCTTCGGTTTCACACCCTCGCGCTTGAGCTCGCGCACCAGATCCACGGAACCTTCTAGATAGGCGATTGCCATGATCACGTCAGCGTCCGCTGCCTTCAGTTGATCGACCATTTTCGGAATTTCGGCTACGTCGTCGGCCGATTTGTCTAACACAATTTGGATCCCGAGTTCGTCAGCGGTGAGCCGCACGCCTTCCACCACTTGTCGGCCAAACTCTGTATTGGCCCACACCAGGGACATGGTCTGCGCGCCTTGTTCCGCAGCGGCAACAATCGCCAGATCCATATAACGGTTAGAGGGTGTGTCCAGCCCGACGATGTTGTCATACCCCTGCTCCCAGATTTCTTCCGCGGACGCACCCAGGGTCAGCATCGGCATATTGTTCTGCTGGGCTACCTGACTCGCTGCGATGGTGATGTCCGACGAGTAAGGCCCTAGAAGCACATCAACCTCGTCCTCGGTAATCAGTTTTTGATATAGCTCAGCGCTGCGGTCCGCATCCGAGCCATCGTCGTAGAACACCAGTTCAACCGGCCTGCCGAGTAGCGAACCCCTGGAGTTGATATCTCGCACCCACATCTGAATGCCGCGCAATTGATTGAGACCAAAATCGCTGAACACACCGCTCAAGGATTGCGTGGTCCCCACTCGGATGGGATCGGCAGCCAGTGCTGAAAAGGAAATCAAAGACGCTAAAACGAAAACGATGGACGATTTAAGAGTCACGTCTTTTCCCTGCTATTTCCCAACGTCCAGCCGGCGCTTGGTCGAGTACAGCCAACGAACGGTGCGGTATTCAAAGGCAGAACCGGTCTCGTAGTAACGGAAATTGGTTTTTTCTCTGGTATCGATGCTGTCAAACAAAAATACGGTGGCTCGCAGCGGTTTCGCTAGCAGGTTGCCCTGTATATAGTTCTGCAAGGCGAAATCGGGTAGCTCACCAAACCCATCGCGCAGATTAGATGGTCCCAGCAACGGCAACACCAAATAGGGGCCCTGCCCTACACCCCAATGCCCGAGGGTCTGCCCAAAGTCTTCATCGGGCCTGGGCATGCCCATACTGGTCGCTACGTCAATGGTGCCGAACAAACCGATCGTGCTGTTAACAAGCACTCGCCCAAGACTTTGGAAGAACTTCTTAGGGCTGGCCTGAAGAGCGCTGTTGGCAGCTGTGCGCACATCGCGAAAAGTGTCAAAGAAATTGCGCACACCAATACGCGCGGGTCGCGGCACAACCGCCCGCCAGCCGCGCACAACGGGCAGAAAGACCCACTGATCGAAGTGATAGTTAAAGTTGTATATGCGCTTATTCATCGCCTCCCAGGGGTCGTATACCGAAGTCACGTCTATGGAGTCTATGGGGATAACCTGGCTGGCGGTAAACACGGGTTCGGGGTAGTCCTGCAGCTGTTGTAGCTGTTGCTGCAGTTGCTGCTCCAGCTCTTCCCTTTGCTCTCGCTGTAGCTGGTCAGGGGTCGAGCTACAGGCTACCACCAGCGAGCAGGTCAGCATGAGAAAGGCCAATCTAGCCGCCATCGATTGCATTGTCAGGGGGCAACCGAGGTGAACGTAGACACCATGTGGCGTACGTTCTCAGTGTAGGACATATTGCCGCAGTGGCCGCCATAGGGGTAGATAGTGGCGCGCTCTCCGAATACCTCATTAAAGAAGTTAATCTCGCCCGGCTCCAGAATGATGTCATCCTCGTTATGCATAACTGAAATTTTTTCTGCCGTCGCCAGATAGTCGGATATCGCAGTCAAACTCACAGCCGCAATGAACTCATCCCGACTGATGCTTGGATCCATAGATTTATAAAACGGGTAGAAGAAATTGTGATAGTAATCGGTAAAACCGAGACGCAAAAAAATCTGATCGTACACCGACAAATCCGCATAGCGATCCAGTTCAAGGCCCTTGGGCTTGACATAACCGTAGTCAGTCATGACATCCGATGTGAAGACCAGAGACGTTGACGACATCCGAAAGGAAACACCAACCAATGCCGCCAGCTGCTCGTTCTTTAAATCCATGGCCCGGTAGGCCTTGTAGAGGAAGTCCTCTCCAATCTCGTCTTGCTTCTTGTAGACCCCTGAAAAAGCCTTGACCAATTTATCGAAAAACTGCGCAAAGTTGTCCTCACCACCAGGTATATTTTGCGTCATGCGATCCAGTAGCGAGATCGAGTTGTAGAGCGACACGGGGGGATTGATTAACAATACCTTGCGAAAATTAAAGCTCTGTCTTTCCTCGTCTAGCTTAGCAACGTAAGCCGAGTTAAACGCACCCAGGCTATACCCTGTAAGGTTAAACGAAGTCGCATCGATGGATTCATCGAGCTCGGACCAAATCAGTTCCATCACCCGATAAAGGTCTTCAGCATCTATCTGAGCGTGACCTACTACCGCCGTTGAAGATGCTGCGGTGACAAAATTCGGATAGGTCGGCGACGAGATAGAGACCACATGAAACCCGGCCTTGTGAAAAGCCCGGGCCATATGAACGTTTTTGCTGCCGTTATGAGACGCACCGGTTCCGGCGATCAAAAATATCAGAGGGGACGGCTTATCCTGTAGTGCGACAGAGTAATACAGCTCCTCGGCATACCACAGTAAGTCGGGCACCTGTCTATCGGGAAAGACGGTGAGCCGTTTTTTCTGAAACTTAATTTGCTGCACGCTGGGCAGATCAGGTTGCAAGTCGGCGGGTGTACCAATGACCGTTGCAACGAATTTGTCTTTGACAGGAAAATCGTAGTTCACGACCGTAACGGTCGCGAAAGCGAGCGGAGTTACTATCCAAAGACAATGTCCGAGCAGCAGTCGCGCCAAGAAATTGTTATTCGTCACATGATGTCCAGTGGTTTTCGACTGCGAAACTCATTCTGGCATGAAAGTACCGCAAAATCACCTTATGCAGCGAATCACCCCCATCCGTCACCCTACTTTAAGTGGCGACATTGCAGTTAGTGACCCTTACATCGGTAATGGCAAAAAGACGGACGACAAGGTACGTACGGAATAGGTGACTGCTCTATGACTGCTATCACCGGCGATTCTCGCCATCATCTCCTGCAGCGTGATCAGTTTGCCAAACAGCCGCTCGAAGCTCAGGTTGTCTATGACGCCGCGATACTCGTGAGTGATGAGATAAGGCTGCCCATTCGGCTTGCGATTGTTCTTCAACTTCCAGACCAGCACCTCAACATTGCGCGCACTTGTCATCAGCGCATCCGGGTTCAGTTGGTCATACATGAACATTTCAGACCGATAGCCATAGGCTTCTCGCAGCATTCCACCCAAGCCGACGATTAATGCAAAGACTCGATCACCGCGAAAACTTGGGTCGAAGGCAAGATTCATAGCATCGATGCCCTGCTTGCCTTGTAGCTCTGGGAAGTTTAACTCACCACGATTGACCTTTAGCAGGGCGAGGCGCCCCTCGACTGTCATACCAGGAATTTTCGCTAATTGATCGGGGTTGCGCTTGTAAAGCTTCACCATCAGCTCCCGCACTTCGTCGCGAGTTTCCTGTATAAATTCATCGGCGACCAGATCAACATCTGATTTAGCGAGATTCTTCACCTCGTATCCTCCACAGCCAACGATGGGCAGGAATAGGCAAAGAATCAGGATGGCACGCTGGATCTGCATGACCCGATTCTACCAAGCTAGCGTCGCGTGGCAGCCCCACAATGCAGGTACAATTACCTGTTCGTTTCGTTCTCTAAAGAGAAGGTTAAGCAGATGAAAGCTATCGCAATGATGCTGGTCGCCGCCGCACTGATGTGCTCACGTGCGACCTACGGTGACAACACTTCGATAGTCGAGTGCGCCGACATCCTCGACGATAGCTCGCGTCTGCGCTGCTACGATGCGCTCGCCGCAGACATAAACGCAGCCGCAGAACCAGCCCGGTCACAGCAAAACAGTATCGCCATAAACCTCTCAGACGCTCGTCAAGACAAAGCACCGGCTCAGGTGGAAGACGCCAGGCCAGATTTTATTTCCGAGAGAGTACAAACTCAAAGCAAGGTAGCTGACAGTCGGTTTGTTATTATCCCCTATCATCGAAACTACTTATTGCCACTCACCTACAACAGCAACATCAACGAGGAGGCTTGGAAT
>JBCCNJ010000198.1:0-6731 GCA_039025905.1 Pseudomonadota bacterium | reverse complement strand
CGAATTCCTTGAACAGCATGGCCTTGCCTTCCATGACGGGCATGGCCGCTTCCGGCCCGATGTCTCCCAGGCCAAGCACCGCCGTGCCATCGCTGACAATGGCGACAGTGTTACGCTTGATCGTGAGGTTGCGAGCCAGGCTCACATCTTCGGCTATCGCGGTACAAACGCGCGCGACTCCTGGTGTATATGCCATCGACAATTCATCGCGGGATTTGATTGTCACTTTGCTCTCAACTGAGATTTTGCCGCCCAGGTGCATCACAAACACGCGGTCGGAACTGTGCACCACAGCAATGCCGTCTACCTTTGTCAGCGCTTGCTCGATATCCTCCGCATGAACAGTACCGCTGGTGTCAACCGTGACGTCCCGGATAACGTCGCCCTGTTCATAGCGCACGATATCAATCGCGCCTATGTTGCCACCGGCCTCCCCAATGGTAGTGACGGCGCGAGCAAATAGACCGGGCTCGTTTTTAATCTGCAGTCTCAGGATGATGGAATTGCTGGCGTTGGTAGTCGCGTTCGGCATGGTTCTTTCTCTTTTCGGTTGGGTCACATCTGACCGAATAGGTTTCACTTTACAGCATAGTCGTTACACGGCAAGTATGTGCCAGCATACGACTTGGCTTGGCCGCAAGCATCAGTTAGAAGGGTTGGTTTTGACGTCTAGTGTAGAGGGCTAGATAGCAGGTTGCGCTGAAAGGCTTAGCACTAACGGTGGGCATACAGGCGAGCGACGAGGTTCAGCGGTGTGGCCTAGATAGAGGCGTCGCAGTTTTTGCCGGATAAAAAGTATCCAGTCAGCTCTCGCGGCGAGTCCTAAGGGGCTGGCTGCTTGGTGGCTCAAGGGTGAAAACCAATGCGCCGATAGGCTTTTTTGCGCTCAGGGAGAGTGACTGCCGAACTCCACCAATGCAGCGCCCGCCAGTACCAGCAGCAAACCTGCCACTTTCATCGTATTTATAGGTCTCACCGCAGCGTCAAACGCGCCATAGTGATCAATAAGTGTCGAGCCGAACAGCTGACCTGCAATCATGCATACAAAGAATAAGGCGAGTCCCAACTGCGGCGCGATCATGATGCCTGCTAGCACGATGCAGACCCCGGCGACACCGCCAATGACCACCCACCAAGGTAGTTGCGTTATTTTGGCGAGTTCGAGCTGGCTCTTTCCAATGAGCTGCCAGGTAATGCAAATCAGCAGAAAAGAAACAGTGATGGAAAAAACTGAGGCTAGTAGTGCACTGCCGAGCCCCTTGGCCATCACCGCATTGACTGCCGGTTGCAGGGACAAAAGGATGCCAACAGAGACGGCTATCACAAGGTAAGCGATCTGAAGCACAGGCGGTTTCTCCTTATCAAAGCGCGGCGAGGCTATAGGTGTAACTCGCCTGCAGCCCCAGCGGTAGACCAAGCCACCAGTATAGGAGCAAGTATACGGTCCACAGCACAAGGAAGGTGACGGCATAGGGCATCATCAATGCTGCGACAGTACCGATACCTGAGCCTTTGATATAGCGCTGACAGTAGACGACCACCAGCGGGAAGTAAGGCATGAGTGGCGTAATGATATTAGTGGTGGAGTCCCCTATTCGGTAGGCCGCCTGAGTTAGATCGGGTGATATCCCCAGCTTCATTAACATGGGAACAAAGATCGGGGCCAGCAGCGCCCACTTGGCTGAGGCAGAACCCACGAACATATTCAGCAATCCGGTGAGCAGAATAATACAAACCACGGTTACCATTTGCGGTAGCTTAGCCTGAGCCAGCAGGTCAGCGCCCTCCACGGCCAATAGCACGCCGAGGTTAGATTGGTTGAAGGCATAGATAAACTGGGCGATAAAAAACATGATAACAAGGTAATAGGCCATATCGCTCATGGCTTTGGTCATACCTTCAATCACATCTTTTGAGCTTGTGACCGTGCCCGCGTAGATGCCGTAAATCACACTGGGCAACAAAAATAACACGAAGATCAGAGCGACAATCGATGCCATTAGGGGTGCACCTGATTCGGTGAGCGACCCCTGTGTACCACGCCAGGGTGATGTCTCGGGGTAGGCCGAGGCAATAAGCAATACCATAGCCAGCACAATGGATACGCCCGCCGCCCGCAGGCCTTTGCGTTCTTGCGCGTTCAAGCTCTCGAGCACGGGTAAATCAGTCACGTCGCCATCGATTTGATCTCCCTCGCCCAGGCGCGGCTCAACGACTCGGTCTGTGATAAACCAGCCCAGCAGAATGATCAGAAAAGAGGAAGAGGCGGTGAAGAAAAAATTGTTAAGCGGGTTCAAAACGACATCGGGGTTGATGATTTGCGCTGCCGACTGACTAATGCCCTGCAGCATGGGGTCAATCGCCGAGGGTATGAAGTTCGCTGAGTAACCACCGGAGACACCGGCAAAGGCGGCTGCGATACCTGCGAGCGGATGTCGTCCGGCGGCGTAGAAGAGCGCACCACCCAGCGGAATCACCATAACGTAGCCCGCATCCGCTGCTGTATGGCTGACGATGCCAACCAGCACGACCATTGGCGTCAGCAGTTTTTTCGCGGTTACCGCCATGATGGCGCGCAAACCGGCACTGATGAACCCTGTGTGTTCCGCCACGCCAATACCCAGCATCGCGACCAGCACAACGCCTATCGGATGGAAGTGAGCGAAGGTTTTGACCATAGAGGAAAAGAACTGTGCCAGCGAGGTACCCGATAGCTGGTTGACGACTTCGATGGCCTCACCAGTTCTCGGGTCGATAGCGGTGAAGCTGATATACGAGAGCAGCCAGGACAGTACCCAAACCATAAACAGCAGGGCGATGAACAACACCGCTGGATCGGGGAGGCGATTACCCGTTCGCTCAATCGCATTGAGGATGGTTTGATTGATACTCGAGGGCGGGCTGTCTGACGGCACGAAGAATTGACCTACATACTTTTCCAAAAGGCACCTTAGCAACCGCACGCTGAAAGGTCACCCTCGCAATTTTGAACTGATGAGCAGTCTTTTTAGTCGCGGCTCTTAGGTATACACTTGCGACCCCAAATTTGAAGTAAAAGGTTAGTAGATGAGTAGCAATCGACGCTCACGCAATATCACCGAGGGGACTCAGCGCGCGCCCAACCGCTCCATGTTCTATGGCCTGGGTTATGAAGCAGATGACTTCAGTAAGCCTATGATCGGTGTCGCCAATGCCCACTCGACGATTACCCCGTGTAATGCCGGTATACAGCCTCTGGCCGATGTGGCGGTGGAGGGGATCAAGGAAGCCGGAGCAAACGCGCAACTGTTCGGCACGCCTACCATCAGCGATGGGATGTCCATGGGCACCGAGGGCATGAAGTACAGTCTGGTCTCTAGGGAGGTCATTTCCGACTGTATTGAAACCTGTGTGTCCGGCCAGTGGATGGACGGTGTGCTGGTCTTCGGTGGCTGCGATAAAAACATGCCGGGGGGCATGATGGGTATGCTGCGCGCGAATGTACCCGCTATTTTTGTTTACGGCGGTACGATTCTTCCCGGACGGCTGAATGGTCGCGATCTCAATATTGTCAGTGTATTTGAAGCCGTAGGTGAGCACAGCGCGGGTCAAATAAACGACGATGATCTGCTCGCCATCGAGCGAAATGCGATTCCCGGCACCGGATCCTGTGGTGGCATGTATACCGCCAACACCATGAGCTCGGCGTTCGAAGCGCTGGGTTTGAGCCTGCCGTACTCCAGCACCATGGCGAATGTTGAGTCGGAGAAAGCACAAAGCACGCGAGAGAGTGCACTCGCTCTATACGAGGCGGTAAGGCGCGATCTTAAGCCTCGCGACATTGTCACCCGCGAGTCAATCGAGAATGCCGTGGCTGTGATCATGGCCACCGGCGGCTCAACTAATGCCGTCTTGCATTTTCTCGCGATCGCCCACGCGGCTGAGGTGGAGTGGCATATCGAAGACTTTGAACGCGTGCGGCGCAAGGTGCCGGTGCTGTGTGATTTGAAACCCAGTGGCACGCATATGGCGATCGACCTGCATCGCGTGGGCGGTATTCCTAGAGTGATGAAAATACTGCTAGATGCAGGCCTGCTGCACGGTGACTGCATGACGATCACAGGGCGTACTGTCGCCGAAAACCTGGCTGACGTTGAGCCGGGCTGTCCGCCCGACCAGGACGTTATTCATCCGATTGAGTCCCCCATTTATGCCCACGGACACCTCGCTATATTGCACGGTAATCTTGCCGAGGAGGGAGCTGTCGCCAAAATCACCGGTTTGAAAACGCCGGTGATGTCGGGTCCGGCCAGAGTGTTTGATGATGAGCAAAGCGCTTTGGATGCGATATTGGCAGGCGAGATTAAGCCGGGCGATGTGGTAGTGATGCGTTACCTCGGCCCCACAGGCGGCCCAGGCATGCCTGAAATGTTAGCGCCTACAGGTGCATTGGTGGGTCAGGGTCTGGGCGAGTCGGTGGGGCTAGTCACCGATGGTCGATTCTCAGGCGGTACCTGGGGCATGGTTGTGGGGCATGTGGCCCCCGAGGCGTTTGTGGGCGGAACGATTGCCCTGGTTGAGGAAGGCGATACCGTGACCATTGACTCGCTGCGCCAGGCGCTGGAACTGGAAGTATCCGAGGAAGAACTGGCCGAGCGCAGAAGCCGATGGCAGCGCCCAGAGCCGCGTTATACTCGCGGCGTGCTGGCCAAGTTCGCCTTTAACGCATCCTCAGCCAGCCGCGGTGCCGTACTGGACTTATTCGACAACTAAAACGTTTGACGGGTTTATCTGCACGCCTGAAGGGCGCCGGTCGTCGATAAGCGCTCGAGCACTAGCTATTCGCTGCACCCAGTTGGGCGCCGACCTTACGTGGCTCATCATGGCGGAGTAGAGTTGCGGGGTTACACTAAACAGAAGAACATGATCCGATTAGTGAATAGTACTGAAAACCCGCATCATCTGGCACCAAACTCGTTGCCATCATGACGAAGGTGTTATCCGCGCCTAGAGAGAAGAATCCTCCCCAAGCTTTCCCTGGAAACTGACACGACGTCAGTCGACCTTCGCCGTTCACAGAGCAATCAGTGAGTAGGCTAACGTCGTCACTGAAACGCCTGACCCCCGTCTCAGATGAAACCAGATATTTGTTTTCGTCAGCGCTTGCGTGAGAATCAAGTTTGCCCGCTTCACTTTTGCTCACCGCTGCGCCACGATCGGCGACGCACAGATAGGTCTCATTCGCCGATAGGGCGTTGCTTGAGATCAAAACGAGCAACATCAATAGTCTCTTCATGGGCCTACCTAACACTGTGTAAGACTGATCTAGTAAGTTACGAGCATTGAGCTTTTACTACGCAGATACGGCGCGGCCAGATTGGCCAGGCATCTTTCGTTTTAGCCACGCAGCAGCTATGTTCATTGTTCAGCCTTAGTTTTCATGACTATAGAGGTGAACATGGCCAAAAAGCGAATCGTGGTGCTCTGTGACGGCACCTGGAACGACCCCGAAGACGACAACCCGACCAACGTCCTGCGCATGGCCAGGGCGATTAAACCTATGTCGTCGAAAAAGCTGAAACAAGTTGTTTTCTATGACTGGGGTGTGGGGTCTTACTACGAAAAGGTGCGGGGCGGTGTTTCCGGCCTGGGCATTATGAAAAACATTCAGGACGGGTACCGATTTATCGTTCAAAACTATGAACCTGATGATGAAATATGGCTGTTCGGTTTCAGTAGGGGGGCCTATACGGTGCGCTGTATTGCCGGCATGCTCAACAAATGTGGCATCCTGACAAGACCGAATGCAGATCAGATTCCGGATGCCTTTGACTTCTATAAGAAGGCCAAAATAAAGCCGGGTGATCAGGCAGCAACCAAGTGGCGGGCCAAGCGCTGTTACGACGGCGGCCGAGGCCCGGTCAAGTTTATTGGTGTGTGGGATACGGTGGGCGCATTGGGTGTACCGACTCGTGTGCTCGCTTTTATGGACGAGCAAGACCTTTTCTATGACAGCGAATTAGGTAGCAACGTCAAATCTGCTCGTCATGCCGTCGCTATTGATGAGCGTCGCGGTGACTTTGTTCCCACGCTGTGGGGAAAAAAAGCAGCGACGACGATCAAACAGGTCTGGTTTGTCGGTGTTCACTCAGATGTGGGGGGCGGCTACGAGCCCTCTAAAGAAGGCAAATTACTGAGCGATATTCCTCTCAATTGGATGGCTCAAGAAGCGTCCGAAGAGGGCCTGGAGTTCGAATCGCATCTTGTGGTTAAGTCTAAGCTTGATTATCGAGCCTCAAAACACAACTCCTACAAAAGCTATTGGAAGGTGTTTGGTCGCCAAAAGCGCGAGCTACCTAAAGACGCCGTCATGCATGAGTCCGTTTTTAAGCGCTTTAAGAATACTGACTATGCACCCGCTCAGCTGCGAGATTGGCTGGAAAAACGAAATGGTGATTGGGGCAAGCTCGCACAGTAGCGCCTTCAGCAGTACTTTGCGCTGCGCAGACCGGAGCGCGCATGTTGTCTCTGGCCTGATGGCCTATACGGTATCCAGTAGGTCAGACAGTTTGTTCAGTTCGCTGTTAAAGGGGTCGCTACTTGCGTCTCTATGCCAGCTGTACTCCGCGTCACTCATGGCCGATTCAGCGACCTCGGTCCCGAACAAGCGCTATATGATGGCCAGACTCATGTCAGTCCCGGCGGATACCCCTGAAGATGTAACGACTGGGCCGTCGTCCACCCACCGGGCT
>JBCCNJ010000197.1:0-6739 GCA_039025905.1 Pseudomonadota bacterium | reverse complement strand
GGGGACTGCAAAAAGCTGAAAAGTGGATTTTGGAGAGGCAGGAGGCTACCGGAGACTGGGGCGGCATTATTCCCGCCATGCTTAATTCTCTACTGGCGCTGCGCTCCCTGGGATATGTTGATTCGGGAAGATCTAAACGTACCGGTGAAAGATGGCCGTGTTGCCAGTGATGCCAGAATCCGAGCGGCGTTGCCGAGCATCCAGGACGCGACCCAGGCAGGCGCGAAGGTCTTGCTAATGTCCCATCTTGGCCGTCCGACGGAGGGTCAATATGACGAAGCTTTTTCGCTCACACCAGTAGCTGATCACCTGGCGCAGCTGTTGGGGCAGCGGGTGACATTGGTGACCGATTGGCAGCACCCCATCGAGCTTGCGGAGGGCGAGGTGGCACTGCTTGAAAACGTGCGATTTAACCCGGGCGAAAAGAAAGATGATGAGGCTTTAGCGCGAGCCTACGCTGGGCTTTGCGATATTTTTGTAATGGATGCATTTGGCACGGCCCATAGAGCTCAGGCTTCCACACATGGGGTGGCGCGCTTTGCGCCGATAGCCTGTGCCGGGCCGCTGCTGGAGGCTGAGCTGAACGCGCTGGAACAGGCGTTGGCGAGTCCGGCGCGGCCACTGGTTGCGATTGTGGGTGGCTCTAAAGTTTCAACCAAGCTGACAGTCTTAGAAACCCTGGCAGAAAAAGTGGATCAGCTTATTGTGGGAGGTGGCATCGCCAATACCTTTTTAGCTGCAGCTGGATTTGCGGTGGGTCAGTCTCTCTGTGAGCATGATTTGATTGAGACTGCGCAGGCATTGATGGACAAGACCAACATACCACTGCCCACAGATGTGGTAACCGCCCCGGAGTTTTCCGAGACTGCGCCCGCCAGTGTGAAGTTAGCAAGCGACGTTGAAGCGGGCGACATGATTCTGGATATCGGGCCAGAGTCTGCGGCGCAAATCGCTGATATTCTCAAGCGTGCAGGCACTATTCTATGGAATGGACCGGTGGGGGTATTTGAATTTGACGCCTTTTCGAATGGCACCAAACAGTTATCCGCAGCCATTGCTGATAGCGAGGCGTTCTCAGTGGCTGGCGGTGGCGACACGCTGGCGGCCATCGATAAGTTTAATATCGCATCGAAGGTCTCTTATATATCGACCGGTGGCGGAGCTTTTCTGGAATATGTCGAGGGCAAAACGCTACCTGCGGTGGCGATACTGGAGCAGCGTGCCAAAGGCTAATCCCGCTGAGCCTAAGCAAGGTGAGAGCAAATACCGTTGCGCTAAAAGCGAGAGCTTTCCAAATAGCACGGCTCACCTGCATGCGATGGCTAATTGAGTTCAGCCCTTGACGCCCGAGCAAATCAGCGCGCTGCGCACGGCGTTACCCCCACTTGCTGAGGCGACCGGCCTCAGCGCTGAGCAGCGAGCATACTGCCGGTATTACGGCATAGATTTTTGTGAAGCATGGCCAGCGATCGAACATCGCCTCGGTTATGTGACATCCGGCCACTTTCAACTCGCGGTGCACTATTACACCAATCCGAACGCCACTAGCACGCTCTTGCTGGTGCACGGATACTTCGACCACAGCGGCCTATTCGGCAATTTGATCGAGTTCGGTCTATCCAGGAACTGCAATGTACTTGCCTTCGACCTTCCCGGCCACGGCATGTCCACCGGAGAGCCCGCGGTGATAGATGATTTTGCGGATTACGGCAGAGCAGTGAACGACGTATTGAAAAGCATCGCCCCCACAACACTGTTACCGCTCTGGGTGATGGCACAGAGTACGGGCTGTGCTGCACTGGTTGAGTATGCCAGGCGCTACCGCTGGTCTTTTCTAACAACGGTGCTGCTGGCACCGCTGGGTAAACCCAAGGGCTGGCGACAAGCGCGGATTTTGCACAGCGTCATGAAGCCGTTTGTAAACAGCATTCCACGCACCTTTTCGCGTAATTCCAGTGATGAGGAATTCTTGTCGTTCATTCAGACGGATCCACTTCAAAGCCGGCGATTATCGCTGCGCTGGGTAAGCGCACTGAAGCTTTGGTTGAAGAGATTGCCGCAAACAAGCCTTGGTGTCGGCAGTGCGCTTATCGTGCAGGGAGATAAGGATCAAACGGTCGATTGGAAGTACAATCTGAAGCTATACAAAGTGCTTTTTCCAGGCAGCAGGGTAGTGATGCTGCCCGGAGCGGGTCATCATCTCGCGAAAGAGTCGAAAGTAATCCGAGATAATTATCTTCTGCAAGTTGCAAGGGAACTGGATCAAAAGCTGCAGTTAAAGGTTGATAGCGCTTAGGCGCTACGATCCGCAAACGAAATCGAGGTGAAAATGGTGAATAAGATTGTCTGGATTCTGGCGGGTTTGCTTTTCCTACCGATGTCGAGCGCTGCGGACGATGATCAAACCTTCCCCGGGATAAAAGCCCTTATGACCCCAGAAGAGTACGAGGCGGCGGGCCTGCAGAATTTGAGCGCTAAAGAATTGGAAGCTCTGAATCAATTTCTGATCAGGTATACGGCCGAAGATGCACCAATCCTTCTGGCAGAGGACGCAGAGATAAAGCAGGCAGTGCAAGAGCAGGAAATTGTGTCTGTAATCAAGCAACCATTTAAGGGCTGGTCAGGTAAGACGGTGTTCGTGCTTGAAAACGGCCAGGTCTGGAAGCAAAGGCACGCAGGCAGATACAGCTATCCCGGTAATAACCCAGAGGTCAAGATTACCAAAAATTTTATGGGGTTTTTCCGAATGGAGCTTATCGAGAACGGAAAAACCGTGGCCGTGAGCCGAGTTAAGTAAACTAAATTTTATATTGGCAAAAAAATAATAGCGGTATTACTGCCATTTTGGGGGGTGTGTAACAGCCTGTGCTTTGTGCAAGAATGCGGATCAAGTAGGGGTTCTATAAAACCGCAGTTGTCTACAAAGATAAGTGGTAAAAAAACTCCTCAAGAGATCTTGCTCAAATTTACCGATTAAGGGGAAACACTATGTTTAGAAAATCG
The DNA here is from genome assembly GCA_039025905.1 of Pseudomonadota bacterium. Classification (GTDB taxonomy): domain Bacteria; phylum Pseudomonadota; class Gammaproteobacteria; order Pseudomonadales; family Halieaceae; genus JARRPM01. The sequence goes on along the minus strand of JBCCNJ010000197.1, from coordinate 3,736 downwards.
CAGCTATCTTTGGCTGTCGGTGCCGCTTTAGGTCTTAGTTCCTTAACCTCCATGCCCGTTCAGGCTCAGGAGCCGTCCGAGGCGGCGCTCGAGGAAGTGGTAGTAACCGGCTCGCGCATTCAGCGGCTCAACCTCGTTAGTTCCAGCCCAGTTCAACAGCTGGATCAGGAACAGCTCGCTTTTTCAGGTGTGACACGTATAGAAGATGTACTGGCTTCGCTGCCTCAGGTTTCGATTGACCAGGGCGCTGGCCAGTCGATTGAAGCTGAGGGTACGGCTACGGTCGAGTTGCGCAACCTCGGCGTCAGCCGAACGCTGGTGCTGATCGATGGCAAGCGTATGCCGATCAACTCGCCCATCTCTACTGAGTCTGGCCCAGACCTCAACTTCATCCCCATGCAGCTCGTGGAGCGCGTGGAGGTATTGACAGGTGGTGCCTCTTCAACCTACGGATCAGACGCGATTGCCGGTGTTATCAACTTCATCATGATGGACGATTTCGAGGGCGTTAAGCTGGATTACCAGGCCTCCCAGTATCGTCATGACAACAGTGGTAATGGCCAATCAAGAGCGACGGTAGATGCTGGCTTCCCAGTACCCACTGGAACGTCCAATGATGGTGATGCCCAAGAGCTGACCTTTGTTATGGGTGGTAACCTAGACCAGGGTCGCGGCAATATTACTGCCTACGCCAGCTATCGCAAAGTCGATGCTGTTACCCAGTCTGAGCGAGATTACTCATCCTGTGCGATCTTTGTTCTGGACGACGGATCACTGCTCTGTGGTGGTTCTGGCACCAATGCCTCCGGAACCTTCTATTTTGAACCGGACGGCTTTGATGCAGCCTCGTTTGTTTCCGGTAACGAACTCATCCTGGGCAATGGCACACCTTTCAACTTCGCCGCTCCCAGCTATTATCAGCGTCCTGACGAGCGCTACAATCTGGGCACCATGGGCCACTATGAGCTCAATGAGCATGTCGAGGCCTACACCCAGCTGATGTATATGAATGACCAAACCGAGTCCCAGTTCGGTCCAGCCGGTGTGTTCTTCGACGACGGCTTTACTGTCAACTGCGACAACCCCTACCTCTCAGACCAGCAGCGCGGCGTAATCGATTGCTCCGATGATGAGTTAGTTGGGGTGGTATTTGGTCGTCGTAATGTCGAAGGCGGCCCTCGCTTTGGCGAATTTAAGCACGACAGCTTCCGCGGCGTTTTTGGCTTGCGTGGCGATATCAATGAAACCTGGCGTTACGATGTGTCTTATCAGTTCGCCGAAGTGAATATGTCCAACCGCAATGGTAACTATGTGGATACTGCCAGGGCGAACAATGCCCTGAAGGCGACCACTGACGATGACGGCAATATTGTCTGTATCGATGACTCAGACGGCTGTGTTCCGTGGAATATCTGGAATGAAGGGGGTGTTACACAAGACCAGCTGGACTATTTTACGCAGACCTACTTTGAGGATGGCAAAACCGATCAGGAAGTTATTAGCGGTTATGTTCAAGGCGATCTGGGTGACTATGGCGTCACGATTCCCTGGGCCGAAAGTGGCGTGGTCGTGGTCGTAGGTGCGGAATACCGCGAAGAAAATCTTAAATATGATCCAGATGATGCGGCGCAACGTGGTGATGTAGGCGGCTTGACAGCGGCCTTGGTACCTGTAGATGGCGGCTATGACGTCTCGGAGCTTTTTATAGAGGCTAATATCCCCATCATTGAGGGTGCAGCCTTCGCGAAATCCATGTATCTAGATCTTGGGTATCGCTATTCTGATTATTCCGAATATGACACCGACACCTATAAAATCGCCGGCACTTGGTCAATCAATGACTCGATTATGCTGCGTGGTGGTTTCAACCGTGCAGTACGAGCCCCGAACATCGTTGACCAGTTTCAACCACAAAATGGCGCTCTGTTTTCTATGAGTGACGACCCTTGTGGTAACGTTGTGAACGGCGTGAGCGGTAGGGGCTACACCTTCGAGCAGTGCGCCCGTAGCGGTGTGACTCAACGGGTATGGGACCAGGGTGGACCGACCGATTCACCTGCTAACCAGTACAACACGCTGGAAGGCGGCAACACGGATCTAGAACCGGAAGAAGCCGATACCTACACGGTGGGTTTTGTATTTACCCCCGAGTTTGTCGACGGATTGACCCTGGCGGTTGACTACTACGATATCAAGGTGGAAGGCGCGATCGAAAGCATCGAGCCGGAGACGACTCTGCTCAACTGTATCGAAACAGGAAACTTCTGTGATCTGGTCAATCGCAACGCCCAACTCAATGACTCGCTCTGGTTGGGTAATGCCGGCCCTGACAACGGTGTATCGGCGCTCTCAGAAAATATCGGCTTTTTCCAGGTGAAGGGTGTGGATCTGGAGGCCAACTATAACTTCGACGTCGGTAGCTGGGGTAGCATGCTCTTAGGCACGGTGATCGGCTATGTCGATAGCTGGGAGCAGGAGGAGTATCCGGGTGCAGGTGTCATTGAGTGCGATGGTGTTTATGGCGGATCCTGTCAAACACCCACCCCTGAGTGGGCCGCTAGATCCTTTGCCATGTGGGCAACTCCCTGGGATGTCACTGTCAATGCGACTTGGCGCTACGTTGACTCCTATGAGCAAATCGGCACCGACGCGCCGCCAACAAATCCAGATTCAGTGAATTACATTGATCTGGCCGCGAACTGGCAAATCACAGATTGGGTCAACGTTCGTGGAGGTATAAACAATGTGTTTGATGAGCGGCCACAGTTTATTCCGTTTGGTACCACACTCAGGGAAAATGGTAATACTTATCCAAACGAATATGACGTCCTTGGCCAGTATCTGTATCTGGGAGCGACCTTAACGTTCTAAGCTGATCAAGGTGGAGCTTACTCCACCTGAACTTCATTCAAAAGGTGGGCATAGCCCACCTTTTTTTTCACCCCCGGATTGCCGGGGTGCTTTTTTATGGGAAAATTTGTCATATTCAATCTCTAGCCTTTTACCACGAGATAGCGCTTTGAAACCAGCAGATGCAGCGAGAGAGCTGGGTGCGACCTTGCAGCAGGCCGCTGCCGCCATCCACGCGGGGCAGCCCGACAGGGCCGCCGACCTGTGTCAGCAAGTACTGAAGCGAGTGCCCGGGCAAGCTGATGCACTGCATCTTTTGTCTAAGATCATGTTGGACAGTGGCCAGCCAGCGGAAGCAGAAAAGTGCTTTCTGGCGAGCCTTGCCGGTGCACCTCGACGAGCCGATATTTTGGTTAACTACGGCAATTTTCTGCGCCAACAGGGGCGCCTTGCGGAGGCGCGTAAACGTTTGCGCAAGGCGGTGAAAATCGAGCCGAGCTCCGTTCCCGCCTGGCATGGCTTTGCGCTGACTCTCTACAAACTAGGCGAACTGCAGGAAGCTGCTCGCAGTGCGAAAAAGACTGCTGAGCTGGCGCCCGACTACCCTGCGGCCTGGGAACTGCTTGCCGCGGTAGAGCAAAAGCGAGGTAATTCAAACGCGGCGATCGAGGCTTGCCGCGCTGGCCTTAAGAAGAAGCCTCAGGCGCATCGGCTGCTGTATTCATTGGCTCAGCTGCTGCGGCAGGAGTGCGAATTCGAAGAGGCGGCGAAGGTCTATGGCTACGCGCGAGAACAGGGCTACCGAAGTGCTGAAAGCTATCGCAATCAGGCGGACGCCCTGCTGGAGTCGGGAGAATTAGATCAGGCTCTGGAGTGTGCCACGGCC
>JBCCNJ010000196.1:0-6769 GCA_039025905.1 Pseudomonadota bacterium | reverse complement strand
GTTGACCCACCTGAGTAAATCGGTAAGTTGATGTCAATACCGATGTATTCGGTATCCCTTTGCGGCGACGCCTGATTGTCAAAGCCTATATCTGAACGCTGAGCGCTTAGTATCAGATCGACCGTTGGATAATGACCACCTTTCTGTTCCTGCACTGCCTCCAGGGCTACTTTCACCGCCTCACGGCGACTATCCAACAGCGCGTTATTCTCCAACGACAATGCTGTCCAGTACTCCATCACGTTGCTTAGTTTCGGAGGCGTAAAGTCCTCTCTAATGGGTGCTAGTTCTCCAACTTCACTGCCGGTTAACGCCGATAATTCTTCACGCGACAATGCCGCGTCATTTTTCGCTTCAATCAGCTGCGTCTGCACGCTGTCCATGCGTGCCTGGGTTTCAAGAAAATCGGTCACGGGTACCAGGTTTCGATCGTACAGCGCTTCGGTCTCCTCAAGCTGCTGCCTAACAAGGCTCATCTCATCTTCAAGCAGTCTCACCCCTCCATCAGCCAGTAATACATCAAAATAGCGCTGCGATACATCGACTAATAGCATACCCAACACGTCGAGTAGCTCAGCTTCACGCTGAGCGACTAGCTTTTCCGCCTTAGCTCTCTCTGATAACGCTTGCCAGTTAAACAGTGTTTGACGAACCTGGAACACATACCGCTCGCCATCGTAGCTTTGGTCTGGTTCTGAGTCGGCATCGAATTCAACATCGTTTTTCGACAGCTGGGCTGCTGCACTCGCCTGGGGAAGTAGGGCGCCGAAAGCACTGTCCTGCTGAGCCTTGCCCATCTCTACCTGCAGCTGCGCTATTTTGACCCGGGGGTCGGATTCGATTGCTTGGCTATAAACATCGAAAAGCGTCGACGATTGTGCCAGTGCAGTTGAGGAAACAAACAAGCTGAAGAGCCCGAAAAATGCACGCGGTATCACTGTCTATTCCTCAATGAGAGACCGGGCAAATACGCTCTTAGCGGGTTTCGCAAGATACTGGAATAAGGTCTGCTGCCCGGTCTTTAGCAGCACTTCAGCAGGCATACCGGGCACCAGTTCGGGTAGACCAAGCGCGGCAAGGTCCTCTTCTGATACCTCTACCCGGGCGAGATAGTAAGGAGCGCCCGTTTGTTCATCAACAAGCCGATCGGCCGAAATTTTCGTAAGAACTCCCTCAATGGTGGGAGTCGTTGCGAAATCAAACGCATTCAGCCGGATCGTCGCTTCAGTTCCCAGATCTACGTTATCGATATCTATCGGTGCAACTCTTGCATCGATCACCAACTCGGCTTGCTCTGGAACGATATCAAGAAGCGGTGCACCCGGTTTGATCACACCGCCGATGGTATGAGTATTCATGCCTAAAACGATGCCGGATTCAGGCGCAAGAATATCCGAGCGATCAAGGCGATATTGAATTGAAGATATCCGCTCTGCGATGTCATAAACCGCAGACTGTGCATCCGCGAGGAGATCGACAACTTCGGTGGTAAAACGGTTGTTCAGTTGCAGTATTTCTAATCTTGTCTCCCCAATCTGCACATTAGACTGCGCTATTGCGGCGCGATGCTCCGCAACTTCCGCAACAAATCGTGAACGACTTCTTTGTAGCTCCCTGAGCCGCTGCTTGTCGACGAATCCCTGAGATAATAGCTCTGTTAAATCAGCTACCTCCTCCGTATATGAATCAATGATGTCCAGCTTGCTTTCTATCTGGGCCTGCAGGCCATCAATGCGAGATTCAAGCTGAATTATACGCTGGTCCATCACCTCCACAGCGCCCATACGGTCATTCCGTCGCGCCCTGAAAATTTGAACCTCATTTTTCATCGCCTCTACTGCACGATCGTCTGGCACCGCCAGTTCATCCGAAAAGGCAATTTCCGTCAGGCCATCTCGCTCAGCCATAAGTCGGTTCTGCATCGCCAGATTCGTATAGTACTGTCCCCGCAGTATTCCCAATTCCGCATCGGCGTCTGTCGTGTCCAATATAAGCAGCGTTTCGCCGCGCTCTACTTTTTGGCCATCCGCAACTCGAATTTCACTGACAATACCGCCCTCAAGGTGCTGTACCGTCTTTCGGTTACCCTTCACCGTGACCACGCCTGAAGCGACAGCTGCGCTTTCTATCGGGGCAAGCAAGGCCCAAAGACCAAAACCGCCAAAAACGATTACCAGTAGCGCAACTCCTATGCGTCGAGGAGTACGGTCGGAGGTCTCCAGCGTGAATCCCTCTTTCGGTAGCGCGGGCATGACGTGGGGTAACTGCATAGGCTCAACTCTTCTTAATTTGCGCCTGCTTACCGGCTTGACCACCGGCGACGGCGAGGGCCTGTGCCCCCTTTGTCTGGGTATTCGCTGCATTTAGCTTGGTGAGCACTTCGTCTCGGGGACCGAAGGCCATAACCTGCCCTTCGTTGACCAACATGAGCTTGTCTACATCGGCAAGCAAACTCTTGCGGTGAGAAATCACGATAGTTGTCGCGTTATTTTGCTTGCAGGTAGCCAGTGCCATTCGCAGCGCAAGCTCGCCCTGATCGTCTAGGTTAGAATTAGGCTCATCGAGTACGATCAGTTTTGGGCTACCATAAAGCGCGCGCGCGAGCCCTATGCGCTGGCGTTGCCCGCCCGATAAAACACCACCACTCTGGCCTATCACCGTATCGTAACCCTCAGGCAGGCGCAGAATCATCTCATGCACCCCGGCATCCCTGGCGGCTTGCACCACTTTTTCAGACTCTACCTCGCCAAAACGCGCGATATTTTCGCTGATGCTGCCGTCGAACAGTTCAATATCCTGCGGCAGATAACCTATGAAGGGCCCCAACTCTTCTCTGTTATAAGAACTAGCCTCGGCCCCATCAATTCGAAACGCGCCTCCTAAAGTGCCCCAGATGCCAAGAATTGCTCTTGCGAGAGTAGACTTACCGGCTGCGCTAGGACCTATAACGCCCACTATATCGCCAGCATTGATATTGAAGGTGATGCCCTTGAGCACCGGGTCTTTCGCCCCGGGAGGAATCACGACTGCATTCTCCGCAGTCACCTCCCCCGATGGGGCGGGCAACGCCATTCCATCCTGCGCCTCAGGATTACTGTTGAGTATCTCATTCAGGCGCTGATACTGTGCGCGCGCGGCAACAAAACCCTTCCACGCCCCTATCATTTGATCCACAGGACTCAACGCCCGCCCAAGCAGGATAGAGCCCGCGATCATGAGACCGGGTGTAATTTGCTGTTGGATCACGAGGTATGCCCCAACACCTAATATCAGAGACTGTACCGTTAATCGAAAGCTCTTTGAAAACGCCGTGAACGCACCCGATCTATCGCTGGCGTGAGCCTGGAGATATTGCATTTCTTGATTTTTCTCATTCCATCTCGTCCTCAGCCTGCCCAGCATCCCCATGGATTCGATCACTTCCGCGTTGCGAAGGTTTTTGGCTGTCGAGTTGTTCGCTCTAATATTTGCCGAAGTAGCCTGCGCCAAGGGTTCGCTAGTGTATATCTCGTTGGCGACAGCGACGGCTATGAGCACTAACGCAGCGAGCAAGCCAACAACACCAATTAAAGGGTGAAACAAAAACATAACTAGCAGATACAGCGGCAACCAGGGTGCATCAAAAAAAGCGAAAACTGAATGGCCGGTTAAAAAGCTTTTCAGGCCGTTCAGGTCTTGTAGGGGCTGCGTATTCGTTTGGCCGCCGCCAGTCGCCAATGCGCGCTTAAACGTCACATCGTAGGTTTCGTCACCCATCAAAGCGCTGATTCTCGTACCAACTCTTACTAACACGCGAGACCTAACCCACTCCAGGCCACCCATCGTGCACATCAAAAACAGCATGATGATGGTGAGTGCTGTCAGCGTCGCGTTGCTGCCGGTCGTCACCACCCGATCATACAACTGCAACATGTAAAACACGGGCACAAGCATCAGCACGTTGATAAACATGCTAAATACGCCGACGTAAATGAATGACTCTCGACAGCTCAACAACACCCGTTGCAGGCTTGTTTTTTCCTCAGCTTTCATAGGCGGGGGCCTGTTGACATCGAGCTTTTACCGGTAGTTGCCCCAGAATTAGGGCCGCGATTCTACCAGAATGACGTGCTAAAGTCGCAGCCAATACTGCCACTCTCTCAAGCCCGTCAAGGCAACGTAATCCCTATCCGATGCTTCCAGATAAGATGAGAAATCTTCTGTCAGCTTCCCACCGCGAACGGTATCCACCCGCTTTCCTTGCTCCAGCTCGGGTCCTATATCGCCGTGCAAAGTGATGGCAAGCAATTGCGAGCCAAAACCTCCCATCATCGCATCTGTGTACACCGTCATCCGGATGAAGCCGCTCGTTTCGCGGCAAAACGCTTTATTGAGTTGGCGATCGGATCCAGTGGGTCTTTCTTGATGATTTGTTCCAGATAGCTCACCGCTTTATCGCCCAATCCCTCTGAGAACCAACTCGCCAAACGGTTGTAGGCGTAGCATCGAACCACATCAGGAAAGCCCACCAAATGAAGCCCAGAAATCACGGTGTCAAACCCGACTACCGGTGTTCTCCAATCACCATACATTTCCGATAAAAATGCATCCGGGTCTTGTGGGCGCCAAAACTCCACTCCCAGCCAGGTGTCACGGGTAAGTGTATAGCTTTTCTGCAGCGTTTTTCGGTACTGGTCATCCGGAATACCGGGTACGCGCCAGGCACATTGCACCATGCCATTCGCCACCACTTCATGATGACCTACATCAATCACAATCTCTGTGTCGCGATGGGCAAACGACCTGAAGTTTATGTAACCCATTTCATTGAATACACCCATAAATTTTGGGGAGGCACTTAAGGTCTTGTACGCAAGCTCCAGATCATCACCAGGGGGTAGCATAATATCGATATCTTTATCGTGTGATAAAAATCGATTTTCACGCCACCAGCCTAGCAGCGTGCCCGCTGTTGGAAATGGACGCAGCCCTTGCTCTTCGAGCACTGCAGTGGCTTCCTTAAGCGCGATAAGCGGAGCACCTTCAGGGACTTGTGAAAACTTTGCAGGCTGTTGCTGTGGATTTTTGGGTACGCCTCGATCAAGACAGTCCTGTATTAATCGTGCAAAACTCAACATTGCTAACGAATATTGGCCCGCTTGTTGGTAGCTACAGCCCTGGCTGTATACCCATTTCCTTTCTACCGCCATCGGCCAGTCCAATTTTTGCACTTCGGTCAGTATTCGTAGCGCCAGTTCCTGGTCATGGGTCATCATGCAGCAGCGAATCAGACGACTCCAAATATCTGCGTGTTGGTTATTGCGCTTTCCCGCTTCTAAGTAGCGCTGCTTCGCTGCTTCAAACTGACCCGCAGCCTGCAGCAGTTGGCCCCTGAAGTACTCCGGGCGAAACCCTTCAGGGTCTACTTTATCGAGTTTATCTATCCAGTCACTGGCTTGCTTCATATGTTTCAGATCGAGTTCGAGCGAAAACAACGCCGTGTAAAGCGGAACCGACTCCGACGGTTCCATTTCTGCAAGGGCTAGGGGTTGGAGTTTCGCCACTGCCTCACTTTGCAGTCCCTGTTCCTGGACAAAGGCCAGCCAAACCTGAAGCGCTTTCAGGTTTGATCGGTCCGATTGCCATTGTTCAAAGTCAGCTACTGACAAGTATTGGATTCCTCAAATAAAAACTAACCGCGCAAGAAAAAGCCGCGTCAGTTCCCTGACGCGGCTGTGTCAAATCGCTCCCGCTATGAGCAGGAGCCTGTTGAGACGCTCTATGCTAGACCGATAAAGTTATCGGTATCCAGCATCATCACGCCGCTAACATCGATCTGAAGATCGTTGCCGTTGAGTGTTGCGTCACCATCATCCATCCAGACAATCATATCGTCCTGCTGGAATACGATCTCGCCCGCACTGCCTGTCAACAGACCCTGTGCCTGACCAAAGCTCTCCGCATTGCCCAAGAACACATTGCCACCTCCATTCAGGCCGGAGAAGTCGAACTGGTCGTCATCCTCTGAGAAGTCGGTAATGACATCGATCGAGCTGTTGCCACCGCGCGACTGATTGTAGGTGCTGTAGACAAAGTCATCTTCACCCAAACCACCCGTCAGGCTGTCTGCGCCATTGCTGCCCTCGATGGTGTCATCGCCCAGGCCACCGTCAATGGTATCGTTACCACCGTCACCGGTTAGCATGTCGGCGTCGGCTTCACCGTTGATGGTATCGTCGTCGCTACCACCCGTGACGGTATCGTTACCGGCACCGGCAAACACAACGTCAGCGCCACCTCCGGATTCGACAGAGTCGTCACCCTCACCAGTATTAATGACATCGTTGTCTCCAGCAGAGGAAACGGTGTCATTACCCTTACCGGTTGTGATGTCGTCCTTACCGCCAGCGGTTGCAATGCTGTCGTCACCATCGCCAGAGATTAACGTGGTGTCATCACCAGCACCGTCGAAGATGAAATCACCAGCATCGCCAATGACAAGCGGATCATCGATCAGAGCGGAGGCGTCTACCATGAGCATGTCGTTGAAGCCAACACCACCATCTGTGATCAAGGTGGCACCATCGCTTTCGCCACCTTTCAATATGGTGATCTTGGTCATGTCATTGACGTTACCAGTCGTCAGATCAGCGGTCATGCCATCGGCTGTCATGATCAGCTCATCGCCGTTGCCAGAGCCTTTGATAGTGTCGTTGTTAAACGCCTCTACCAAACCTGTCACGACCACCGCTCCGGTACCGTTGGTGACACCCGATGCGTCAATATCATC
>JBCCNJ010000195.1:0-6796 GCA_039025905.1 Pseudomonadota bacterium | reverse complement strand
GTCAGAGAATCGCTCTTGCACCGAGACGCGCCAGCATGGGTACACTCGCTTCGCTCCAAGGTTCAGTCGCTGTGCGAGCATGCCCATCCCGGCACTCAGTTTGGTTCCAGCCTGTGCCGTTTCGATAAGCAAGTAATCTTGAGTCTCGAGAACAATCAAGGCCTCGGCGCTGCTGGGTACTCAAAGAGCGCCTGATCCTCGAAGCGATACGAGTATTCAGGAGCGCTGAGGCCGGCGGGTCAAGCACGTTCCCCAATCATTTCGATCTCACCACCGCCCTACTAGAGCAATCTAGCGTCAGAGAATCGCTCTTGCACCGAGACGCGCCAGCATGGGTACACTCGCTTCGCTCCAAGGTTCAGTCGCTGTGCGAGTATGCCCATCCCGGCACTCAGTCCGGTTCGACTCTGAGACAATTGCACAAGCAAGGAATCTTGGGTCCCGAGAACAATAGAGGCCTCAGTGCTGCTGGGTACTTGAAGAGCGCCTGAACCTCGAAGCGATACAAGTATTCAGGAGCGCTGAGGCCGGTGGGTCAGTCGCCTTTTTCTTGGAGGGAGCGTAATGAAATTATCGAATCGAAATAATCGGCAAAAAAGATTCGGCTATAACCCTCTCAGTTTTAGTAGCCCTCGAAGTTTATTTTCATCACTAGGAAAGAAAACGCTCCGCCCATGGTGATGGGCAGGTCAGGCTGCGGGGTCGAACTCAACGACCTCGAAGCTGTGGCTGATATCGACTCCGCCGGCGCTGAGCATGATGGATGCTGAACAGTATTTTTCAGCTGATAAGGAAACGGCGCGTTTCACCTGACTTTCCTTGAGGTTGACGCCGGTAACAACAAAGTGCATGCCAATGTTAGTGAACACCGCAGGGACAGCGTCCGCACGCTCGGCTTGTATTTCCACGCGACAGTCGACCACCTGCTGGCGCGCTTTTTTCAACATGCTCAGGACGTCATAGCTGGCACAACCACCGGTTCCCAGGAGCAACATCTCCATGGGGCGCGGGCCCATGTTTCTGCCGCCGAGATCCTCTGGCCCGTCCATCACTAAGCTGTGCCCGCTGCCGGTTTCACCGACAAACATCGCACCGTCAGACCACTTCACCGTCGTTTTCATTGCCTGCAGACTCCTGTGGAAACACGCGGCGCAGCTTAACACAGGCATCAGCAACGGGCGCATACCGCTCGCTGGACTTAGATAAGTGCAGATAAGCGAAGATAAGGCATTATGTACACATTAAGCCTGTTTTACTCGTTTCCGGAGTGGGCTACACTCAGAGGCTTCTTACCAGCAATGATGGAGCAAGACCGTGGTAAAACCTCAAATCATTAGAGCTTTGCCTACCGTGGAGAACTTCCTGCGTCACTGCCAGAGAAAGGACTACAAAGCCAAGAGCAACGTATTGAAACAGGGCGAACTCAGTAACTCGCTCTACCTCATTCTGGAAGGCTCCGTCTCAGTGATGGTTGAAGACGAAACTGACCCCGGCCATATGATGGTGGTGGCATACCTCAACCCTGGCGACTTCGTCGGTGAGATGGGCCTGTTTGAAGAAGAAGTTCAGGTGCGTAGCGCGCAAGTGATGGCAAAGACCCAGTGCGAGGTGGCGGAAATTTCATACGAACGCTTCCACCAGATTCGCGGCCAGTTTCCCGATATTCTGTACGCGATCTCGCGTCAAATCAGCACGCGTCTACGCACGACGACCCGCAAACTCACCGATCTCGCTTTCGTAGATGTGTCTGGGCGCATCGCTCATACACTGCTGGATCTTTGCAAAGAACCCGATGCCATGACTCACCCCGATGGCATGCAGATTAAAATCACACGCCAGGAGTTAGGAAAAATTGTCGGCTGTTCACGAGAAATGGCTGGCCGGGTTTTGAAGACACTGGAAGAGGACGGCCTTGTGTCTGTCTCGGGCAAAACAATGGTGGTTTACGGCACCCGATGACACTCAGATACCTGGCTAATCGAAAAACAACTCACGAAGTTTTTCACCAGGCTCTGGGGCACGCATAAACGCCTCGCCTACCAGGAAGCCGAACACCTTGTGGTTGCGCATCAGGGCCACGTCCTCGGCTGTGTGAATCCCGCTCTCTGTAATCGCAATAGCATTCTCTGGAAGATAAGGCAGCAAGGCCAGAGTCGTTTCCAATCGAGTATCGAAGGTATGCAGGTCGCGATTGTTAATACCAATTAGGCGACTGTTGAGCTCCAACGCTCGCTCTAATTCCGCCCTGTCGTGCACTTCCACCAGGAAATCAAGGTCACATTCCTTTGCCGCATCAGCAAGCTCTCGCATCTGTGCATCTTCCAGTGCGGCGACGATCAGCAATACGGCATCGGCGCCAATCGCTCGCGCCTCGACAACCTGATACGGGTCGATGGTGAAATCCTTGCGAATGACGGGCAGCTCACAGGCCTGCCTTGCCTCTTGCAGATAGGCATCTGAGCCCTGAAAAAAATCCGCATCCGTAAGTACAGACAGACAGCTCGCGCCCCCAGCTTGATAGCTCTCAGCAATTTGCGCTGGCCGAAAATCCTCTCGGATGACGCCCTTGCTGGGTGACGCCTTTTTGATCTCGGCAATCACAGCTGGCTCAGCACGCTTAACCTGTTTTTTTAGCCTCGAGGCAAAGCCGCGAACGGGTTCTTGATCACGGATGCGGCCTTCTAATGCGCTCAAGGAAGTTTTGGCGCGCCTTTCGGCGACTTCCTCCGACTTGCGCTTGAGAATCGTACGCAAGATAGTCGCGGTCTGCCCTGTCATCGATCTAGTCCACCTGTCCGCGCATCATTTGAGTAAAGTCGACAAACTCTTTTAGCTTCTCTGCTGCCTGACCACTGGCCAGCACATCCTCAGCGAGTTCAACGCCATCTGCGAGCGTAGCCGCCACGCCACTGACATACAGCGCTGCGCCACCGTTCAGAGCGAGCATTGCCGCCGCTTTTCGCATGACCGGGTCGTCGCGACCAGCGAGCGCACCGCGAATGATGTCGGCTGAGCCGGCGGCTCCAGACACAGACAGTCCTTCAAGGCTATCGCGTTCCAGCAGAAATTCTTCTGGCGTGATGTGGTAGCTGCTGACACTTCCGTCACGCAACTCCGAAACTTGCGTGCCCGCGGCGATAGATATTTCATCCAGGCCATCATCGGAATGCACGATCATCACGTGCTCCAGTCCCAACACTTTCAACGCTTTAGCCATGGGCTCACACAGATCAGGTGAATAAACACCGATCACCTGCCGGGTAACGTGGGCAGGGTTCGTCATCGGCCCTAACACATTAAACAGTGTTCTCATGCCAAGCTCACGTCGAGGTCCAATGGCGTGTCGCATAGCGCTGTGATGGGCGGGTGCAAACATGAAGCCCATACCCACCTCATTGATTGATCGTGCGACCTGGTCCGGGTCCAGGTCCAGGGGGACCCCCAGATGCTCCAGTAACTCAGAAGCACCGGAGCTGCTGGACACACCGCGATTACCATGCTTTGCAACACGGGCCCCGCCTGCCGCCGCGACAAAACTGGACGCGGTAGACACATTGAATAGGTTTGCACCATCACCACCGGTACCAACCACATCCACCAAGTGCTCACCTGATACCTTTACCGGCGTAGCCAGTTCTCGCATCACCTGCGCAGCACCTGCGATTTCTTCTATAGTTTCGCCCTTCATACGCAAGCCAACCAGAAGGCCGCCAATCTGCGCATCGGTGGCATCACCTGACATCAGCTGACGCATCACATCCGCCATTTCAGCCTGATCCAGGCTTTCTCCACTGACAACCTTTGCCAGGCCCTCTTGTATGTTCATGCTGATTGCTCCAGAAAGTTCTTTAACAAATCATGGCCGTGCGCCGTCAATATGGACTCGGGATGAAATTGTACTCCTTGAATCGGCAGCTTTTTATGGCGTACTCCCATGATTTCATCGACCTCTCCCGCCGCATTCTCGGTCCAGGCGGTCACCTCCAGGCAATCAGGCAAACTATCGCTTTCTACTATCAATGAATGGTAGCGCGTTGCCTCAAAGGGGTTGCTCAAGCCACTGAATACACCTTTGCCACAATGAACAATCGGCGAGGTTTTTCCATGCATAACCTCACGCGCGCGCACAACTTTACCACCGAAAACCTGTCCAATACTTTGATGGCCCAAACAAATCCCCAGGATTGGCATACGCCCCGCGAAAGCCTCTATAGCCTCCATCGAAACGCCCGCCTCATTGGGGGTGCAAGGGCCCGGTGAGATGACGAGGTGAGAGGGAGCCATAGCCTCGATATCATCTATCTCAAGCTCGTCGTTGCGTATCACGACAACGTCAGCACCCAATTCCCCCAGGTACTGCACCACGTTGTAGGTAAAGGAGTCATAATTATCAATCATCAGCAGCATGACATATCCTCCCGCCCTGTTGCCATGGCTGCGGCCCTAAACACCGCCCGAGCCTTATTCTGAGTCTCTTTCCATTCGAGGCTGGGCACCGAGTCTGCCACCACTCCACCGCCTGCCTGCACATACAGCCGGCCCTCTTTGATGACAGCCGTGCGGATGGCGATCGCGGTATCCATGTCCCCCGCCCAGGATATATAGCCCACGGCACCGCCGTAAATCCCACGCTTTACCGGCTCCAATTCATCGATAATCTCCATGGCTCGCACTTTCGATGCGCCACTTAACGTGCCCGCCGGCAGCGTCGCCTTGAGGACATCGATCGCATTACTGCCTTCTTTTAACTGACCGGTCACGTTCGAGACGATGTGCATAACATGGGAGTAGCGTTCAACAACCATTTGATCCGAAACGACAACAGAGCCTACATCTGCTATTCGGCCCACGTCATTGCGACCCAGGTCTATGAGCATCAAATGCTCTGCGATTTCCTTAGGATCGGCGAGCAGTTCTTTTTCGAGCTCCAGGTCTTCGGCCTCAGAATGTCCGCGGCGACGGGTGCCTGCAATCGGCCTAACGGTAACCGATCCGTCCTGCACTCTCGCCAGAATCTCAGGCGAAGATCCGACAATCTGAAAATCACCAAGATCGAGAAAGTACATATAGGGCGAGGGGTTGAGATTGCGCAGGGCGCGGTACAAGTTAAGTGGTGGGGCCTCGAATGGCAGGCTCATCCGGCGCGAAGGGACAACCTGCATCACATCACCGGCCAAAATGTACTCCTTCACTTGCGCAACGGCCGCCTCGTACTGGGCCTGGGTAAAATCTGACTCGGCCTGCTGTTCTAGCTCGGTACTTCCTGCTGCTTCCAGCATCACCTCGGGAAGCGGCTGCATAGGCTGACGCAGCTTTTTAACCAGTTCAGCTAATCTTTGCTCCGCCAACTGCTGGGCATTGTCACAACGCGGATCGGCGTTCACAACCAGCCTGATCGTTCCGGCTAGATTATCGAAAACCAGCACTTCTTCCGACACCATGAGCAAAATATCCGGCGTGCCCAAGCCATCCGGTGGAGCACAGTCTGCCAGCCGAGGTTCAACGTAGCGCACGGTATCGTAGGCGAAATAACCCACCATACCGCCGTGGAAAACGGGGAGACCCGGCTGAGGCGCGGTGCGATACCGCGCTCGGAATGACTCTGCGAAGGCGAGAGGGTCTTCCACCTCTTCTCGCTCCGAAATCGCACCGTCAATCCAAACCTGCGCCTCATGTCTAAACACTTTCAACACGGTTTTGCAGGGCAATCCAATAATCGAATACCGTCCCCACTTCTCTCCCCCGTGCACCGATTCGAGAAAATACGAGTACGGGCCTTGCGCCAGTTTGCGATAACTACTGATAGGGGTTTCAAGGTCAGCAAGCACCTCGGTGCTCACCGGTATACGATTGTACTGGGTCGCCAGGCTGGCGAACTCTTGCGATTTCATTGTGGGGGTCCCTCGGAGTGCGAATATGCGAATTTAGCTCACAGCAAAATGCCAGCTACCATCGCCAGCAGGTGACCTCACGCATCGACAACAAATCGAGGCTTTTTCGCATAGCTGTTCGCATGGCTGCTTGCCCAGCAAACTCCGAGATTGGTGGAGCCGCTATTGTACATACCGCTGTATGCTTCGCAAGCGAGGGATTCCAGCCTGGGAATGACGTTTTAGCGCGATGGCAGGATTCATAGTGCTGGGTTTACCCAGGCTAGATCACAGAGCGATTCAAGCTAGCGTGGCGTGTGCGCTCCCACCGGCCACGGCGCTGCCGGGTACTCGCTTCGCTTCGAGGTTCAGGCGCTCTCGAGCACCCAGCAGCACCGAGCCCTTCATCGGTCTAACTTACATCGATTGCTGATCTGCTGAATGGTGGACGCGAGGCGCTAAACCCAGTGCCTGGATAGGTGCACTCGAAGCGCGACTGAACCTCGGAGCAATTCGAGTGTACGTATCCGGGCGCGGCTCGGCGCAAGAACTCAACCATGGCATCAAAGCGACCGGCCTCAATCCCAAACAGACCCAAACTAGCGAGCAAGTGCTTTATCCCACCGGCTGCGGTGTTACCGGATACTCGCTTCGCTTCAAGGGGCAGGCGCTCTCGAGTACCCGGTAACACCGAGTCCTCCTTCGGTCTAGTTTCTATGGATTAATGGTCCAACAAACAGTTGAGCCGAAGAGCTAAGTCCAGTGCCTGGTTAGGTGCACTCGAAGCGCGACTGAACCTCGGAGCAATTCGAGTGTACCTATCCGGGCACGACTCGGCGCATGAACTCAACCAAGCCATCAATGCGACTGGCTCAATTCCCAAACAGACCCGAGCGAGCGAGTACGCGCCTTATCCCACCGGCCGC
>JBCCNJ010000194.1:0-6826 GCA_039025905.1 Pseudomonadota bacterium | reverse complement strand
TCCGTCTCGCGCTCGTCGGGGGGGTGTTGCACATAGCAAAGAGGTGGGTCGAAGAAGGCTACGCTACACCCATCGACACACTCTTGGCCGCAACGCAAACGCTCTATGGACTCTCTTGACAGGTCCGCACTCCAGTAATAGCTGAGCTGAGCGGTCTGATTTTAGAACAAGGCAAAGGAACCGCAGGGCACTGGCAGGTGTTGGGCACGCTGTGCGATTTAAAAAGGCTAGATGTAGTACGCTCTCGTATCGAACGCTAATCGCGGCTTGCGTATAGGCGCATCTAAAATGTATAGCGAATGTTAGCGCCGTAGGTCAAAGGTTCCGCGAGGAAGTAAGACTCCTGGCCAGAATATATGGTTGAATTTGTTGTCAGCCTGGCGTATTTGTCCTGCGTCAGGTTTTTGCCCCAAATCGAGACATCCCAGTGGTTATTGCGCCAACCCAACTTTGCATTAACGAGCGTCCTGTCATCGAAGTCCTCGCGCCCAAGTAACTCGGCGTCTTGTGCGCTAGTCGCATGATTGCCCATGTGCATATAGTCTCCGCGCAGGTACAGCATGCCATCGACTACTGGAAACACCAGAGTGGCCGACAAATTGCCCGTGTAGTCAGCAGTAAAGGGTAGATCAAACGGCTCGCTATCGGCGGGCATGATTTCGTACTTGTGCATATACAACAAACCCGCAGTGAGTGTCAGGTTTTCAAGAGGCACCGCATCCAGCTGTAAATCCAAGCCTGATACTTCCACCTCAGCCTCGTTGCCGACGCGGGTACCAATACCTGTTGCTAGCTGCTGCTGGCTCTGATAGTCGTCTATTTCCGTGTAAAAAGCAGCGGCATTTAGGCGCAGACGCGAATCCAGCAGTGTTGATTTCAAGCCCAACTCGTAACTGAGCGTATTTTCGTCGTCGAATTCACGCTCATCCGCCAAACCATTCACACCGTTGAAATTACCTGATTTGGTCCCCGTGGCGGCACTGACGTACACCATGATGTCGTCGCGAACGTGGAACGCAACCTTTAACGACCAATCAACGTTTTTACTTGTGCGCTCGAGAGAGGCATCCACGGGTGTGCTGACGAAGCTCCAGAAGGTAACATCGGGAGCAAGCGGTGCGCTCGAGACATTCCCTGCGAGAAGATCAGCTTTTCGCTCCTCGTCAGTCCAGCGCAGTCCGCCCGTGACGCCCCATCGATCACCGAGGTGCCACGTGAGCTGACCGAACACAGCGAAGGTTTCGTTGTTCCAGACATTCTTGCCGAATAGATAGTCGCCCGGCCTCGCAATTACAGCCCATGGCAGGCTGGAGTCGACCTGTGGCGCTATAGTGAGGAAGTCCTCCCCTAAAACTACTCGGTCGCCAGGCAAGGGTATTGCGCTGTCTGATTCGCCTCGCTGGGTTTCCTGTTCGTAGTAAAACAAACCCAGTAGATAATCGATGGATTCACTTGGCGAGGCGTCCAGGCGCAATTCCTGAGACAAGCTGTCTCCTGATGACTGCTCGTTGATGATATCTACAAGCCTCAGTTGCGATCGATCAGGATCCGAAAACTCAGAGTAGGCATAGTCACTCCATGCGGTAATTGACGTAAGCGTGCCCCAATCTGCTTCGTAGTCAATTTGCAGCGACAGTACGTCGGAGTCGAGATCAAACTCGGTGTCACGACTGGTCGCAATTCGGTAGTCGTAGGGGTCATTCTTGTCCCGCTCGAATCCCTGCGCAGCCAACTCATCTTGCACTGCTTGGACCTGTGTCGAATCAGGTGCACAACACGAGTTGCTGCGATCAACGTGGATACCGCTCAGCAACACGCCGAGACGATCGCTTGGTTCCCACAGCAGTTTACCCTGTACGTTCCAATCATCCACGTCGTTTAAGTCGTTACCGCCACTGTTTTTCATAAATCCATCGCGTTGATGCAAGTTGCCCGCAAGGCGAAAGCCCAGTGTTTCGGTCATCGGACCAGACACAGCCAGTGTGGTACGCAACAGATCGTAGTTGCCCACCGATGCCTCCACGTAACCCTCATAGCCCTCCAGATTAGGACGCTTGGTAATGACGCTGATTGCGCCCGCATTAGAATTTTTGCCATACAGTGTTCCCTGAGGACCCTGTAACACCTCGATCCGTTCGACATCGCTGAGGTCGGACATACCCAATCCAGACCGCCCCAGGAACACACCATCAAAGAACAGACCGACAGACGGTTCCAAAGCGGGGTCATTCTGTGCGGTGCCGATACCGCGGATTGCAAAACGCGTATTAAATGCGGTGGAGTTTCGCGTTACCGAGAGACTAGGGGTCACCAACGCGAGATCCGTGGCGTTGTGAATTTCCGCTTCCTGGATCGTGTCAGCGCTAAATGCATTGACCGCCACAGGCACGTCCTGCAAGCTCTCTGTTCGCTTTTGGGCAGTGACTAGCACTTCTTCAAGAGCGATGTCCTGAGCGAGCGCTATGCAGTTACTGAATAACAGCACCAGGCCAACTCCAAGTGCAGCATCACTTAGTCGCCCGTCAGACTTGCGATTCAACTCAACTCTTCCACTTTTTATATTTTAGCTATGTCAAAGCTCACGCTGATGGATTGTGCAATCCTACAATCTGGGAGATTGCGGCGATGACGCACCCACCCTCCTCGCACCAATAAAAAGGTTCAGCGTAGGCTTCATGTTAGTGATACGCTACGATTAATGGGAATCATATCCGGACATTATAGGAATCATATTCGGACAACATGACCATCATTTCTTTACACCGTAATCATCCAAATCAGCCCGCCACCCCTGCAGCGATGGCGACCATTTCAAATACCGGATGATACAGCTGACAGGGCCACCAAACGTGACGAGTCAGGACCCTCAATTGAGGACCTTCAGAATGATCTCCTCGATTATGGCGTCACTCGGCATCGACATTGCCAAGTTGGAGGAAGCATCTAGATCAAGTCGCCCTGTTCTATCACGCGTGTCCCGCGATCAACGACTAGCGCTCACCGGTCTCCATCGACTAGAGGCTGCCGTAGAACTGCTGGGCGATCCTAGTCTGGCTATTCGCATCGGACAGCAGATTGACATTACCCGACTTGGCACTTTTGGTTTCGCTCTGCTTAGCAGCGCAAACATAAGGGCCGCCTTAGGCCTCTACATTCGGTATCAGCCTATGATGGAACCCGGTACAAGGTGGGACATTATAGAGCAGGACGCGGGGCTGGTGCTGCGCCTACGACAGACCCTGGGAACTGCGTATCAGCAACAGTTACTGGCTGAACTGCTTTTTTCAAGTTTGCAAAGTGCTGCTCAGTTGCTTGTCACAGCACCGACGACCGGGCTCAAGTTGCAATTCGGCCATGCCAGGCCTGCTCACGCGACGGCCTATGAAGAGCGATGGCCAGTACCGGTAGAGTTCGGTCATAGCTGTTCTCAAGTCTTTGTGCCTCTGCACTGGGCTAATCAGCCCGTAAGAACGGCAAATCCGACAACCCATGTCGTTTTTATGCAGCAATGCGAAGAATTACTCCGGGGGCTTGGTGAGGCAGAAAATACCTCGGCGACCGTGCGTCGCCTTCTCATCGAATCAGCGGGGGATTTTCTAGATATCTCAAAAGTAGCGAATCGACTGCACCTTACCGAACGGACGTTGCGTCGCCGGCTGACCGATGAGACAACCAGCTTTCGTTCGATATCTGACGAAGTCAGGAATGTGCTTGCCCAACGGTACCTAGCCGATACATCACTCCCCATCGCTGAGATTGCCAACCTCTTGGATTATACGGAGGGGTCGAATTTCCGCCGCGCGTTTGTGCGGTGGAACGGCATGACACCGAGCGCTTATCGCGGTCACCATCGTACTACCCACTAGCAAACCACCCTCACAAGGCGAGCATAACTGCACAGCCGCCAAGATGAGAATGCGCCGGTATTTAGCGGACTGCCTCTATGTCGCAGTTATCGTAGAGCACACTACCAGTGGCATAGAGGTCTAAGGCGACTGGCGAGTTTCGGACTCTCTAAACGAGCGCTCAGAAAAACTCCGTTAAGTGCGAGGAACATTTTCTGTGTGTATTGAGGTCCGCGCATGCTAGCGCATTTTTGCAGCAATATGGATTCGCGCCAGTGCCATCGTTGCTGGGAAAATCGCTATACTGAAGACTCTCGGTGGGAGCGCAATTGATCACAAGTGATCGGGCAGCCATAGCCGTGCTGATCATCGCCTTTGCGATGCTTTGGGTACCGCTTGGTCAGCACACGTTTTTGACAGCGCATTGGATGAAAGTGGGGACGTTCATGGCGCCCTTTATTTTGCTGATTGCATTCACCTTGTGGTCGGACAGAGAGCCACTATCCAACCCTCGCATGCTCTCACTCCTGCTTCTGGTGGCCTATCTTGTTCACCAATTTGAGGAGCATTGGGTTGACCTCTACGGCCGGACTTACGCATTTAAGCCCTATTTAAACGAATTTTTATCCGAACAAATAGGGTACGAAAACAGTATCGAATTCATGTCAGACCGGTTGGTTTTTGTAATTAATACATCGCTAGTCTGGCTGGTGGGGGCATTGGCAATTTGGCGTGGTTCGGCGCATATTTTTGCAACGCTTTGCATGGCAGCCATCGTCGTTGTCAACGCCATCAGCCATATCGTCGCAGGTGCCATTGCCGTTAGGTATAACCCCGGTCTGCTCTCGGCGGTTGTGATTTTCTTACCGCTGGGCCTCGCGGTCTATGGCAAGCTTTTACTTGCGGGTGCAGCAACTATACGCCTGGTTATCGCGAGCCTGATATGGGGTCTGCTCGCGCACGTGCTACTCATCGGCGGCATACTGGCGATGAATCAATACGATCGACTGCCAGAGACGGTGTACTTCGTCGTCTTAGTCGCCTGGTCCATATTGCCCGCTTTCGCCTTCCCTCAGGGGAATTTAAACTCGCGCGACGAAACATCACCTGCTTATTGAGAGGAGTGTGTTGACGGAGGCGGATAGGTGGCGCGTCTGGAAATGGGTGAAGCACATGTAGCTTTGAGCGCTGGGCTGAAACTGACCAACGCTGAGTAGGTGGCGCAAAAGTATCGCAGATTTGGATATGGAATATACACCCCCCCTTTCATAGCAATCGATTCGGCGTGCTTGTCTCTCACTGAGGCGCATCACCTTGTCTTCGTTGAGCCCCTCACAACGCATTCGTAGACGCTTGTGTTTGCGTATTAGGTAGCCCTTACGTTTATTCATTACTCCGCCATCGTCTTCCGGCAAAAGCTTCAAGGGGATCGAGCTTGTTCCAACCTCTGGGGTTCCTTCATTCCAATCAAGACGACCAGTACACCCAAGGTGGCGGATATCAGAGACACGTAAGGGATGACGTGAATACCCATATTTTCCGCGAGCCCCCCCGTCAGTGCTGGCGCGATGGCACCACCGATCATCTCACCGATCCCTACGACCACGCCCGTGGCGGTCGCGGCGATAGCGGGTGGTACCGATGCACTCACGAAAGGCCCTATTGTGATGGCCACCGCACCGGACGCACCAGCGCTGATAGAGAACAAACAAGCGATCATCAACAGTGTGCCAGGGTTCAGCGCCACGATAGCGAGTGCCGCAAGCAAAGTGAGTAACATGGCACAGGCAATCGTAATCTTCATGCCGATACGATCTGAAATGGCCGGGATAATGATCATCCCAAGCACGCCCCCGATACCGAGGCCAGACATGATGATGCCCATTTGTTCCAGGGCGATGCCTTTATAGTCCACCAGGTAGTTCGGCATAAACGCGCCCAGTGGGTGCAGAGATGACAGGAAGAAGATAATACCGATAGCCGCCACCAGAACGTTGCGAATTTTCAGCGCATCGAGATAGCCGCCCTGCGTTGGGGCTGCAGATACGGTCGCTTCCATGGGTCGATCTTTAAGAACGCGATACATAAGGTAGGCGACCAGGAATCCAGGCAGGGCAACCGTTGCAAAGACCCATTCCCAACTAGGGAGTAGCAAGAGTAGACCAACCGCAACCAATGGGCCCAGGCCGAGGCCGACAAAGGGAGCGGCCATCTGCTGGATGCCTACCGCCATGCCTACCCGTGTAGGCTTTGCCGCCTGAACCGTGGCAACAATACTCGCTGGCACAAAGCCGCCTTCAGCAAACCCCATGAGCGCCCGAATGACCAGCAGGCTAATCAAGCCAGTGGCAAGACCGCTGGTGGCAACCAGGATTGAGAACAGAATTACGCTGATGATGAGCACTTTTTTTGCCCCCACCCGGTCGGTAATCTTACCGGCGAAAAGCGCAGCAAAGCCCCATGTGAACGCGAGTACGCCGGAGATTAAACCAAGGTCTTGATAACCCAGGCCCAAATCTTCCGCGATGACAGGAAACAGGGGATTAATGATGAATCGATCGAGGCCAACCAAGCCGAAACCGACGGCAAGCAAGGTGATAGCCCGAAATTCATAGCTAGTGTCCCAGTTTTTATGTTCGGACATGATGATTCCTATACGCTCAGCTCAGTAGCGCGAGTTCGCGGTCGCCGCAGAGCCCTTCCTGGATTCGGGTTTCAATTCGGATGCCCGCCCTATCAGCGGTACTGATGAGTTGCCGGCACAAAAACACAGCGACTAACAGCGCTAGATTGAATCGTAAATCCGTCGCCCCTACGCTGCGGCAGACGGCGATAGACTTGATCACCCCCTTGCTTCTCGTTTTGAAGCCCGAGCAGCGATAACCGTAAACGCGCGATCAACATGGTGCCAACCGCCGGCGGCAATGCAGCAATCACTCTGGTAGCGATGGGCGAAGCCAAACTCATGATTGGACCGTTTA
>JBCCNJ010000193.1:0-6870 GCA_039025905.1 Pseudomonadota bacterium | reverse complement strand
GCCAAGAACATACCGCTCAAACACGTAACCCCAGGGCACGGCGATTATCGGCAGCACGACCAGTGCGAACGCCCCGGTGGTCTCCTCCATTCCGGAACCCTGTAGGCTGCCCGATTTCCAAAGTGGATAAGCCACCAATGCAAGCCACAAGACCTTGTAAAAAATCTCCAGCAAAAAGACTGGGATCATTTGTATGGGCCTAAGCATGCCAAGCAGTGCCAACGCCGAAAACGCCGCCCAGACGCTCCAGGCCACGGCTTCGTTCTCATCCCAGGGTTGTGGGTGATTCAGGATGTATCCCCATACGTCGGCGCCGAGTACAAAAAACATCAGGGCGTAGATCACGCGCATGAGGGCCACGTTGACAGGCCTCACGCCGTCGTACTTTGGACTGCCGGTAAACCACTGTCTGATCACGTTTCTAGAAGACTCCCGAGATTAAGTCCCGCCGCGATAAGCGCCGGTAGCCGTAAGCGCCTGGGCAAGGAGGGAACGAAGGGCTTTTGGCACACCTGAACGCAACACTCAGCCCGCTCATCGCAAAACTTGAACGTGCCGTTGTCCCAAGCCGAGCTATTCGCAGTGCTTAGGGGCCGGACTCGCGAAGACGTATAAGGGACTCCTGCGCCGTAGACGCGATCAGGCGTCCATCGCGGCTGAAAAACTGCCCGCGGCTAAAACCGCGACCGCCACCGGCATTAGGGCTATCCATTTGATACAAGACATAGTCGTCCACCCGACCCGGACGGTGAAACCAGATCGCGTGATCAAGGCTAGCGGCGTGCATCTTTTTACTCATAGCGGTGTAGGGGTGAGGCAGTAGCGCAGCACCCAGTAGCGCGAAGTCCGAGATAAATGCCAGCAAGGTTTGATGGCGATTGGGGTCATCCCCCAGCTCGCCGGGAATCCGAAACCACACATGTGAGATCGCCTCTACTGGTTTTGGATCCATATAATCCCGCCGCTTCAGCGGTCGCCGCTCCACGGCCTGCGCCAGCGGCGGATCAAAACGGTCCGGGTGCTTTTGCGCCATTTCGGTCCAGTACTCGAAGTCCGTTTGCAGTTCCTCTGGGGGTGCGACATCGGGCATTGGCGCCTCGTGGTTAAGCCCGTCTTCGACCTGCTGGTAGGAGATAGACGTAATAAATATTGGCTTACCGTCCTGCTTGGCGACCACGCGACGTGTCGCGAAGCTTCGACCATCGCGGGTTGGATCCACCTCAAACACAATCTGCTTGCTCGGATCGCCGGGCCGTAAAAAGTACGCATGCAGCGAGTGCGCCACCCGGCCCTCATCGATCGATCGATTTGCTGCATTGAGGCTCTGTGCCATCACTTGACCGCCAAATATGCGCCGAGGCCTGGGCGGGCTGTCACCGGTGAACAAAAACGTATCGATGCGTTGCACTTCGACACAGGCGAGTAGGTCTTCGAGAGTCGGATTCATAGGGTTGTCAGCCGCTTTTATCGGGGCGCAGACCCGTTAGAAACACATCAAAGTAGTCCTGTGCCGCCTGATCAATATCGTCGACCCTGCGCCATAAATCGATGTCCATCGCAGCGTTAATGGCGCCCGCCAGTAAGCTGCGCGCCAGGAACGGATCGACATCGCGAATACTGCCATCAGCGATGCCCTGCTGAATGAACGTGTTGAATTCGTCGTTATTGCCCTCGGTTGCCTCGAGGATTTCACGCCGTCGTGGAACCGGCAGGGCCGTGATTGTGTTGTAACGAATCAGAGGCCCTACTTCGGAGTTCTGGGCATGAAAAATCAGCCGTGCGGTCTCATCCACCTTCTGCAGACCGCTGCTGTGTAAGTTATCGATGACCTGAGTATGAATGCGCTGAGTGATGCTGAGGGAGCGCTCGTAGCAGGCGTAGAGCAGGTCCTCTTTGTTTTTTATGTGGTAGTAGAACGCCCCCTTCGACACGTTCAGGTGCTCGGCAATCTCATCCAACGAGGCACCGCTAAAGCCCTTTTTGTTAAAGAACCAGGTGCCGGTTTTGTAGAATGCCTCTTGCTTTTGCCGATGCTGCTCTTCGCGGTCGAACCCTTTGGCCGGCCGATCCACTAGATGGCCCAGTTGGAGTGGCGCGGACGCGTAATCGGTGGTGGGGGAGCGAATACCTCGAAGCAGAATGTCCCAGGATTTGGCACCCGCGTGTTCGCGAGCGTCGGGCTCTAACTGGTGCAACCAGTAAAACACCCAGTCAAGAGCGCCCAAAATCGCCCGCGTGGTGGCCGTTGCCTCGCGCATCTTGATCTCGCCGCGCTCGTGCGCGTCGCGCAAGTAGGCGCGCAGGCGCTTGAACATGCGTATGTAGGCGTCTTCGATCTGCTGGCGGCGTTCCGCCTTTAGTGAGGCGATCTCAAGCAGCGCCGCTGCAGGCATGCTCTCTTTGTGTAGAACGCCAAGCCAGGCATCGAACTGGGCTTTAAAAAAGCCTTCGGCTCGCTGCAGCGGCGAAAGGCTGCTCGCGGCATCCAGCCGATCCAAAATCTCATGCTGGCGCTGGAGTGTGGCCTCGTAGCACTGAAAGATGAGCTCTTCTTTAGTGCGAACGTAATAGTAGAGGCTGGTTTTAGTCAGCCCCAGCCCGGTCGCGACGTCTTGTAGCGTGGTCGCTCGTGAGCCCTTGCCGTTAAAGAGGCGGGCCGCTTCCGATAGGATGGCCGCCCGTTTGGCGTCGTGCTGCGCCCTACGGTCGAACGGAGACGAGTCTCTCTGTGCGGGCGCGCGCTCTTCTGCGACTTTGTCCAACCGGCGAATACCTTAGAGTAGGAAATTCCAACTTTAAGTATTTTTCTTGTTGAAGTCCATGACTGCTGCGCCTTCAAGCGCTACCGCTTGGTAGGCGGTATGGGCGCGGTGAGGAGGCACGGTGCCCGGTGACGCTACCCACGCTATGCAAGAGCCGCGCACTCGGCGTGCCTGGGGCAGGTGACCAGGTGATCGTTGACTATGCCGGTGGCCTGCATAAGGGCATAGACGATGGTTGGCCCCACAAAGGTGAAGCCACGCGCCTTAAGCGCCTTGCTGATTTGGTGCGACAGCGGAGTGCTAGCCGGCACCTCGTCCATCGTTCGAAACTGGTTCTGTATGGGCTTGCCATCGACAAAATCCCATAGAAAACCCATGAGTGTTTGACCCTCTTCGTACAGCTTGAGCACGGCCAGCGCGTTTTTACGCACGGAATACACCTTAAGCCGATTGCGCACGATGCGTTCATCCTTTAGGCACTTCTCTAACCGCCGGTCGGTAAACGAAGCGACTTTGTGCACATCAAACTCGGCAAAGGCCGCCCGATAGCCCTCGCGCTTGCGCAAAATCGTAATCCAACTCAGTCCGGCCTGCGCGCCCTCCAGGCTTAAGAACTCAAACATTCGCTGCTCGTCGCGCAGAGGCACGCCCCACTCCGTGTCGTGATACTCAATATAGAGCGGATCATCGCCGCACCAATCACAACGCTGCATGAATACCCCCGGGTCCCGTTGTTTTTATCCTGTGGGAGAATACGAGAAATTCATCGAGATGCGCCATGATCGAAACCGTTCAATACGAGCTGAATGACACCATCGGCACGCTGCGCCTTTGCAATGAGCCACGCCACAACGCACTCGGTGAAGGTGAGCTCAAGGCCCTGGTACAAACGCTGGATACGGTTCGCGGCGATTCCCAGTTGCGCGCGCTGATCGTTACCGGCAGTGGCGATAAGACCTTCTGCGCCGGGGCGGTGCTTGATGACCTCAACAGTCGCAAGATTACGCCAGAGTACTTTCAGCAGGTGATGCAGCAAATCGCTGATCTGCCCATTCCCACCATTGCCCGGGTCAACGGCAACATCTTTGGTGGCGGCGTAGAGCTGGCTCTTGCCTGCGACTATCGGATTGGCGTACGGGAGTCGCGAGTGCGCGTGCCCGCTGCTGCCCTGGGACTTTGCTACCCCCCGGAAGGCATCACCCGATTCGTCGAGAAGCTCGGCGCCAACCTGCCCAGACGCTTGCTACTCGGCGCCGAAACTATCCAAGCCACCGAGCTGCATCGACTCGGTTTTTTTGATGACGTCGTTCCAAGTGAGCGACTCGATGAACGCGTCGATGAACTCGCAATACACCTGGATGGCCTCGCCCCGCTTGCCGTGAAAGCAATGAAGGAACTCATCCGAAACGTCGAAGCTGGGCAGACCGATACAGAGCGTGCCGAGGAACTATT
This sequence comes from Pseudomonadota bacterium, assembly GCA_039025905.1. GTDB lineage: Bacteria > Pseudomonadota > Gammaproteobacteria > Pseudomonadales > Halieaceae > JARRPM01. Next base: position 2,656 of record JBCCNJ010000193.1, on the reverse strand, counting down.
CAAACAGTGTGATGAATCCGCGGATCTTCAGGAAGGGTTTGCGGCGATGCGAGAGAAGAGGGCGCCTGGGTTTTTGGGGAGATGAAAAAACGACCAACTCTTAAATAGCTTGTGCTACAGCAAACCACTTGGACTGCTGCTAAATTCTACTGAAGCCCGTCCTGCTCTGCTATCAGCAGTCTCTGAGACGCCTCGTGTTGCCCCTGATAGTCATCTTCTAGCCTTGCGAACCCCGCTTCTTGTTGCTCAGCGTAAAGTAGCCGCTCAGAACGCAGTACGCGCTGATCGTTGAGTCTTTTGAAGAGCTGGAGGATGTATCCGATAAGCAGCGTCTACCTAAGCGTCGTTTTCACTGATCCGAGCAAAGCCTGAAGATCCGGTTGTTTGGCGCCACGGAACAACGGACATTAGAAAAAATGGTTACTAGGACTGTTGCCGGCCAGAAGCGGTCAAATCGCAGCTACACTCTTAAAGTCATTTCTAATTTCGCAGCGCTAGCAGGTGTTTTTCACCGAGCGTAGCACGGCTACTTCCTAACTCTATGATTTGATTGACTTTGTAAGAGTGTAAATCTGGAGATTAATACTAGGCTCGGTTTACTCAGGCGCGGTATAACACGTCAACTAACAACACTCGATCGCAACGCACTGATTCGTATCGAGTTTTTGACCAGGGGTAGAGATGTTAGCGAGCCAGACAAAAACGACCACGGTCATCTAACGTAGCTGTTACGTTGCCTAAATGAACATCGCGCTACGACATTTTAAAATGGACGATGCTGCGAAAGTAGCTCAACTCGTCGGAGACGAGGAAGTTTCGAAATGGACATCCAATATACCCTTTCCCTATTCCGAGCAGGACGCAATAACCTGGATCACTTCTACGGCTTCAAGCTCATCGAGAAATCCTTATGCGGTTGAATTGGACGGTCGGCTTGTAGGCTGCGTCTCATATTGGCCCTATGAACCAGATGGCATCGAAGTGGGATACTGGATAGGCAAAGCATTTTGGCGCAAAGGTATCTGTACAAAGGCACTCAAACTACTTCTGGCCAGCGACAGCATCCCTGTCCACATGGATGTCTTCGCGAAAGTCATGGTGCATAATTTTGGTTCGCAGCGAGTTTTGGAGAAGTGTGGATTCTCATTCTTTCAAAACGGTACCGTATGCAAGGCTGGCAACGAAATTGAGGCAAGGTTTTATGTTCGGCGCGCGGCAACGTAACAAGTCAAGGCTGCAAGGGCGCTTCGCGCCGGGACCGCTTAACAGCGGCCCCAGCTTGAAGCGTTATGCCTAGGAGGCGAAATCATGAATATGAAGGAGTTTTCAAGTTTGGTTGGCTTGTCTTCTTACACTCTTCGATATTATGAAAAAATAGGTTTGCTCAAAAATATCCAACGAAATAGAAGTGGGCATCGAGTATATACTTCGAAAGATTTGAGGTGGATTGAATTTGTGAAGCGCTTAAAAGAAACGGCGATGCCTCTCGAAGAAATTCTGGAGTATGCGCGGCTAAGGGAGTCAGGGGTAAATACGGTATTACAGCGTCAGGTGTTGCTAGAGCAACACAGAGAAAGCTTGATGGCTCATATCGAACAGCAACAGTCGCACCTTATGGCCTTAGAAGAAAAAATTAAACTTTATAATAATGGAAAAGTTCGTTGACTTAGAGTGAACTCTAACTTGTATGGTGTGTTTGTACTTACAAAATAGGAGCATACCAATGTACAAATCACGTTTTGATACCGGTCTTGAATTATTAACAAGCATTGATGGCGAAGCCGGAAAAAATGTTATCGAAAGTTTGCAAGATATCTGCCCTGATTTAGCCAAATATACAATAGAGTTTCCTTTCGGCGATATATATGCACGCACAGGGTTGGATGTAAAATCACGAGAAATCGCAACGGTTGCCGCATTAACAGCGCTAGGGAATTGTGCGCCTCAGCTTAAAGTTCATTTAAATGCAGCGCTTAACGTTGGTTGTAGTGAAGATGAACTCAAAGAAGTCATATTACAAATGTCAGTTTATGCAGGTTTTCCTGCCGCTTTAAATGGTATGTTTGCTTTTAAAGAAGTGGTCACCGAGCGAAAGGCATAACAAAACGTTTAAGTGCGATTCGTAAACGCGTGCCATTTTTGCTTCGCTTCAATTTTGGCACGCATTTACTCACGCTTTAACGTGGCGTTATGCATAAATAGTGAAAAGCATGGAATGGCAGAAAACTTGGGCAAAACGTACTTTCTTCGCAATACTAATTATTCAATTTCTAGTACTGGCTAGTAATGCGGTCTTGGCATGGCAAGCTGCTGAGCTTTATGGGGAAAATAGTCTTATTTCAAAAGGCCTCGGTCGTGGCTACTGCTATATTTACATTGCATACTGTTTAAGCCTTTTTACTTTCCTTCGCTACTCAAAAGTATCTTTTTCATTCCAAATACTCGTAGCTTCTGCTCTATTCTATTGGTCATTTATACTTATTGGTGTCGGCATTGAGGCTACAGCATCCATGCAAATTAAATTGCTTCCCGTGTCTGTGTTTTGTTTGTTCTTGCTTCTTAGGTATCGGCGTGCATAACAAGGCGCAGCACATTCCCACCGCTGCGCGGTGGCGGACTCGCTACTGCGTAGCTCGCCCGTGTGCGCGGCGTTAGG
>JBCCNJ010000192.1:0-7023 GCA_039025905.1 Pseudomonadota bacterium | reverse complement strand
GCGCGATCGGGTAACGACAACGCTGCAGCGATACTCGCGGAACTCAATCGGGCAGGTGTCACCATTCGGTGATCATGAGGGCGAGGACTAAGGCGATGCACCTCGCGAGGCCCACACCAACGGTGCGAGTTAATGAGCGTGGAATTAGCACCAGCTGTTTTGCGTAAGAGGCCTCTAAAACACCCCCTGCGAGCTGCCGCGACAAACCCGACATATCAAAGTATCATCCTGCGATCTAGACTCTAAACCACCTGTAGTTATTCGCTTTTATTGCGGCAAGCCGGTCGTAATTCCGTTCATTAAGGGGACACCGCCATTAACACTTTTTTCTCCCGTATGTTGAGCTGTTTGTGCTTACTTTTTACCGCCAATACCTTTGCACAATCCAGCTTGAGCGATCCGAAGGTGCTGGCAATTCATGACCAGCTTGTAACCCTCGATAGCCATATTGACATTAGACGAGGATACGCCACGCAGCTTATAGATCCGGGTGCTTTGAACATGGAGCAGGTGAACCTGCCAGCCATGCGCATAGGCGGGCTCGATGCTGGCTTTTTCATCGTCTATACGCGTCAGGGTGAGTTGAGCGAAGAGGGATACGCGCAGGGTGTTGCCATGGCAGAGGAGCGGTACCACGGCATTGTGCGTATGTTGCGCGCCTATCCAGATCAGATCGCCCTAGCCACAACGGCTGACCAGGTCGAGGCCATTCACGCCGAAGGCAAACTGGTGGCGCTGATAGGAATAGAGAACAGCTTCCCGTTAGGTACGAATGCCCAGCAAGTGCAAGACAAGGTCGCGCTTTGGGCAGCGCGGGGGGCTCGCTACGCCTCTATCACGCACTTTGGGCACAACCAGTTCGGTGGGTCATCGAACCCCATAGAGCAACTTGGCGATGGTGATGATCCCGGCTTGAGTGAACTCGGAAAGGTGCTGATCGAAGCGCTCAACAATCATGGCGTCATGGTAGATATCAGCCACGTCGGTGAGGCCACGGCGCAAGATGCGATTGCGCTGTCACGGTCGCCGGTTATCGCCTCGCATTCCACGGTCAAGGCCGTGCATGATAATCCCCGTGGTCTTACAGATGCTCAACTACGAGCCATACGCGATACGGGAGGCGTCGCGCAAATCACGGCCTTCCGCGCTTATCTGGCCGAGTTAAATCCCGATGTGCTGTCCGAAGTGGAGCAGTTGCGCAACCGACTCGGCCTCGTGAGTTCGGCCGCTTGGGCGTCGGTGTCTGAGGCGACTATGGCGGAATATCGTGCTGAGCTAGCACGGATACGGAGTACCTATGGTGATGTCACACTTGATCAGTATCTAGACCACGTGGACCACGCTGTGCAGGTTGCGGGTATCGATCATGTGGGTTTGTCTGGTGATTTTGATGGCGGCGGCGGAGTTGCGGGGTGGGACAGCGCAGCCGACTCGCCCAATGTGACGGCGGGACTGCTGCAGCGTGGTTATTCTAAAGAGGATATCGCCAAGCTGTGGGGACAGAACCTGTTGCGCGTCATGCGGGCCGTGCAGGCTGCAGGTACTCAGGCGCAATAGACTGGTAACGAAACCGCTCACAGGGTTATTGCAACGTAAGCTCCTGGCGATGCGGATTGCTTGAAAACTCTGTGAGTTTTTGAGGACTTTGAGGCGAACGCTTGGGGTACGCGATATAAAGGTGATCGTGGTCAGTTAAGTTAGCTTCTGTACCGGCGTGATGCCGCACACAGACACATCAGTAACTGGCTTCCAAGATCAAACCCAGAGTGCGCGGCCGGCCCAAGCTGGCGGTCCACAGTGCAGGGTCCTCATTGAATCGACTTACGCTTGCAACATAGTTTTCGTCAAACAGGTTTTTTGCATACAGATAAACACCCCAACGCTCTGATTGATATCCCACGCGACCATTGACCACGGTATGTTCGCCCACCTTAGTGTCATCATCGGCGGGAATGTTGCTAAAGTAGTCGCCCGAGTAGGCGACATCCATGCTCGCTGTCCAGCCTGTCTCGTGCTGCCAGGTCGCGCCGATGGAGCCACTAAAGTTGGGTGAGAAGGGAAACTCATCTCCGCTGGCATCAATCCCACCTCTCTCAAACTCTTTTAGTTCTGATTTCTGCCAGGCCGCCGCCAAATTGAAGGTCCACGATTCGTTAAGGCTGAGTTGGCTACTGAGTTCGAGGCCGTAGTATTCAGCTTTACCGGCGTTGTCGACAAAGCGAATCACCGGCACATTGGGGTCGGGCGAGACTCTGATTTGCAAATCGTCGTAGTCAACGTAGTACAGGTTGACGTTGACGAACAGCCTCTCATCAAATAACAGCGATCGCAGTGCGAGATCATAGTTATCACTGAACTCAGGGTCGAACTGCACCTCAGATCCATCTCTGGGATCGATACTTGTACCTCCGGGGCGATATGCCTGTTGATAAGTCGCGTTCAAACTCACGCGCTCGTTAAAGCTATAGGTCGCGCCCAGTTTCGGCAGCCAGGCAGATTCATTGCCGGATCCTTCAAATCGGCTTTCACCATCTGGTAAAAAGGGTGAATCCGGTTCCACTTCGTTAATTTCAAAGTTGATGTAGTCTCGCTTCTCATACTCGTAGCGACCGCCAACGGCGAGGGTCAGGCGTGAGTTAATGTCATACTCCAATTGACCGAAGGCTGCGGTGTTTTTGTAGCTTCTTTCATAACCATCGTTGCGAGAAAACTGGGAACCCAGGAGGCTTCCGAGGATGGTGCGTTCAAAATTCTCCTCAACGTCGGCGTAGTAAACACCTGCAATGCCGCGGCTGCTCCCGCTGGCATCGTACACCAGCCTGAGTTCCTGAGAGAAGGTAGAGTCGTCTCCCTCCGCCGGAACCGCTAATCCGGTGCCGCCCAGTGTTGCTGGGACTGGTTTATCGGATACATCCAGGTCGCTGAAGGCGGTGGCAGAGGTGAGCGTGATCGCATCCGATACGCGGTAGGTCATGACCAAGGAACCGGTATGCAGATCGCCTTCACTTTCGTTAATAATTTCCGTGGTGTTCGCGTCAAAAAAGTCTGGCCCATTGACTACATTACTACCGCGTTTAGATTTGGCATAGGTGTAGGCCAGCATGGCATCGAATGTGGTATGGGGTGTCCAAAGAAGTTTCGCGCGCAGAAAATCTCGATCGTTAATGCCCGGATTGTCGACTCGTTGGTCATCAACATTAAACTTGGTATAGCCATCGTCTTTCACGGTCTCGGCGGCCACTCTGAAGGCCAGCCTGTCTTCTATCAGAGGTCCACCTGCGGCGAACGATACCTGCTCCTGGTTTTCATCCGATGCAAGTAAGCGCGTTCTGGCGCTCCACTGTTGATCGGGGTCGACGGTATTGACTATCACCGCGCCGGCAAGCCCTGCGCGTCCCTGGGTCGCGGTTTGTGGCCCGCGAAACACCTCAACTTGCTGAACGTCCCAGGTACTGAGCGCACCGTTGGCCACGGCTGCTTGCGTCTGAACAGCGCCGTCAATGTAAATGGCGCTGGTTGGTGCGACGGGATCAAAGGTGCCGTTACCCAGACCCTGTTGGGGAATACCGCGGATGGATAAGCCAGAACCGTCCGGCGTAATAGTGACATTGGGTACCCACTGCATCGCTGCTTCTAGATCGAGAATCACGTTGTCCTGCAGCGCCTGCTCAGTCAATACGACAACGCTGGCGTAGGTATCTTGCAGATCGCGATCAATTTTCTCGCCTGTGACTGTGACCAGTTCCATCGGGCCTCGCGGTGGATTCGCGCTGTCAGTCAGCTTGCTTGAGGACTGACTGCTATCGAGAGCCTTTTCAATGACAAACGTCCCCGTGGAGGTCTCTCGCGCGATCAGATCGCTACCTGCCAACACACTGGAAAGCGCTTGATTTACAGTCATATTGCCAGAGATTGCTGCCGCTTCTCTGCCCGCAACAAGACTGTCAGGTGCGATGATATTGACCTGATAGGCATCAGCCAGGGCCATCAGAACTGCATTCATGGGTCCCGACGCAGAGTTGTAATCCTGTGAATATGACGCGGGGGAGGGTGACTGAGCGTAGGCGCCTGCTGTCGCGATGCAGATAAGCACCGTACAAAGCAGCAAGTTTTTACCTTTCGCGCGAGGACTAAAAGCATGATACATAGCCAATGGAGTGTCTCCGGAAGCGCTTAACTAAAAGCTGGTTTCCTGTAGAGACCCTCGAGAGAGAGCAGATGACACCGTCGACACGAAAAAATTTACTGGACAAACATGTATTACGGGCCAGTGCTTACACGAATCACGATTCGCTCGGGGTCTTCGAGGTCTAATGCGACGGGGAATAGCGCTGGTAGTGTTGCAAGGAGCGCATCGATGTCGTTGCTATCAAAAGACGCTGTCACCGTATCGCTAAATGTATCGGGTTGAATCCTATCTAACACGATCGGACGTTTTGAGTAGCGATTCGCATCGTCGATCAATTCACTGAGTGTCGCGTTTTCGTACACCAGGCGGCTGTTACGCCAGGCGGCAATCGACTCGGGTGAGACGTGACTGGGATTTGATAATTCAGAGCCCTCTGCGGCTATCACTCGCTGCCCGGCCATGACTTCAATTTGTTGTGTGCTGCTAATGCCTGCGGGGTCGCGAGCGCCGCGTTGTGTCACCATCACTTTACCCTCTGCCACCGCTACCCGCGAAACCCCTCCACTGTTACGTACCTCAAATACCGTGCCAACAACCATTACGGTTACGGGGCCAGTGGCGACTTCAAATGGTCGCGCAGAATTGCTCACCACGTCGAATAGCGCCTCGCCATGCTCTAGATGAGCGCGCCGTCGCTCTAGCTCCATGCGCATCGTCACCCGGCTATCGGGAGCCAGTATCAGGAGACTGCCATCAGCAAGAGTAAACTGGCGAATCTCGCCAGTCTCGGTCGCGTACACTCTCGCGGCTGGGGTTGGGCTAGTAATGAAGACGGTCGTCGCCCACCAGCCGACAAACGCCAAAAGACAGGCCGCAATGGCGAAATAGACTTTGGCTCCAGCGCCCGTTCGGAGTAAACCCGTGTTCGGGCCAGAGCCTGACGTGAGGGCATCAACCGGCACTGTTTCCTGCTCCAAGATCTGCTCATCAAGTGAGCCGAGTGCCTGCCACACCGTCACCGCGCGGGTATAGGCTGTCGGGTTATCAGGGTGGGCATCTAGCCACTGATCGAAATCCCGCTGCCATCGGCCGGCAGTCTCGGGGTCAGCTAATCGCATGCGCCATAGATGAGCTTGTTCACGCAGCTCGTCAGCTCGCTGTTGATCCGATGGCTTCATATCGACGATCCGTCCGCGCAATCATGGAGCGCAGCATCCAGATCTGCCGCCGCATTCGCAATGTGCTTAACGGCGGCGCTGCGGCTGAGATTGAGCTGGCGAGCGACCTCTGCCACGCTGAGGCCCCTGACTCTATGCATGATGAAGGCTGTGCGTCGCTGTTGTGGCATACGATGAAAGCTTTGGTTAATGGCGGCGAGCTGTCGGTCTGCTAGTAAGACCCTTGAAGGGCATGAACTGTCACCCTCAATAGGAAAATAAAGTCGTTCTACCTCGAATTGATAGCGCGTTTGCGTCTCCAGCGCCCGTTTGTCTTTGAGCAAGAGGTTGCGCGCCGTTTGCCATAGGTATGCTTTTAGACTGAGAATATCGCTGGTGTCTGCCCGCTCTAGCAAGTTGTGAAAAGCACGGTGCACCACGTCCTCCGGCTCGGGTGGACCATTACCGAATTGAGCGCGCAACGATCGAGCCAGCGTCTGTGCGTGTGCCCGATAGAGTTCAGCAATGCCGGCTACGGAAGCATTGTCCGCTGCCGGTTCTTCCACCGAGGGTGGTTTTTGATCAGAACGTAAAAGGTATTGTCGGACACCACCGTAAGGGGTCTCTTGCGAGCTCATAGATCAATCGGGCGGGGACAGTACCGCAGGCTAGTTGAACAGAGCGCACTAGGTTAACGCAAATCATTACCATTTGCATTTTCTGCGTACAGGAACGCTTAGAGCTTTTTTATCACCTTTGACTACAAGCGATAGCGCAAACCAATCCACCCACCGCGCGGTGCACCCACGCCGAGAAACAAGGGTCGGTTGTCTGCAAGATCAGGTAAAACCTCGTCCGGGTCTTCACCCAACAGACCGAAGTTCTCGTAGTCCTCGTCGAATACATTGGTGACTCGCCCAAACAGCTGCAGATGCTGGGTTACCCAGTAGCTGGCGCGCAAGTTGACGACAGTGAAACTGTCTACAGTATCCAGATCATTACTCTCGTCGCCGCGCAGCACCTGGTTCGAGTTGTAAATCATTTCCATACCAGCGCTCAAGCCTGGCATAAACTCGAAATCGCCGCCCAACTTCACCATATGCTCGGGTAAGCCCGGAATTCGATCGCCATTTTCAACTGCCAACTCGCCATCCTCGTTTGCGTTTGGGTGATTGGGGCTGAGCACCATGAAGTTGTCCTCAAAGGTCGCCTCTAGATAGGAGTAGGATACGTACCAGTCGAGGCTACCACTGCGCCACTGTACGGCCGATTCAAAGCCCATACGCCGCGTTTTATCCACGTTGGCGAATAGACCAGTCGAGCGGCCGGTGGTCTGAAAGATAATGTCGTCATTGTTAGTGGAGTGAAACACCCCGATCTGGTAACTGATGTTTTCATAGCGCCCCCTCAGGCCCGCCTCATAGCTGCGGGTGACCACATCGTCCAGGGGAGGGTCTGCCAGGAAGGCGTTGGGTAGGCGACACTCGAAATCAATATCGTCTGGGTCTTCGCCATCCGCTATGGCGAACTCTCTAGCCAATTCGAAGACACCTTCGTTACAGGCCAGTTCTAACGGCGTAGGGACGCGATTTGCTTCGCCATAGGAGCCGTACGCTGTCATATCGTCGCTGAAGGCATAGGTAAAACCCGCTGCGGGGTTGAAGCGCGAAAAGTTGTGATCGCCGTTGAGCTCTGGGCTTTCACCCGACTTATCGCGCAGTGTGATATCGGTGTCGT
>JBCCNJ010000191.1:0-7060 GCA_039025905.1 Pseudomonadota bacterium | reverse complement strand
TTGATATCGGTCGGCTCACCGATTGCCAGAGCGTTAATCGGCAAAGAAGAAGGTGATGTGGTGACGGTGAAGGCACCGGGCGGTGACATTGAGTACGAAATCGATCTGGTCCAGCACATCTGAATTTTTCGGCTGGCTTGTGCCGCGCCGCTACTCAGTATGCATCTGCGAAACACAAATACTAATCGCCTCGCTGGTGCTGAAATAGGCGCATCTCGGCGAGGACCAGTTTAGCAATCAGTTTGACCATAAGAGCGTGGTTCTCCGATCGGATTCCTTCCAGCCCCGCGGTGATCTGCTGGCGTAGCTGCGCTGTTTCGTCATCACTGAGTTTTTCGGGTAGCGCGACACTGAAGCTGTATTGTTCTGATTCACTGAGCTCAGTATAGGACTGCGTCAGTTGCGCAACCGCGAAATCTATCAACCTTTCATCAGCGCCGCGTTCCGATAAAAGTTTGCGCAACTCCCGTTCAAGATACGCCAGCGCCTGCGCCCGACTCGATGGAAACTCTAGTACGTCTGCCATGGCTGACCATGTTATAGCGGTCTAAGCAAGTTGGATAGGCGTGGGTCGGGGTTTGGGTTGTTACGCAAGATTAAGATGACATTGCCGATGCTTTGCACCAGTTTCGCTGCGCTGCGCTCGCAAATGTCTTGGGCCAGCTCCGCTTTTGCGTCCCTGCCGCCCACCGCCAACTTGATTTTGATGAGTTCGTGATCGTGCAGCGCTCGCTCGAGTTCGGCGAGAACCGCGTCAGTTAAACCCTTGCCGGCCACGGTTACCACGGGACTTAATTTGTGGCCGATGGCGCGCAGCCTTTTTATATCGCGTTTATCTGGCTTATTCATGACTCAGTAGGCCGTTTGAAGTGACTCCGCAGTAAACTCCAATCAGGTCGATGCCGACGAACCGTGCTCACCTTGGAGACGCGCTTTCTGCAAGTTGCTTAGCTGAAAACGAGCTGCGACGGACAATACTGCAAGTGTTCACGGTAAAATAGCCGGCACCGGCTGCAGAAGGGCCGGGATTCTACACACTCGACCGCAGTTGGAAAAGCACTCTCACATGCCGAAAAAACGCTCATCTAGCAAAGCCTGGCTCAAGGAACACCGTGAGGACCCGTATGTGCAGCAGGCCTTGCGCGAAGGTTATCGCTCCAGGGCGTGCTTTAAACTGTTGGAGATTCAAGAGCGCGACAAGCTAATAAGGCCGGGAATGACGGTGGTGGATTTGGGCAGCGCGCCGGGTGGTTGGTCGCAGGTAGCAGCAGAACTGGTCGGTCACTCGGGCCGAGTGATTGCCTCAGATATTCTTCCCATGGACAGTATTGCGGGCGTGGAGTTTGTCGAGGGGGATTTTACTGAGACTGAAGTGTTTGATGCCATTGCCGCCGCAATTGGTGAAGCGCCGGTGGCGGTCACACTATCTGACATGGCGCCCAATATGAGTGGAATGAACGCAGTCGATCAACCTCGGTCTATATACCTGGTCGAGCTTGCGTTGGAGCTAACGCGAGATGTGCTCGCACCCGGTGGCAGTTTTGTTTGCAAGATTTTTCAGGGTGAGGGGTTTGACGCTGTGCTGAAGGATGTGAGGAGCCTTTTTGAGAAAGTGGTGACGCGAAAACCCCAGGCATCACGGCCGAGATCAAGAGAAGTGTATTTGGTCGCAAAGGGCTTTCGAGGTGGTTGAGGGCGGTTTAGCCGCAGAGTCGTGTGCACGTGGTCTGGGTTTGGCGCGGGTTTTTCGGCACGCAAGTTCAGAGAGACGGTACCAGGCGCTCTTGCCCAGGCGGTTTCTCCAAAGCGACCTCAGAGGCGCTCTTAGCCAAGCGCCCTTACCCAGGCGGCTTCGTGCAAGCGCCTTCTTCCAAGCGGCCTTAGCCAGGCACCTTCTCCAAAGCGGCTTCGTGCAAGCGCCCTTACCCAGGTGGCTTGAAACATGAAAGAAAGGCCCAACTGTAGTAAATTGGACCAGATTACGCCCTGCTACGTACTAAATAGAGGGCAAAACGGCTCGAATTGTCCCCAGCTAAATTGGGGTTATTGATTAACTAAGCGAGAGGCTGTCACATCTTTCCTTGGCCAAACCTGAAGGGGCGGTCTGACGGTATCACCGTCTGGAAACCTTGGTGAGGTAACAGTATTGAACGATATGGTAAAAAATTTACTGCTATGGCTCGTGATTGCGGCGGTGTTGTTGTCTGTTTTCAACAACTTCAATATGAAAAGCCATACAGAACAGGTGGGATACTCTGAGTTTATTCAGGAAATTCAATTAGATAGAGTCAAAAAAGTGACGGTAGATGGCCTTACCATCACGGGCGAGCGCTACGATGGCAGCAGCTTTGAGACCATTCGCCCCATGGTGGAAGACCCTCGCCTGATGGATGACATGCTCGAACACAATGTGGTTGTGGAGGGCAAAAAGCCCGAAACTCAGAGCGTCTGGACTCAGCTGCTGGTAGCCAGCTTCCCAATTCTGATCATTATTGCGGTTTTCATGTTCTTCATGCGTCAAATGCAGGGTGGCGCGGGCGGCCGCGGTGGCCCCATGAGCTTTGGTAAGAGCAAGGCCCGCCTACTGGGTGAGGACCAAATTACCACCACTTTCGCTGATGTCGCAGGTGTGGACGAAGCCAAAGAAGACGTTAAGGAATTAGTGGAATTTCTGCGCGATCCCAGCCGTTTCCAAAAGCTTGGAGGCCGGATTCCGCGAGGCGTTTTGATGGTTGGTCAGCCGGGTACAGGTAAAACCCTACTTGCGAAGGCCATCGCAGGTGAAGCAAAAGTGCCTTTCTTTTCAATATCGGGGTCGGATTTCGTTGAGATGTTCGTGGGCGTAGGCGCGTCACGTGTTCGCGATATGTTTGATCAGGCCAAGAAACAGGCACCCTGTATCATTTTCATCGACGAAATCGATGCGGTGGGCCGGCACCGTGGCGCTGGACTCGGTGGAGGTCATGATGAGCGCGAGCAGACGCTGAACCAGCTGCTGGTTGAGATGGATGGTTTCGAGGTGAACGATGGCGTCATCGTCATTGCGGCAACCAACCGACCTGACGTTCTCGACCCCGCACTGCTGCGCCCCGGCCGCTTTGACCGGCAGGTAGTGGTTGGCTTGCCTGACATCCGCGGTCGCGAGCAAATCTTGAAGGTGCACATGCGCAAGGTTCCGCTAGCTGAGGATGTCGAGGCGAGCAAAATTGCGCGGGGCACCCCTGGTTTCTCTGGCGCCGACCTGGCCAACCTGGTGAACGAGGCAGCACTGTTTGCCGCCCGCGCCAGTGTGCGCACCGTGGGCATGACGCAGTTCGAACTTGCCAAAGACAAGATCATGATGGGTGCCGAGCGCAAATCCATGGTGATGTCGGAGAACGAAAAGCGCAATACGGCTTACCACGAAGCGGGACACGCTATCGTTGGGCGTCTGATGCCGGAGCACGACCCTGTTTACAAGGTCAGCATCATCCCTCGGGGCAGGGCATTGGGTGTCACCATGTTTCTGCCAGAAGAGGATCGGTACAGCCACAGTCGAAGGCATATCATCAGCCAGATATGCAGCCTATTTGGCGGCCGTATTGCTGAAGAAATGACGCTGGGTAAGGATGGTGTTACTACAGGCGCATCGAACGATATTCAACGTGCAACCGATATCGCGCGCAAGATGGTCACGCAATGGGGTCTATCCGAGAAGATGGGCCCGCTGATGTACGACGAAGCCGATGAAGAAGTCTTTTTAGGGCGCAGCGCGGGCCAGCCGCACAAGTCCTTGTCCGGCGAAACCGCTAAGGCGATCGATGAGGAAGTGCGCAAAATCATTGATGACTGCTACGCCGAGGCGGAGCGAATTTTGGATGAGAATTCCGATAAGTTGCACGCCATGGCAGATGCACTGATGCTGTATGAAACCATCGACTCCGATCAGATTGACGACATCATGGACGGTCGCGAACCCCGCGAACCGACTGATTGGGGTAACGATGTGGGCAATAACGAACCGCCCGGTGCTGGCGCGACCCGTTCAGAGAACGAGCAGGGTGGAAGCCCGATTGGCGGGCCAGCGGGCGAGCATTAACGCCAGGTTTGTCGAAACCCTCGCAGTCTAACCCGGTACTTCACTGTGCCGGGCATACTCTTGACCTCTCACGCCCAGCGATTATGGGCGTTATCAATACTACACCTGATTCCTTTTCCGACGGCGGCAGCCTCTATCAGTCGCAGCGACTAGACATTGATCTGGCTATGGCGAGAGCGCGATCTATGGTCGAAGAAGGTGCGCTAGTTCTCGATATTGGGGGTGAATCCACACGTCCCGGAGCCGTTGCGATAAGCTCGGCAGAAGAAATGGATCGGGTGCTGCCCCTTGTGGAGCGCATCGCGGCTGAGCTGGACGTGATTATTTCTGTTGATACCAGCTCTGCCGTGCTGATGCGAGAGGCAGCCGCTTTAGGTGCAGGGCTCATCAATGATGTTAGGGCACTGCGTCGTGAAGGGGCGCTTGCAGCAGTTGCGGACATCGGACTGCCGGTGTGCTTGATGCACATGCAGGGTGAGCCCGGATCTATGCAGCAGGCGCCAGCTTATGAGGATGTAGTGGTAGAGGTTGAGAGCTTCCTAGAGGCACGATTGGCGGACTGTGAAAAGGCGGGCATCCCGCGGCAAAAGATTGTGGTGGACCCGGGTTTCGGGTTTGGTAAGTCAGTTCAACACAATCTGCAGCTGCTGCAGGCGTTGCCCAGACTGGCACAGCTACAGGTGCCGGTATTAGTAGGCCTGTCACGCAAATCGCTGATAGGCAAGTTGCTGGGCCGAGAGGTTGACGAACGGTTACCGGCAAGTCTGGGATTGGCAGTGCTGGCGGTGGAGCGCGGGGCTACAATCATAAGGACACATGATGTTCGCGCGACTGCTGATGCGGTTGCTATGTGCACAGCCTTAAGGGGAGCGAGCAAGACATGACTAAACGGTATTTCGGGACAGACGGTATTCGCGGCCTTGTTGGAGATGCGCCAATTACACCTGACTTTATGCTGAAACTGGGTTGGGCCAGCGGTCGGGTGTTTGCAAGAGAATCAGGCGAGGCGGGTCGATGCACTGTGATCATCGGCAAGGATACGCGGGTGTCGGGCTATATGTTCGAGTCAGCTCTTGAAGCAGGTCTGGTAGCGGCTGGTGTGGACGTCAAACTATTGGGCCCTATGCCGACGCCAGCAGTAGCACTGATGACGAGAAGCCAGGCTGCGGTTGCCGGTATTGTGATCAGCGCATCGCACAACCCGTTTTATGATAACGGTATCAAGTTCTTCTCTGCCGACGGCTCGAAGCTACCAGATCACATTGAGCACGCAATTGAGGCAGAGCTGGAAAAATCCGTGACTACAGTGCAGTCGCGAGATATTGGCAAGGTGCTGAGGGTGGTCGATGCGGCGGGCCGTTACATTGAATTTTGCAAATCAACAGTACCGGAAGGGTTTAATCTTCGCGGTATGAAAATCGCTGTGGATTGCGCGAATGGCGCAACCTACCACATTGCTCCTAGCGTATTCAGCGAACTGGGCGCTGAGGTGGAAAGCATCGGGATACAGCCGGATGGCTTCAATATCAACGAGGGTGTTGGCTCCACGGATATGGACGCACTCGCCAATCTCGTTCAGAAAAAGGGTGTCGACCTGGGTATAGCTTTTGATGGCGATGGCGATCGCGTCTTGTTTGTCGATGGCAATGGCGATCTGGTGGACGGTGACGAACTCATTTATATGATCGCGATGCACCGCCTTGCGATCGGTCAAATTGATCAAGGCGTGGTGGGAACACTCATGTCCAATCTTGGCCTTGAACTTGCGCTAAAGGAACATGGCCTTCAGTTTATTAGAGCCCAGGTCGGTGACCGGTATGTGAAAGAGTGCATGGAGGCCGAGGGCTGGCAATTAGGCGGCGAATCCTCAGGACATATTATTTGCTCAGATGTCACCACCACTGGGGATGGCATTGTGGCGGCCCTGCAGGTGTTAGTAGCCCTGAAGCACGCGGGCAAGAGCCTGGCAGATTTCCGTAATGGTATGAAAAAGTTTCCTCAATGTATGATTAACGTCCCAGTTGCGGGCAAGGTCGATTTAGCAGATTTCCCCGGCGTTGCCGCGGCAGTGTCCAGGGTAGAACGCAAGCTTGGAGAACGTGGTCGAGTGCTGCTAAGACCTTCCGGTACCGAACCCAAGGTGCGGGTTATGATCGAGGGCGATGACGGGACTCAGGTTGAAGTCCTCTGCCAAAATCTCGCAGATGAAGTTCAGCGTGAACTGGCGGGTGAGGGTTCAGCGGAACCTGGCAGACACGTCGCATAGCGCTAAATAACAGCCGGCATAAGCGTTACTGGGAGACATAGCCTTGCAAATTGATATTCTTAGCAGCGCGGCACGGTCACGAGTACTTTAGCTAACGTGGCAAGCACGCAGGATTTTCAGAGCACGAGAGCGATTCTGGGCCTGGGCTATTCGCAGCGCTTTTGACTTTTCTCAAGCAGTCCAGGCTCAGCGCACGATACATTTCTAACTTCAGCATCCGCACACTTCGTTTACACGATAAGGTGGCGTCTACTATCAGCCCTGCCAATTGCATGTGGCTGGTAGTCATTGTGTGGCTCGAGTCAATTCTAGGCAGCGGCGTGGTCGTTCAGCACCCGCCCTCACCTAGGCCGTCGGTACTCAGTCATCCTCGCTTCAGCGGTTCGAACGCAGGCGCCAGCATTCTCCGGGGGTAGAATCAAGCCATCTGTCTTTATGCAGTCGAGCGCCACGCTCCGTCACCGCATGGCTCGGACTCCGGCTTACGCGCCTGCGCGGCCCGAACGCCGCCGTCCGCACCTGCGCGGCCCGGACTCAGCCGTCCGCACCTACGCGGCCCGGACTCAGCCGTCCGCCTTGTCACACACCAGGTTCTTGGGTAAGATTGCGCCGCTTTGGCTGCCGGGAGGCCGTATGCGCCAGACTCTTGTGGTTGGAAACTGGAAAATGCACGGCACTCGGGATAGCGTTTCCTCTTTGCTGCAAGCCATGCTGGC
>JBCCNJ010000190.1:0-7086 GCA_039025905.1 Pseudomonadota bacterium | reverse complement strand
GAGAATCCTGTGGTGTTTCATGCTTGAGTATCGCCGTATTGTCGTTGAACACCTGCGGGAGGCTCGATGATCACTTGAATTTCAGTAACGCAGTCTTCGGGTCGCCTGGCCAGCATTTTCTTGGGCAACGTGTAATCTGTTTGATCGGCTCCAAAGCGTCTATAGGTTTCACGCACGGGTCCGCTATGCTTAAGACCTGCATCATCAATCCAGTCTTGTAAGCGTTGCCTTATGTCAGCGGTTTGAGCGTAGCTACCCGAGTAGGTGGCAGCGGCGGCAACCTGTGCGCCGGCTAGCAACGAGGTAGGCAGTTGTTCAATGCGGTCGTCGCGTACGGGTATGCATATCTCGACATGTGCCGGCTCTGAGGACTCAGTCTTATGAATTAGTAGGAATGGTGAGCGGTTGGCTCTCGCGTTGACGCCGGCGACGATGCTCTCAGCCTGCTCAAATGTATCAGTGACTATGCCGTCCTGCGTTACCGCCGGAATTTCTTTTACGTAGACAAACTCTGGCTCAATGCTGATCAGGCGAACCTGATCGATCGCACTAGCTCCCTTTTTTGCCACCGCGCCCAGTAGACTTTCCGCCACCTTGAGGCGACTCTCAATCCGGGCTTTTTCCTTCAGCAGCGTGGCTCGCTGCCGGCGCAAGGTCGCTAATAACTGTGGTTCATCCCTGGCGTGCAGCTCGCGAATATCGGCCAGAGAAATGCCGGCTTCCCGCAAGTTGACGACGCGGGTGGCATCTTCTACCTGGGCCGGCTCATATAACCGGTAGCCGGATGTGGCATCTACACTGCTTGGCTGTAGCACACCCGCGTCTGCATAGAAACGCAGCGCTTTCACAGAGAGGCCAGTCAGACGGGCAAATTCGCCTATTTTTAATTTCGCGGTCATGTAGACAGTCTAATGTCTCCCCTAACGGGAGAGTCAAACGTTTTGAGCGCTTGTGCTTGCCGTTACTGTGCGTGGGCGTTCTAATTGATGGTTAGGGCCAAGCCGTTGCTATGGTTACCAAGCACGCCAATCGCTAGCTGAACTTGTCAATCAAAGAACAATCTGCTCACGCCCTATGATTAAACTCCAGCCCGTCGAAGTATTGTTTTGGTTGTGCCAGGCTTTCTGGAACTCTTCATTTATCATGGAAAAGTCTTTCCCGTTTCTGGGGTCGGCAAATATCAGTACACCATCACTGTCGTCGTAACCATTGACGATGCTGTAATGGCCAATATTACTGATCGGGTTGATGTAATTGACGATGGGAAGATAGCCCGCGTTGAGGCTACGAATGAGGTAGAGGAGATTGTCACCGCTGCTCTCGCGATAAGCGAAGCCCTCGCGTTCAACTTCCTCGATGAGGCGACCGTGGCTCGTACCATGATGCGGTACAGCTTTGCATAAACTGGTTAATTGCTCTTCGCTATAGTTTCGACCTAAGTGTTCGAAAATCATCCGCAAGCACACGGGGCCACATGAATAGGTTGTGTGTTGAGGGTAGTAACGCAGATGGAATTTCATAATCGTTCAGTAAAGGTGCTGCGGCTGCGGATAATGAGGGATTTTTCGAAAGTGTCATGGTAGCTTTTGAACCCAGTATTTCCAAGCAACGAATCGTTAGCCTGCCTAATGCCTTGAGGCGCATTTTCGAAGGGTCGACGCCAGACACCTTTTTACAAATCCCTCACCTTATTCTCGTTCGCGCAGCTTGTTGCTATGCTCGGTTGACAGTGCACAATCCCGGCTGGGGGTTAGCGAACACGATCGCCGAGATAGAGGTTAGATGGCAGAATCACCAAGAGGCTCGTTAGGGACATTTTCGGTTTTCTCCATTGGACTGGGCGGTATGGTCGGCGGCGGTATTTTCGCCACGACTGGTCTCGCAGTCGACCTCACCAAAGGTGCGGTGCCTATCGCGTTTGTCGTCGCAGGGGTCGTGGCCTTATTCACCGCGTATTCCTATCTAAAACTCACGCTGCGCTTTCCAGGAGAGGGCGGAACAGTTGACTTTATTAATCGGGGAATGGGCACGGGGGTCATTGGTGGCACGACCAACATGCTACTGTGCCTCAGCTACATTGTGTTGATCGCGATTTATGCTCATGCACTAGGTACCTATGGCGCTAGCTTTTTTCCGCCGGAAGACTTTGTTTTTTGGCGCCATACTTTATTGAGCCTGGCACTGATAGTGCTGACTTTACTGAATCTGTTTAGCGCCAAAGCCGTGATCCGGTCTGAAAACACGCTGAATTCCATCAAAATGCTGATTTTAGTAGGTCTTATTGGCGTGGGTCTTTTCCTACCGCTGGATCTCGATCGTCTGCAACCGGATAACTACGTAGGCGTATTAGCCATTATTTCAGGTGCGATGATTGTGTTTTTTAACTACGAGGGCTTCGAATTGATTGCCAATGCCTCTGGCGAGGTGAAAAACCCCGAGCGTGCCTTGCCAGTGGCGTACATCGGCGGTGTGTTGGTCGTTATGGTCGTCTACGTTCTGATTGCTGTTGTGACGGTTGGCCAACTCACTTTCGCCGAGATTTCAGCAGCCAGTAGTTATGCTCTGACCGCAGTCGCTCAAAAGCTGATGGGCGTCAGCGGCCATGCGCTAATCGCCGTTGGTGCAGTTATCGCCTGTGGCTCTGCCATCAATGCTACCCTCTACAGTGCAGGGCGTCTCACTGCGACCATCTCCCGCACGGGCGAGTTCCCCCATGAGTTTGCTCGCACTTTTCGAGGTCAACCCCTCGAAGGGGTCTTGCTATTTGCTCTGGCCGCTCTGTTTGTTGCCAACCTACTGCCCCTTGGCGCAATCGCTACGATTGGCAGTGCAGGGTTTCTATTTATCTTTGCGGCGGTAAATTTCACTAACTTCCGCTTGGCGAGGGAAACTCGTTCGCGGGCCTGGATATCCCTGTTGGGCGCATTAACCTGTGCGGGTTCGCTAGTGATTCTATGCCTGGAGGTAGATGAGAATCCCGCCACCAAGATTCAAATATGGATCGTTGTTGGCAGCGTAGTCTTCTCGTTTTTGATTCAGCTGCTCTATTCAAGATGGCGCAAATATCGCCACCACAGGCTTGGGAATTGAGATTCGTTCACTGCCAGAATGCGGCGACATTTCGGTCGTGAGAAGCCTATAGTCTTCTAATCTAAAACCCATAAGATGCAATGGCATAGATGAGTCAGCGTGCTACCCCCGCGCAAATGCTGCGTCGTTCTGGGCTATACTATTTCGCAAAGCCTCTGCACCAACCCGCCATCACTACGCTGCGCTTTTCTGGTTTGGGGCAGATCGTCAAGGAGATGGCTTTTAGGTGTATAGGGCTCACGACCTGACCTTGAACAGCCTGCGAATTCGTCTGGATACCTAGATCATCGGCGCGCCTCCTACAGAACGAAGTCATGCCCTGGGAGTCGGACTCGCTCTGCTCGGTGGGGTTTTGATGGGTTGCATTGGGATTGCTGGCAAGTGGGGAGCGGGCGCAGGGTTTAGTCCTTTTTTGCTACTTGCCGCACAGGTCGTCCTGCTTGCGCCAATCGCGGGAGTTTCCCTCCTGGTGCGACACGGCATGCAGGGCGTTCAACCCATTAAGCCATGGATACTTGTGATTCGTACCCTATCCGGCTTCATCTATTTTGCGTCTTTTTACGGAGCTCTCCAGGGTATTCCAGTGGCAGATGCGCTAGTACTGGAGAGCACGAATCCCTTTTTTGCCATGTTTATAAGCTGGGTGTTCTTGGGTCATCGGGTCAGTGCTGCTGCCATTAGTCTCGCGGTGCTTGCTTTCTTTGGTGTCTGTCTCATCCTGCTACAGCACGGCTCTCAGAATATTCTCAACCCCTATTCGCTACTCGCGCTATTCGCTGGCGTCGCCCGAGCAGCCGGTAGTGTGGCGACCGGTGTAGCAGGGCGCACGGAACCACCTGAACGCATTATGTTCTATTACGCGCTGGGTATGCTCGCCTTCAGTGCATCGGTTGTAGCCTGGGAGGGGTTGCCCGCTGTTAGTTCGGCGCTATGGATACTCGTGATTCCTGCGCTGCTGTTTGTGCCGCAGAATCTCGCCTACACCATTGCTAATCGTATTGCTCCTGCCTACCTCGTAGGTGCACTGTTCTACAGCGCTATCATCGTTGGCGTGCTGGCGGATCGGTTTTTGTTTGAAACAGAAGTGGGCATCCGTGGCATTATTGGTATGGCTATTACCGTCGCCGCGGGATTGGGTTTAGCCTGGCTGCGTGCGTGGGAGGCGAAGAAGGATTAGAGCAGCTAACGGGCGTGTTCAAAAGCTAATTTTGGTAGGGCAGGGCTACATTCTGCTATAGCTATTGAAAGCAGCAGGTATTGGACTAGCCATGTGCCCGGGTAATATTCATCAGGTGGTTGGCATGGACTATCCGGTGAGTATTGGAGGGTATGAGTACACCAAGACGCCCGACGACCCTTGCGTACTGCATATGCGAGGTTGCCCGCTAGGTGCGAGCGTTGGTGCGACGCGTAAACAGCAGGTTCGCGAGGCCCGGTACAAGATGTTAAGCATGCAGTTCAAGGATTATGAAGAAGAACTGCGGGAGCACCTGGGGGGCATGCTGCATGCACCTGCGTTTCAATTTGATCGAGACGTAGCGAGCATTTCGATTAACCGTTGGGCACACGCATACGTGTTGGGCGATCCCGGCGACCTCGGTCGCAGGCGCTTCGGTCGAGTCGCCATCGCCAATAGTGATGCTAGTGGCAGCTCCCTGATGAATACAGCGATTGAGCAAGCCTGGCGGGCGGTTGAGGAATTAGCTTAGGGCGCATCCAGCACCGGGCGGTGATGAGGTTTTGAGTCGCGCGAGATTTGGCTCGAAGAAGTGCCCCCAATCTGCCTGCGGTAGCCAAGCAGGACTGCTTCGAGGGCTGGGCTTAGTAGATGGCTAGCTTGGCCCGGTGGCTTCCTCGCGTGAACACCGTGTAGAGGGCGTGAGCGAACAGAGTCATAGGTAGAATAGAACAAAAATTCCCTTTTTTTTCAGAATCTTAGTGGCCATTAGGGGGTTAGGCATACTTTGTGCACTAGGGCCCTCGAAACAGATGGTCCTTCTTGCTGATTTCACCTTGTATTGCTCCTCACCGCAATGCCGCCTAGCAATCTCCACAAACTGGAGAAAAAGGCGATTCTTTCTTGCCTGATATTCTTGAATCGAATAATTTTTTTAATATTCGTGCCTATTAAGAATATGGTTTGCAAATGAAGAACACGGCAAGGGGGCTCTTTTTCGCGCTGATATTTGCTGTCGAAAGCCAAAGCCAGCCCATTGAAATAGAAGGAGAAGGGGACGTTTCGTCCAACTACGGTCGAACCTGCTCGCTGGAAGACTTTCGGACAATTCCAATGCCAGAGAGCTGCACTCGTAGTTCCAGTGCAGATAGTTATCTAGATACCTATACTGCGACGCCTCGCGATGGCTGGCAGTTCGATGGCTGGCGAAACTACTGCGAGGATGCCACTGATAATACCTGCGCCTTTAATGTTCCCGCTGAAACGGTTGAGAACATGCTGTTCGATACAGTAACGCCGCTAGTGGCGGTGTTTAAACCGGCCGCCGAAGCTAGCAGTGCTGAAAGCAGCGAAGCACAGCCGGTCATTGCTGCAACCGGGCAAACCAAGTGTTTCAATGTTGGCGGAAGCGAAATCAGCTGTAGTGGCAGCGGTCAGGACGGCGATATACAGGCGGGTGTACCAATCCCTACCCCGCGATTCACCGACCGCGGTGATGGGACCGTACGCGATAATCTCACGGGCCTCATTTGGTTAAAGCGCGGAAGATGTCTTAGTACTAACAGCAAAGTGAGTTGGTTAGAGGCCATTAGTCTGGCCGCCAACCTTGCCGATGGTCATTCGGCATGTCAGCTCTCCGATGGCTCCAAAGCAGGCGATTGGCGGTTGCCGAATGTGAGAGAGCTGATGAGTTTTGTCGATGTAGCGACCACCAGGACCGGTGGTGATGCCATCACTCCAGGTCATCCATTTACCAATGTGAAGCAGGAAATGCACTGGACCTCGACCAGTCGGGCTGATGATGAGCACAAAGCGTGGACAGGGAGCTTCTTTTATTCTGGACGTTTCTCATCAGCGACGAAGGCGACGGATAAATGGTGGGTTTGGGCAATGAGAACAGACGTGCAAACGCAAAACGCACCACTGTCCCTACTCGCAACAAATCAGACCCAGTGCTTCGACGTCAATGGCAGCGTAATAAGTTGCGCAGGAACCGGCCAAGACGGCGAGATACGAGCTGGTGTGCCCGCCCCGGCGCAGCGCTTCACGGATAATGGCGACGGCACCGTGCTCGATAATTTGACCGGGTTGATTTGGGTAAAAAAGGCTAACTGTATGGCGCAGAAAGACTTCGCCAACGCGCTTGAAGATGTCGCCGCCCTAGCGGACGGTAGCTGTAATCTCTCCGATGGTTCGCAGGCGGGTGATTGGCGCATGCCCAACTACCACGAGTTTCTCAGCTTACACGACCTGTCGCGATTTGAGCCGCAGCTCAGCGATGGCCACCCATTTACCAACATCCAAAACGAACTCTATTGGACGTCGACCAGCCCCGCTCGTGGCACAGACAGCGCCTGGATGATGAATTCCTATTGGAGGAACATTCACAGTGGGGGTAAGGAAGCCGAGAAACGCTCGTGGCCAGTGCGCAGCGCGTTTGCACAGGACAATGATGGCCCCGTTGACGATGACGAACCTGACGACAACGACGGTCCAGACGATGATGGCCCTGTTAATGATGACGAGCCGGATAACATTGATGAACCTGATAACAATGAAGGCCTGTTAGCTGAGCAGGGGAATGTATCGGGAGTGAGCTCATCAAGCTGGAGGACGATCAATCTTGATAACACGTATGTAAACCCGGTGATCGTGGCGACACCGAACTATTCCAGTGGCTCAAACCCTGCGGTGGTCAGGCTACGCAACGTCACATCATCGAGTTTCCAAATCAAGATGACGGCGGCCTCTGAGGGGGGTGTCAGCGGCGTGTCGGTGCACTACCTGGTGGTAGAGGAGGGCGTCTACGAGTCCCCTCG
>JBCCNJ010000189.1:0-7100 GCA_039025905.1 Pseudomonadota bacterium | reverse complement strand
GTCCTACGGACAGCGAGGTAACCTGGCGACAACCGAAGCAGTCCTCGCCGCCACGATCGAATTATATCCCTCGTTCAGTCGACTGAAACTGATGCGGCAGTGGGGTGGGATTGTGGATATCTCTCCAGATGCAAGCCCCATCGTGTCGAAAACACCTGTCATTGGTTTCTATTTGAGCACTGGCTGGGGTACGGGCGGGTATAAGGCGATACCGGCCGGCGGCGAGACATTGGCCTATACGATTGCGAAGGATGCTCCACACCCCTTAGTAGAACCATTCTCTCTTGAGCGTTTTCATAGCGGACGACTCATTGATGAAAACGCCGCATCCAGTGTGGCTCACTAGGCGACAATAAGATGCTGATGATTCGCTGTCCCTGGTGCGGTACCCGAAGTGAAGACGAATTCACCTACGGCGGGCAAGCCCACATTGCTCGACCATTCACCTCGCCCGATGTGTCTGACCAGGTTTGGGCTGACTACCTCTACGTGCGCAGCAATCCCAAGGGCATTCACCATGAGCGATGGCATCATACTTATGGTTGTCGTCAGTGGTTTCATATCGCACGCGATACCGTTACCCATGAGGTGAAGGCGGTTTACCGGTTGCGTGACCCGCTGCTCCAGTTTGGCGGAGACGATCAGTGAAGAAGACGCTAAAACGTCTTCCCAAGGCGAGAGTCGACACTTCACATCCTATCAGCTTCACCTTTGAGGAGCGCGCCTACCGAGGTTTCGTTGGCGATACGCTGGCCTCTGCTCTGCTTGCCAATGGAGTTGCGATCGTTGGCCGAAGTTTTAAGTTGCATCGCCCGCGCGGACTCCTGGCCGCGGGTCGCGAAGAACCGAATGCCCTGGTCCAATTGGAATCGAGCGCGTTGACCGAACCTAACGCGCGAGCGACGCTGGTACCACTTTACGAAGGGCTCCATGCAAGTGGACAGAATGCCTGGCCCAGCGTGCGACATGATGTATTTTCGCCGCTAGCCTGGTGCAAGCGATTTTTACCCGCCTCGTTTTATTACAAAACACTCATGTGGCCTAGCTGGCGCAATTGGGAGTGGCTGATTCGACGCTTGGCTGGCCTGGGAAGAGCGCCAACCGAGGCTGATCCCCAGTACTACATTAAACAAAACGTTCACGCAGACGTTGTGGTGGTGGGCGCAGGTCGATCCGGGTTGAAAGCCGCGCTTGACGCTGCGACCCACCCGGAGAACCGAGTCCTGCTCATCGATGAACAGGAAGAGTTGGGTGGTTCACTATTGGGAAGTCCTACCGATGCAGATCGCCGTTGGCTAAGCCAATCATTAGAAGAACTCGCCGCTCTGCCCAACGTCACTGTACTCTCGCGCACCACGGTCAATGGCTACTACGATGGCAATGTGCTCGCCGCGCTTGAGCGTGTCACCAATCATCTGGGGCCGACAACGGGTTACTCGGTTCGAGAACGGCTGTGGCGCATTTATGCCGGCCGGGTTGTGTTAGCGACCGGCGCCATCGAGCGGCCAATAGTGTTTCCCCATAACGACCGCCCCGGTGTCATGCTGGCCTCAGCAGCCCGAGAATATACGCACCGCTACGGTCTGACGCTGGGTGAGAGTATTGTGTTCTACTGTAACAACGATACCGGATATCACGTCGCACTCGACATGACGCGGGCGGGTATTCCCGTATCGGCGATCGTCGACATTCGTGGCGATGTTGATGCCAGCCTAAGTGCCGCAGCGGAGGACGCGGGCATTCGTTTGTATCAGCGCTGCGCGATTACCCAAACACATGGACGCAGATCATTACGTCGGGTAAAAATAAAACAGTTGTCGCCTGAGGGCGATCGCTTGATAGGTGAGTCCTCTATTCTGGACTGCGACTTGCTCGCAATGTCGGGTGGTTGGACGCCCACCGTACATCTGCATTCGCAGGCCGGCGGCACCTTGACCTATCGCGAGAACGACGCCTGCTTCGTACCGGATACAGCCAGACAGTCCGTGAGAAGTGTTGGGCGTGCCGCCGGCGATCTCACGGTACCTTTGAACCTTCGGCCGCAATGGTTAACACCCGATGTATCACCTGAGCATCAGTGGGTCGACTTTCAATACGATGTCACGGCCTCGGATATTCAACTGGCAGCACGAGAGAACTTCGTCTCTGTCGAACATATGAAGCGGTATACCACTAATGGCATGTCCATTGATCAGGGAAAGACCAGCAATATGAACGGACTCGGGGTGTTGGCTACGTCGTCATGCAGGTCAATACCCGAAGTCGGTACAACGCGCTTTCGCCCTCCCTACCATCCCGGAAGCTTGGGCGCATACGCTGGGCTGGAATTAGGTACGTTGTTTGAACCCTATCGGCACTTGCCAGCCCATGAAGAGCACAAGTCAGCCGGTGCTCGGTTCGAAGACTATGGACGATGGAAAAGACCTGCCTACTATCCTCAGTCGGGCGAACAAGAGGAATCTGCGATTGCCAGAGAGGCGCTCGCCGTGCGCCGCTCTGTGGGATTGCTCGATTACTCGTCACTGGGGAAAATTGAGGTCCGGGGGCCGCATGCACGCGAATTCCTAAACCGCGTCTATCTCAACAATGTGCAGACACTGAAGCCGGGCGCAGCGCGCTATGCCCTCATGCTGAATGAGTCGGGAATTGTCAAGGATGACGGCATTGTCATCTGCCTCGCAGAAGATCTCTTCTTACTACATACGACTAGTGCCGGCTCATCCTCTGTTTATCAACACCTGGAGGAATGCCTACAGTGTGAATGGCCCGATTTGGAGGTGCTGCTTAGCCATCGCACAACCCAGTGGTCAACAATGATGTTAAGCGGCCCGAATGCACGCAGTGTACTGCAGAGCTTGGACTGTGATATCGATATATCGCGCGACAAATTTAGTCATATGCAGTACCGCGAGGGCCACATCCTGGGTCAGCGTTGTCGTATATTGCGTGCCAGTTTCACGGGTGAAGTCTCGTTTGAAATTAGTGTCGGGGCATCTCGGGGCGTATCGCTATGGCGTGAACTCAAGAGCGCGGGAAAACCATATGGCATCGTCCCTTTTGGCATCGAGTCTTTAATGTTATTGCGTACAGAGAAAGGGTATTTACACATAGGACAGGACACCGACGGAACGACGATGCCTCAAGATTTGGGCTGGGCTGGGGCTATTACTCGCAAGCCTACTGATTTTATTGGTCGGCGATCCCTCGAGCTGGATGTCGGCAAGGATGGGGGTCGGCTGCAGTTCACGGGGATCGAATTGCTTGATCGCCAAGGACGCATCTCAAGCGGAGCTCACGTGCTCACAGAGGATGGCAGACGTAGCGCTGGCTACGTAACATCGGCCTACCACAGTCCAAATCTCGATAAGCCCGTTGCGCTGGGCATTGTGGCAGGTGCAAGGGCACGACGCGGTGAGACGGTGACGGTAATCTATCGCGGGCAACGTCAGGTGGCCAGGCTGGTAGCTCCCTGCTTTCTGGATCCTGAAGGCAAGAAACTCGATGACTGAGAGGCCTTTTGTTCTGCAATCCAGCAAGCGTTTACTTCACCGCTCTGGCCTCTTTGTCACGGAGCCTTCTCAATTCACGTTGTTGTGCGTGCAGGTGTTGCAACCCAAAGCAGAGGCCGCCGAGAGCTTCGCAGACCGAATAGCAGATCCAATAGAAGCAGTGGCACCAGGTCCTAACGCAACAGCTTTCTCGCATGGCGGGCTTTGGTTATGGTCGGCACCGGGTGAATGGCTCGTGATGATCCCAGAAGGGACTAAAGATGCAGTGCTGAACGCGTTGCAGCCGAGCGAACATCGCCAATTGTGTGTTGTCCATGACGTGACCGACGGTTACGCCATACTCAATCTCTACGGCGAAAAGGTCAGGCAAATTCTGGCGCGAGGAAGCTCAGTGGATTTTCACCCCAGTCGTTTTGCGGACGGAGACTGTTGCGTGACGCGCCTGGCCGGTATTCGAGTTTTGCTGGTCCAGCTAGCTGGCGAATCACTGCTGATTGCCGATGTGTCATATTCTGACTACCTGCAGAAATGGCTAGAAGCTGTCAGCATTGACTGAGGTATGTCTTGAGTCTGGGATTTACCAAAGTGGTAGCGTTAGAGGAAGCGCTGTTGCTGAAAGCGTTACTCATGAAGAAGCGACCGAAACAATCAAAAACTTACTGAGAATACCCCAGCACTTCCTGTTTAGGGCCGTGTTGACTTTGAATGATAAAAGTATAACATATATATGTTATTTTTATTTGCAGGCCAACCTGACAAAAAAAACGTCCCCGCGAGGAATGAATATGCTCGATAAAAAGCCGCTCGCTACTGCCATTACGTCCATTATCTTGACTGCCACCAGTCTTGATATCGGCGCACAAGCAGAGGCGGAGACAAGGAACGAACGAGCTCTTTTAGAAGAGGTAGTCGTGACGGCCAGAAAGCGGGAAGAGTCACTGTTCGATGTTCCTACGGCGGTGTCGAGTTTTTCTCAAACCATGCTGGATAACTTGCGGTTGGCTGATGCCAGAGACATGCTAACCCTGGTTCCTACCGCGTATCTTCAAGAAAATAACGCTGGCACCGCGCGTGACATTAGCATTCGTGGTGTGGGCACGCCCAGCATTTTTGCCGAGTCTGGTGTGGCGACGTACATCGACGAGGTGTATTCGAGTGGATTCATCAGTTATCCAACGCAGTTTTACGACCTGAAGCGCATTGAGGTTCTGCGAGGGCCACAGGGTGCCCTCTATGGCCGTAATGCGGTTGGCGGTGCGCTCAATATTCTATCGCAACAGCCCGAGGATACGTTTGGCGGCAGCGTGCGCGGTACTATCGCGCGCTATGAACGAGAAGAGCTGGAAGGCATCATCAATATTCCAGTTACAGACAATTTTCGTACGCGAGTCGTTGGCTGGTACACCAACCAGGATAAGGGTGAATATAAAAACCCGTTCACGGGCGACTACATTGATGCTAATGATTCGAAGGGGGGGCGCTTCGTGGCCGATTACAGCCCTACCGATGAACTGAGCTTATCCTTCGTCGCCGAAACCACGGATGCGAAGGCAGGCGGCACATCACTCTTTTTTCCAATGTTTGGCGAGAGCGAAAATAACGTCCCACGCGACACTCAGCCACGGAATGAGTTTGATACGACGCGATATGCCGGGCAGCTAAACTATGACACGAGCGTAGGCACATTTACCGCCGTGGTCGGTTACAGAGAGTACAGCCTGGAAGGAATAGAAGATACTGATCTCACTGCCGATAACCCCTTCGACCTACTCTTGGGCCAGCTGGGTAAGCAGGTCACAATTCGCGAAAACGAGGTGGACAGCACCTATGTCGAGCTGCGTTGGCTATCACCCGAGTTGGGCCGTTTTTCCATTTTGGCCGGCGTAAACTATCTCGATGAAAGTGCAACAGGCGATACGGTGACGGATTTACCAACGGTCTCTGAGCAATTCTCCGGGGGCGTATTACCGGCGGAACTCGTGCTCAAAAATGATCAGGGAGTGGAGTCTTACGCCGGCTTCATTGAAGTCACAGTGAGTCTCTCAGATACGCTCAGCCTCATCGGAAGCACGCGCTATACGCGAGACGAGAAGTCCGTCGACTTTGCTTTTGAACCCACTGACTTGATGGTCAGCCTGCTCGGTCCTGCTGAGGCTAGCAAGACCGATAAAACGTTTACTAACTGGTCTCCCGGAGGCACCCTTGTGTGGACGCCCTCCGACGATACAAATCTATATGCCAAGGTTCAAACCGGTTTTAGAGCCGGTGGCTACAACTTCAATGTCGCCAGTATAGACAACCTTCCCTATGATGAAGAAACCTCCATAAATTATGAGTTGGGCGGGCGTCAGCAGTTTCTTGATGGCGCCGCTATCGTCGGTCTCAATATCTATTTTATGGAACAAGATGACGTGCTAGTCCCACTGTTCGACTTTTCGGTGCCGGGACCGCTGGGTGGCTACCTTGCAAACAACGGAAAATCGGAGACCATCGGTGTGGAGCTGGAGGCTAATTTTCAAGTAAGCGAAGGCCTCAATCTCATGCTGTCGGGGGGCTGGCTAGATGCTGAGTTTACCGAAGGCACCGATGCTAACGGCAACAGTCTTGATGGCAACAAATTGCCCTCATCAAGGGAGTGGACCTATGCGATCGTTGGCAGCTATCGCACGCCATTAACTGAAGATATAGAGCTGCTGATTGATAGTAGTTACACATATCGAGACTCCGGTTACAACGACATCGCTAATCTACAGCCTATCAGTGACGCGAAACTACTGAATGCCTCTATTGGCATCGCTTTTAGTGCCTATGAGTTGTCGGCTTATGTTAAGAATGCACTGGATGATCAGTACGATCTTGCTTTCGGTTTTCGTCCCCCCGGTGAGTTGGGTGTCACTCGCGCGGAAGGGACGACCTTTGGTGCTATTTTTAAAGCCAATTTCTAGCGAGGCCGGCTCGATAGGGCCAGTCTCGCTGTACAGCGTAGCTGCGCGGCTATCCGAGCATCGGTAACGCACTGAGTGAGCTGCAACCTTACAACGGTTAGGCTAGCGACGGACCCTATATTCAATAAGCTGGATGTTATTCGGAAGTTGCTCCGAAGTAATGCGGGTGGAGTGCAATAGGCTCAAGCGCCAGCGACCATCGCTATGCTGAAGCAGCGCGCTTTCCAACCAATAATAATTCTGACTATCGCCATTCGCGTGGGAGAGCACAGCACGATTCCAGTAGGCAACCCAGGCAGCTTTATTTTCTGTGTGCTCCCTGTGCATCGAAAAGAAGTTACGCCGCTGATAATCACCTTGGATTGCCTGAATGAGGCGCTCTCGATTCCAAGCCTGTCCATGCTCCAGTAACACGAACTCGTTGGTGGTAATGTCTTCCACACCTGATATGTCTCTTACCGATAAGAGTTCGAAGAACCGTTTGACCGTTTGGAAGGGTTCAGTTGAAGCGGTGTGTTCGTCTTTCATAATCATATTTGGGCAACTTGCGCCAATCACTCCCGTAGGTAGATCAGATAGTCCATGCTTTCGCGGTCCACCTTGGCATCTGACGGGTGGCTGTGACGCCACGCGTTTGCTTGGATTC
>JBCCNJ010000188.1:0-7170 GCA_039025905.1 Pseudomonadota bacterium | reverse complement strand
TCAGGATCAGGCACGTTGCGCTTGAGGTGGTATGCACACCACTTGCTAATGATCTTCTGCCAAAATGCGTTACCAACCGTTGCCTGTGCGAAGGAGCGGATCAGAACCTGGTAATAGAACCAAAAACCAAATTTTTGCAGAGAAGGGAAGGCGCGCATTATGCCCTTAGTAACGCTACTGTATTTTGTCTGCAGCAGGGGCAGCATCCATTGGGCGGTACGCTGGAATACAAGCATATCACCGACCTTATCCGTGATGGCGCCTATCACCTGCGCTGCAGTGGAGCCCGTACCGATGATACCGACGCGTTTGCCCTCAAGAGAAACAGAGTGATCCCACTGCGCGGTATGAAAAACATCGCCAGCAAAGCCCTCTAAGCCGTCAATTTGCGGGCGCACCGGCTGGTGCAGGATGCCGGTTGCGGAAATCACAATGTCATACTCAAGCGTCTCCTCATCAGTGGTAAGACACCAGTGCGGTCCCACATAGTCGAGCTTGCGAACAGGCGTATTGAAACGAACAATATCTGTGACACCGAAGCGCTGCGCTGTATCTTCCATGTAGGCCTGAATTTCAGGCCCATATGAATATCGGTAATTCCAATCTGGATTGAGGGCGAAACTGAACGAGTACCAGCGAGAGGGAACATCGCAGGATAGACCCGGGTAAGTGTTTTCTCGCCAGGTGCCGCCAACGCGATCCGTCTTCTCAAACACCGTGAGATCGGTGTAACCCGCTTTTCGCAGCTTCACAACCGCTGCGATGCCCGACATACCGGCGCCGATAATGGCGATCTTGGGTGTGCGCCCGCTGGTTGCCCAGGAGTCGGGAATGGATGCAGACATATTCAGTATGATTTTCTCTCCACTCTTTTATTGACGCAGTGTCGATAACTGTAAATCTTTATAGACACACTGTCAATAAGAGATTAGACGCGGTATTATGAACACAAGATGTACGCACCAGGTGCCAGCGCTAAAACCGTTATGTCATCAACAAGCCAGCGGACCCGAAGATCGCCAGAAGAGGCTAAAGCCGCTATTTTTGCTGCGGCTGAAGAAGCACTTGCAGAGCATGATTTCAGTAATCTCACCGTCGAAGCCGTCACCCGCCGGGCCGGTATGACGCGCTCGGCGTTCTACCACTATTTCTCAGGCCTGGACGAGATCGCAATGGGTCTGCTACGGCGCTTCGAGGCCGATGTTCGCGCCACTGTCGACCCATGGCTTGACGGCAAGGTGGAAGATTTAGACTATCGGCAAGCCATGGTGCGTCACCTGACAGACATGTTCCGCGTGTTCCCTCGCCATCGACGCATGATCAGTTCTATTTCTCAGGCAGCTAGCGGTAGCCGCATGGTGTTTGAGCACTGGCAGGGCAGTGTTATCGACTATTACGTTGAAAAAACGGCCCATTTCATTCGCCACCAAATCGCCTTGGGCCGCTCACAGGTGACCGATGTGGAACGGATTGCCCGCTCGCTCATTCTGATGAACTACTCTGTGGGCATTGACGATCTGCGACATTCTGAGCCAGATGATCCAGAACGCACTGCCCAGGTTATAGGCCGCATCTGGAACCTAACCATCTACGGTGAGGCCTAGCCGTACCAGCCAGGTTGCCAGTGGACGTGGCCAATAAACAAGCATACTGCTTTGATCGACCTTCCTTGCCGTTCTTCCCTATGTCTTTTTTGGTTATAGCTGCTTGTTTAACGCTTCAGTCAGTTTATTTTTTGCGAGCCTCTACGCATGTCAGGCCAAGCACCTGTAAATACCATCCGTGTTAGGGCTCTGATCGCACCCCACCGGTAAAGCCACCGCCAACTGAAGACTAACTTCTACCGGGCAAGTGTGGGCGCAATGCACAAAGCCTGAATACTGATATCCTGCTCAGGCCGAGACCTCACCCGCTACGGCGGCATTACTGCTTAGGAACTTAAGCGCATCCTTGCGCCCAAGCTCAAAGGCGTCTTTCAGTCCCTGCGGGTTGGCGTAGTCGAATTTGTCGATCTGGATAGGCTCGCTGGGCTGCACATAACGGCGGGACGCAAACACTGGTAGCGCCTGCCGGTAGCGCTTGCTGAGCAGCACCAGCGTGTTGCCCCCCTGCGCATCGGCGAGAAACGCCGGTACGTTATCAATAATGCCGCCATCCAATACCCGCTGTCCGCGAAAACCACCGGTGGGTAGCACAGGAGGTACGGTGGAAGAGGCGAGAATGACATCAATCAGTTCACGCTCGTTATCCACGTCCCGGTTGCCCGCGACCAGAGGTTGAAATCCCAATCGCTGCGTCCAGCTGGGATGTAGGACACCGGTCAAATGCTTCTCCAAACCGTAGACGGTAAAAGCCAGGAGCGCACCAAAGCCGGATGGCATCCAGCGCGGGTAGCGCGCCATCAAAAACTCTAAAGTGATTGTGCCCAGACTCTCTAGATCGCCAACCTGAAGAAAATCTTCCAGCGCTTTTCGGTACATCGCCATGTGCGGCAACAGGGGTTTACCTGAACCCGGCAGCAGGTGGTTCCAGTAAATATTGCGCGAGTTCTGGGCCGTCATCTCCATAAACATGTCGAGCGCATCGCGGCCCCGGCCCAAGGCACAGGCGGTCGCCATGGCAGAGCCAGCACTTGTGCTGACCAGGTAGTGCGCCGACGCTTGCAGATCCAGCCCGCCCTGCTTCGCGCCCTCCCAGAAACCCACCTGCCACATACAGCGGCTACCGCCGCCAGCAAACACAACGTTGTCAAAGAGCATCAAACAGCGCCCCGATATCGCTCGACCAGCTGAGCTTCGCTAAGAGACTGGTCCTGATCATCACACAGCCCAAAGCAATTGCGCCGTTGCATTATGAGAACATACGCCGCTCGCACTATGAGTCTATCGCCCCAGCAGCCCGTTGATTTAACTGCACATCATTCTCAGGGTTACGGATGCAGCGCGTCCCGCCTGGATGATAGATATAGGCAACACAGCCATTGCAATTATCACAGCCCGATTGCTCAACTTCGCCGCTTTCAAATTTCGCGATCAAACCTGAATCGTGCAGTAGCGCTCTAGCCATGACCACGCACTCGAACCCCTCTTCAATAGCCAGCTTGGCGTTGGCTATCGATTTAATGCCGCCGAGATAGGCCAGGGGCATCTCCACCGCGTCACGAATCTGGCGTGAGTATTCCAGAAAGTACATTTCCTTGAACTCAACCGGCGGTTCACGCTTGGCGGCGAGGTTCATCATCAGTGCGGTCAGCCATTCCCTTTGTTGGCGCAGCACACGGCTGATCTCCTCTCTATTCAGACGACTGCCGAACATAAACCACGTAGATTCCACATTGCGCCCTCCACTCAGCACCAGCATGTGGGCACCGGCCCGCTGCAAGGCTTTTGCGGTCACAATCGCGTCCACTACAGAAGCGCCACGGCGCACGCCATCGGCCACATTGATCTTCGCCAGTACCGCCACGGATTCACCAACGGCCTCCACAACAGCCGCCAATACCTGGGCGGGAAATCGAATGCGATTGCTGGCGCTACCGCCGTAGGCATCGGAGCGTCTATTACTCAGGGGAGAAATAAACTGGTTCAACAAGTAACCGTGGCCCATATGCAGTTCGACGGCATCAAAGCCCGCATCGCGTGCAAGCTTTGCGGCGGCAACAAACTCATCCGTGACCCTGTGCATATCCGCTTCGCTCATCGCCCTTTGCAATAGGTTGCCTTTGAGCATACCGGCGGGGTTGAATCCCGGGCTGGCGCTGATGGCGCGGCCTCTTAATCGCATCCCTGTGATAAAAGAACCCGCGTGCGTTAACTGCGCAGAGATGGCGGCGCCCTCCTCCTTCACTGCCGACGTCAACGCCATCAGATCCGGTAAAATCTCCGGCCGCATCCAGGTTTGGTTAGCGAAGGTCCGACCTTCAGGTGCGACTGCCAGATAGGCCACCGTGGTCATTCCTACACCTCCGGCGGCGAGTTCGCGATGGTGCTTCACAAGTGCTTGCGTCGGCCTGCCGTCAAGGCACATCGCCTCATTGGCGCCGGATTTAATAAATCGGTTGCGCAATCGCAACGGTCCAATGGTAAGCGGATCAAAAGGAGAGGCCGTCATCTGAAGCCTGGGCCTATTGGCGTATGTTATGTGTTGACGCAATCATAACGGCCAAGCCAGCGACAACACCAGCCTCCCGGGTCACCTCAGCAATCCGCAAATCGATTACACAAAGCTCGCGATGCAGGATAACTAGCTGGCCGCGCTCGCAACACGCAAGCGCTTTTCATCAATGGCACAGGCAGCCAGTAAGCCTACAGTAGCGAACACTATAGGCAACCAGTAGGCATCGCTGATACCGCTAGCCATAGCTTGCGCCTGATCAGGGGCTGCGGCGCCTGCGATATAACTGTTCACAATCACCGTCACCCCCGCGACACCCACAGCGCCGGCGACCAGATGAAACATAAAGGATAAAGCACTAGCGACCCCGGCTCGCTCCGGGGGAACAGCACTTACGATCGCAGTGCCTGCGGGCCCCACGACCAGCGTCGCTCCAAATCCAAACAGCAGCATTGCGGGTAGAACTGCAAAATACCCCCACGCGCTGTCCATAAAAATTACGGTTAATGCGCCAATGACAATCATGATGTAGCCGACGATCAGCAGCCGGCGTGGTCCGAAGGGCTCATATAGACGTCCCGCAAAAGCCGAACCTACTGACAACAGCGCCATGATGGGTATCATCCCAAAGGACGCCTGCAGCACTGACCAGCCCATGGTTTTTTGGAAAAATTGAGGGAAATAAAGAAAAGCGCTGAACACCGCCGCCATTAGCAAACCACTGGTCACCAAAATCAATAGAAACTGCGGGTCACGCAGCAGGTCGGGTGGCACGAGTGGATGTGTCATCTTTCCTTCGGTCCACGGAAAAGCAGCGAACAATAACGCACTCAACACCAACAAGGCGATAATTCCCATGGATGTCCATCCCCAATCCACCCCTACATCCAGCGCGTAGAGCAAGGCTAGTATTGCAAGGCCGAGAACGGAGATACCCACAAAGTCCACCCGCTCCTTTGATGGCGCTACCTGCTCACTCTTTAACACGCTTAATACCAGCGGCACCATCAGAGCGGCAAGTAAGGTGTTCACAAGGAAAAATAAACGCCAATCACCCAGCCAGGTCACCACGCCACTGAGCAAAGGTCCAATGACATTGCCCCCGGTTATGCCCGCCAGGATCATCCCCATCACCAGCGCTCGGTTGGCATCACTGGCGTTGGTTGCACCATAGCCCAGTATGCAAGGCCACATAATAGCGGCGCCCAAACCCTGAACTGCTCGCGATCCAATCAACCAGGCCATAGAGGGAGAGAAGTAGCACGCGGCGGACCCTAGGATAAAGACACACAGTCCCACCAGCATCATACGCTTATGTCCGTAAAGGTCGCCGAGGCGACCACCAGCGACCATAAACACCCCAAAGGCGAGCGCATAAACGTTGAGTACCCACTGCGTTGTGGTGATATCAGTGGCGAAATCACTCTCTATGGGTGTTACCAATAAAAGCGCCCCGGTAAAGTCCGTGCCCATAATAAATGCGGTTGTCATCAATGTGGCGACAGCAAAACGACTGATCATGGCAACGACCCTCAGAGGCTCAGGCTGAGCAGCGCTTAGGGTAACGGAACCCAGGTGGTCCCTACCAGTGCAGCCACCGAACGAATTGAGGTTGAACTAGTCTGGCAGGCAGCCTAGAGTAGCGGTCCACTGTTTTATGGTCCGGGAGATAGCGTGCGTCGCCTCAAGAACTCTTTCCTGTTTTTCTTTCTTACACTGCCTGCGCTCAACCTAGCCTATCCGGCTGAGCTCCCATCCGATGCGCTGGATACCTTTCATCGCGCCGCAAGCGAGGTAGATACCGATACCTATCTAGAAACCGTCACCGAAGACGTAATTTTTCTTGGCACGGACGCGACCGAGCGCTGGCAAGGCCCAGCGTTTCGCGAATTTGTCGAGGACAGCTTTGCCGCGGGTCGCGGTTGGACCTACACCCCCGTGGAACGCAATATTGTTTTGTCTGCAGACGGCAAGGTCGCCTGGTTTGACGAAGTGTTGAACAATGCCGATCTGGGGCTATGTCGCAGCAGCGGCATTCTCGTCAATACGGCAGAGGGCTGGAAAATCGCGCAATACAATTTGAGCGTGCCTATCCCGAACGCCATCGTTTTCGATGTAGTGGAAGACATTGCCGCTACGAATGCCACAACCGCTGGCGCAACGCCTATGTCAGGCGCTATAGAGGCTTCATCTGATTCTGCAGCTAGCGCCGCTGGAGCGGTCAGCGCGTCGTACTCGGATACCGCCACTACGTCGGCAGTCCCCGCCGCCCCGGCAGAGCCCGTCAAAGAAACGATCACTCAGCAGGAAGCAGAGCCGGAACCTGAGCGTTGTCGCAAGATTCGTCACAAGACTAATCGCCAGGCCAAGTGCTAGCTAAGCCTTATCGAATCCTCTAAAGCGCCGTAAAGGGCTCGATACGTTCTTTTCCACCCTACAGTACGTTACTTTTTCGCGCTCAATTTCAGCTTATTGGATCGCTTAAGCTGTTACGCCCTTACCGGAACGCTGTAGCAGCGAATCGGCAATTTCAGCTATCAACAGCGGTGACTCTAAGTCGGGAAAGTGCCCCAAGTCTTCGCGCTCAAGGTAGTGCGCGTCAGGCAGATAGCGCAGGATTGAGCGTTTATCGGTAGCCGCATGTGATTTATCTGATGTACCCCACACCACAGCACTGGGAATACCAGGCCGAAGCTCTGGTGTGGGTTCCATTGCCTGCCACTTCTGAATTTGCGACGCCAAGGCATAGGAGCAACCACACTTGAGCACCTTGCGAGCTTTCTCCTGAAAGTCCTCGAGCGGCAATTTGGGGCCTGCGACATAGGCTGACCACCAATCGACCGTGGCGCGCTCTCTGGCCAGGCGAAAGTTAATTTGTCCTTCGAAGGGTTTTGCCAGGTTACCGTGCATATCGATAGATTCACTCGCCCAGCGCATTTCGCCTTCAAAGTCGGCGGTTTGCGCAACGATGAGACCGGCAAACAGTTCCGGTGCCAGCTCGCCTATCCGGGCCGCAACAAGCCCCTGGATACAGGCTCCAACCAGCACGGCTCTGGG
>JBCCNJ010000187.1:0-7203 GCA_039025905.1 Pseudomonadota bacterium | reverse complement strand
GCTTTTCCGTCTCGGCGAGCACGAGGTGTTTGACCTTCGGATTCTCCACCACGGCTTCGACCACGATATCTACATCGGCAAAGCCGTCGTAGCTCAGCATCGGATCGATATCGTTCAGCACCTCACCCATCTTCGCCGCGCTCATGCGCCCCCGGGACACGCGCTTGGCCAGCAGCTTGTTGGCCTCCGCAAGGCCGAGGTCCAGACCTTCCTGGGCGATATCCTTCATTTTGATCGGCACGCCTTTCAGAGCGCTCTGGTAGGCAATTCCGCCGCCCATAATGCCGGCACCCAGCACGGCGGCGCGCTCGATTTTCTTGCTGGCCTTTTTCTCCCAATCGCGGGCTTTTTTACTCAGTAGCTGATCTGAGAGGAAGATACCAACCAAAGCGGCGGCAACTGGGGTGGTGGCCAGTTCGGCGAAGGCATCCGCCTCTACGTCAAGCGCTTCCTCCAAACTCATACCGCGAGCTTTTTCTATGACGTCCACGACTTTGATTGGGGCAGGATAGTTTTTTCCCGCCTGGCCGGCGACCATTGCCTTGATCGTAAAGAAGGACATCATGGCTTCAGTTTCGTTGAGTGGTAGCGGGCTGCTCTTCGCATGTCGCCTACGTTGGTAGTCCAACTTGCCATCGACTCCGCTGGCTAGTGTAGCCAGCGCGATGTCACGCAACTGTTCTGGCTCAGCAATGGCATCCACAGCCCCTGCCTTCAGGGCAGCATCGGCTCTTTTATCTGCACCGGTGGCCATCCAGGTAACGGCCTCGTCCACGCCAAGCATGCGCGGTAGACGCACTGTGCCACCCCAACCCGGCAGGATGCCAAGTTTTGTTTCAGGTAGGCCGATACTTGCGGCCGTGCTCATCACCCTGAAATCGCAGGCCAGGCAGATCTCTAGACCGCCTCCCATGGCAGCACCATTGATCGCCACGCAGCTGGGATAGGGCAAGTTCTGTATACGATTGAAGTTGACGTTGTTTGCGCCGGTGAAAGGTTTAATATCCTCTTTCGTTGCCCCGAACAGACTGGTGAATTCTGTGATGTCGGCGCCGACAATGAAGACGCCTTTGCTGCTAGTGACTAATAAGCCCTTGATGCCTGACTCGGCTTCTAGTGCGTCCAGCGCTTCAGTGAGGCTGGCGACTGTCTGTCGGTCAAATTTGTTGACCGATTCGCTTTGCGAGTCGAAGTTGAGTTCGGCGATATCACCGTCCAGGCGCTTCACCGAGAGTGCGTCACTCTGATAGATCATATTGGTATCCTGTGAATTTCAGGTTCGGTTGGCTTTTCTGTTCCCTGTTGGCCTCGCCAGCTGGCGCGTTCCAGAGCGGGCCGGGTATTGTAACGACACACCGAGCCGCTGGGAATCAGGAGTTGAGCGCAAAAACCCGCGCGCATATCAGATGGGGCGCTCACTGTTCTCACGGGATGCTTTCGTACGTGATTTACAAGTCGACCTGTTCGCACCACTGGATAGACTATCCGTCCGCTCTGGTCTTTATATCGCGTCGGATATGCGATTCGATAACGGCAATGCGTGCCTGCATGGTTGACGCTATCGCTCTCGCCTCGGGTGAAACGCGTCTGATGCGGTAGCTAGAACTATGGTCTACCATGCCAGCATGAAACATACCTCCGCTGGCGGCAGCCGCTGGCTCCTTTGGGTGCTAGCGACGGTAATGCTTGCGCTGCAAAACCTGGAAGTACTGACTGTCGGTGCGCTGGCCAATGATCTTGGTAACAATCTGCACATCTCTTCCAGTCAGGTGGGCGCCTTATTTGGGGCCTATACACTGTTCTATGCAATGATGCAGCTCCCTGCTGGACTTGCTTTTGCTCGCTTTAATCCGTCTTTACTGCTCATTTGGGCCTGTGTGCTGTTTGCTTTAGGAAACGTCCTGTTCGCGATAACGGACGATTTGATACTCGCCTACGCTGGCAGAATTATTGCCGGGATCGGTGGCGGATTGTTCTTCATAGGCTATTTCGCGCTCACCGCAAACCAATTTGATCCGCTGCAGTTTGCCACGCTGCTGGGTTGGAACCAGATGGTTAAATTTTTGCTGGCGATGGTCGCACTTGCTCTCATGCCGGTGTTTTTGAGCGAGGGCGGAGATTGGCGACAGTACTTCTTTTTGATGGGCATTGTGTTTCTGATCTTTATTCCCTGTTTATGGTTCACCAAAGGGTTTGTCTACAGACCGTCGATCAATGGGGACCATAGCTGGCTACAGGGTATTCGAGAGGACTTGAGCAGAGTCTGGGAGGTACCTCAAATTCGCCGCACCGTATTGATGGGCTTCCTCGGTTCCGGCGCGATTATGGCGTTTACCGGTTTATGGTACTTGCCCTTCGCCGAGGCGGCTGGGTACTCACGAACGCAGGCAGATAATCTTGGCTCCGTGTTAATGATCTCGACAGGATTGGGTCTATTGGGAGCTGGATGGCTGTCGGACAAACTGCGTCGGCGCAAGCCTCTTATTCTACTGGGTATGATGGGCACGCTGTTTTGCACCTTATGTTTGATTCTCTTCAGTGAATCACCCTTTGTTATAGAAGCACTGTTAGTTGCATTGCTCGCTGTATTTGGCGGCGCCTATCTGGGATTGCTCTATGCGTTCATAAAAGAGTCGGTCCCCATTCAGTTGTCATCGACTGCGCTTGGTTTA
The DNA here is from genome assembly GCA_039025905.1 of Pseudomonadota bacterium. Lineage (GTDB taxonomy): Bacteria > Pseudomonadota > Gammaproteobacteria > Pseudomonadales > Halieaceae > JARRPM01. Next base: position 4,531 of record JBCCNJ010000187.1, on the reverse strand, counting down.
GTCAACACAACGATTTTTGGTGGGGCAGCATTTATGCAATGGCTTCCTGGTGCTGTTTTGGACTTGATTGCTGGTTCGGCCAAGCACGCAAGCGTGGCGGACTATCAGCTTTCCCTTTTGGTCTTTCCCCCGTGTATGCTGATCGCGCTAGTCATCGGCTTTTTCTGCCACGAAACAGCGACACAAACCGACGGGTGATACTGAGATCGGCTCGACATGAGTAAACACGCAAGCGAAGAGATCTACTCGCTGCAAATAGATGGAATGGAACATCCACCGCGCATGCGGGTTCACGCCCGGTCCGATATGCATGTCTCGACTAGCATCGCCAGTAGGGGTATCTGGGAACCCCAGGAGACTCACTTTTTGCTCGCGACCCTGAGGCCGGGTGATGTGTTTGTGGATGTAGGAGCAAATATTGGCTACTTCTCGCTGCTTGCGTCGCAGCAAGTTGGTGTAGACGGTACTGTGCTGGCATTTGAGCCAGAGGCGGACAACTTCGCCCTGTTGGAAGCCAACGGCAAGCTCAACGAATGCGATAATCTAATGTGTTTCCAACTTGCGTTGGGCCGTGATGATAGTGAAGCCATGCTCTTCCTTAATGAGCGCAATCGCGGAGATCATTCGCTGTATTCAGACGATGCGGCGAGGCCATCACAAACCATTCGCATTGCAAATGGCACGCGCGTGATAGGGGAGCACTGCAAGCGCATTAACTGTCTAAAAGTCGACACGCAGGGAGCGGAGTGCGATGTTCTGTCTGGGCTAGAGGATGTGATTCACTCAAGCGCGGATGACCTCGTCATGATCATCGAGGTGTCCCCTATGCACTTGCGTGCAGCCGGTGCCAGTAGCAGGAAGTTGCTAGAGTTGATTGATCGCAACAGCTGGCAGCTGTACCTGATGGACGAGCAGGCTGAAGGTTTGCTTCCAATGAGCCGAGACGAAGTGCGTTCTCTGTGTGATATTACCGAGCAAGATCCTCTATCTGAAGGTTTTTTTAATCTTGTAGCTGCAGGGCGCCCAATCGAGCATATCCCTGCGATTCACTTTGTACGCGAGTGGGGGATGTTTGAAACCGCGCTTTCCTATCACCTTTTAGCTCAACGCTTACAAGCCTGGGACGGTAGCGAGCGTCACGCCCATTCTATGGAGAACAATCTTTATTTGGCGCACGGCTGGGCATTTCCTGAAGATTGGGGAAGATGGTCATTGGGTAAACGATCTTGTATTAAGTTTAAACCGTCGCGCGAGTTGGCTCTCAGCGGCAAGGCGTCGCTGAAGATTCGCGGTCGGTATTTCGGTGAAGTCGAGCCTACCGCGGTGCGCGTTAATGGTGCAGACCTCGGTGGCTTTGATCTCTCAGAAGTGACCATAGAATTGCCCAGTGGGGCACTTGACCGTGAGCATGTTTCCCTTGAGTTTTTGCACCGAGCGCCACGCAAACCAGCAGATGTGAGTGACAGCGCTGATCAGCGAGAAATCAAGTTTGGCCTCGAGCGCATTGCTATTGAATAGTTGGCAACCGTAAAAGAACGTCGTTTTCTTAGACACGGCTTAGTATCGAGAGGAACCTGTTGATGTCTTTACCGCTTGCGCTGCTCACGCTGATGATAATCGTCGTGTCAGTTATCTTGGTTGCGTTGCTCTGGTATAGCAAGACGGCATATGGAGATTCACAAACTGAGGTCGATCAACTGCTCGCCAGTCTCAGTCCTGGTGAACTCGAGCCGCCTGCGACCCTTGTCAAACTCATCTTGCGCCTGCAAGAAGACGCATTCACACATGTTGTTTGTCGCGATGTCATTGCCCATCTAGAGGGCAGCGATGGTGATATACAGCCTATGCAGCTTCGCGTCCTACTTTGGCGCTATCTTCTTCCAAAGCGAATTGGCAGGAAGCTCATGCTGGCACTTTATGCGCACTTCATGTCGTTTGAAGGTGGGCGGGGTATGACGTATGGGGCAAGGCATTACTTCGATAAAGCACCGGCGGATCTAAGTGATGATGAGTGCTTAGCGCTTTATGTTACCTCGCTGGCCCCCAGCAGATACTCACCCACTCGAAATGAGGAAGAGCTGGACGCCCAGTGTCGTCGCTACGCTTGGGTTCTGCGTGATCCAACTTGATGTACGTTCGTGTTTTGAATATGACAAAAGTGTCAATTTTAGTTTACAGTATAGATTGACAAGAAATCTTGACTGCCTCCCGTAATACTGCTACTGTGAATTTAGGGTTGGCTTCAGAGCGACTGCGGCATCGCAGCGCTTGATCGACCCTATAAAACGAGCAACTAACGCCCGTCGGTTGGTGAAGATGAGGTCTAAATTGCTTCATATTCGGCCAGTATTTCGTGGAGGAAACTTATGGCTACTGACTTGGATGATCCAGATCGCGTATGGCCCACGGGTCTGACGATCAAAGAATCGGAAGAGCTTCACAAGCACGTCATCGACGGCTCGCGTGTGTTCTTCTTCATCGCGGTGCTTGCGCACATTCTGGCGTTCATTTATTCACCCTGGTTTGGTTAAGGAGATAAATAATGAATAATGGAAGAATCTGGTGCGTGGTTAAGCCCACGGTTGGTTTGCCGCTGTTCCTGGGCGGTGTCGCAGTCATCTCGCTGATTGTGCATTTTTCTATCCTGACCAATACGAGCTGGATGGCACAGTTTTTTGGGGGCTAATAGCGCGAGTCGAAAAACACGCTTGAGTTTTTAGTCAACAAATCGTATTGAAGGGGGGAGCAGTTTCAGCGCTCCCATTGTGTATAAAGAAAGGCGAAGTTGTGCACCTGCTCCACACGCGTGGGCGTATCCAGCATGTTGGTGCGTCGCTCGCTTGTGGTGCCAGTGTGTGGTGGTCGGACGGTCCATTTCGGATAGTCCAGTAAAAGAATTTCAAATAAGCTCTATGAGAGGCGCCTATGGCCTGCATTGGACGGATGTACCAAACTGGTGAACAAGCCGCCGCAGCGGTACAAGCGCTGCTTGATCGAGGCTTCGAAGAAAAACTAATTGCTCACGTCAGCCCTGAAGCAGTAGGCAGCGATATCACGCCAGCTGGCTTGATCGAAAAAGCCGACGTTGGCTTAGATAAGCTAAATGGTAGTTTAGCTGTTGTATTTTGCCGAGGCTTACTTCAGGGACACCACATTGTGGTCGTGAACGCTGAATTCGGCAGAGGCGCTGATGCAGAGAGTGCTTTAGAATCGGCCAATCCCTTAGATGCGGGCGGTTCTGTAATGGTTTCCCCTAGGAATCCGACACCGTTCTCTTCCTTATTCGGCATTCCGGCTTTATCAACCCGCGGAACAAGTATGCTGTCGCGCCTGTTTCCACCCCTTACGCGCAGCGGATGGCTGATGTTTGGTAGTGGCTTGAGCAACAAGGCCACGCCACTTTCGTCCATGATAGGGATGAAGCCGCTGACTGAAAACAAATCGAAAGACAGTAGCTTTGGCATACCTTTGCTAACGAAACCGAAAGGCGAGCGCAACTCGAGCTTTGGTATCCCGCTACTTATTCGTTACAAGGATCGCTTATTCGCCCTTGAGGCACAGCGTCTCGAGCAACTGTAGTGGAGTTACTCCGGGCAATGTCAGCCGCATATGATGGGTGGTAGCTGTGGACTACAGACACGCTTTTTCGGAGGTGCGACAGCCGTTTGTCGCATCTTGCTATTCCTCGTGTGCTCAAATACAGGTGTTCTAGCGTGAACCGCCTTGAAAGAAGGATGGTAATGGCTTGGGCTACTATGGGCTCTCGCTTTTTACCCTTTGCGGACGTGGCGACGCCAGAACTGCCTCTTGGTCGTCTCGTACGACTATCTCTGTTTCAAGTTTCCGTCGGTATGTCGATGGTGCTACTTGTGGGTACTCTCAACAGAGTCATGATCGTCGAACTCGGCGTACCTGCGTCTTTGGTGGGAATCATGCTTGCCTTACCGGTGCTGTTCGCCCCTATGCGAGCCCTCATTGGATTTAAATCGGACAACCATCGCTGTGAACTAGGTTGGCGTCGCGTACCGTTTATCTGGAAAGGAAGCCTTCTCCAGTTCGGTGGCTTTGCCATTATGCCCTTCGCACTTCTAGTGTTGGGAGGGCAGGGGCAGGCGGCCAATGCGCCTGTGATCGTCGGTCAACTGGCAGCGGGATTTGCGTTTTTGTTAGTTGGAGCGGGTATCCACACGGTACAAACGGCTGGCCTGGCGCTCGCTACCGATCTATCGCCCGAAGAGTCGCAACCTCGGGTGGTAGGTTTGATGTACGTTATGCTATTGCTAGGCATGATGTTTAGCGCGGTATTGTTTGGCATCGCGCTGGAAGATTTTTCCCACAGCAAGCTAGTTAAGGTTATTCAGGCTGCCGCGGTAAGCTGTTTGATTCTGAACGTGATAGCCATGTGGAAGCAAGAGGCGCGTAATCCGCCACGCGGCGCGGCCTCGGGCGAAGGTGATCCGAGTTTTAGAGAGTCCTGGTTTGCGTTCTGCTCTGGTACCTACGCTATCAGACGGCTTGTGGTGGTGGGCCT
>JBCCNJ010000186.1:0-7323 GCA_039025905.1 Pseudomonadota bacterium | reverse complement strand
GAATGTCGTCAACTGTATCGGCCAGCGAGCTGATATAACACTCCTTGAGCGCCGCCAACGATCTCGCTACACGGTCATCGCCGGCGTAAGCAAATCGATTGCTCAGCCCTGACGCGCATAACTCGCCTCGCGGGCAGTTTATACGCGCTCGCGCCTTGCCGACCTGGATCTAGGTTTCGCGTAAGCACCAGCGTTGGCTACTGGTCAAGCTTTGGTTTTGGTTTTGGTTTTGGTTTTGGTTTTGGTTTTGGGCTTAGCGCTTGTTAGGGTTACAGCCCCAGCTTTAGTTTGGGGTTTAGCTCTGGCTTTTGGTTTAGCTTTGGCTTTTGGCCTAGTGTTTGCTTTGGGCTTTGGTTTTGTTTTTGGTTTAGCTTTGGCCTTGGGTTTAGCGCTTGTTCCGATTTTAGTTTTTACTTTTAGCTTAGGTCGGGCCTTTGATTCTGCATTGACGAGGACCTTTCCGTTGGCCTTTTTCACTTTATTCGACTGAGCGTTTGCCCTTGCTCTTCCCTTCTTTGGAGCAATATCGGAACGAGACGCCAGCCAATCTGCGGACTGCGCCCACACTGCGTTTTGGGCTTTGCTACCAATAATCACGCCCATATGCCCGCCGGGCGCAAGCCTGAACTCCTTATCCAGCGAGGGCACAATCTCCACAACCTTTTCTGCGATTTCGGCGGGCACTAAAATATCAGTCTCCCCAGCGAAAACGAGTAAGTTGGACCTGATATCGTCCAGTCGCGCCACCTCATCCCGCACTTCAACCCTGCCTTTTGCCAGCTGATTTTCCCCTGCAACTTTCACGGCCATATCCTGCAGCACGCCTCCCGGGTAGAGCAGCATATGGTTGAGGTAGTCAGAGGTAGTGGAAAACGATTTGACGTATTCCCGGTCGGACAGGCGTGTTACCAAATCCCAGTAGCTAGTGACGCTACCCACAGGGTCGGTCATCTTAAAGGCGAGAGTGGTGAGCCATGGAGGCACGGCCAGGCGCGCTGGATCCAGTGCTTTAACGCGCAGCTTGGTGTAGTTACTCACCAATTTGGCGGGGCCGTCCAGATTGAACGCCGCCCCTGCCAGTCCAGCGATCGCACCGCGCCCGCTTTCCATATCAATAGGGCTGGCTACGGTGATGATATTGCGCACGTTAGGATCTTGTACCTGCCCTTGATGCAGCAGACAAAGTAACCCTCCCATACACCAACCCATCATAGACACGGTCTCGCATCCGGAATGCTCGCGGACCTTATCCAGTGCATCGCCCAACATCGAATAGGAATAATCGCGCAAATCGAGGCGCGCGTGCTGCCTGCCCGGCTTCCCCCAATCCACCAAATACGTTTTAAAACCGCTGGCAGCCATATACCGCACCAGTGATCGCTGCGGCATTAAATCGAATGTTTCAGTGGTTACGCCCAGGGGTGGCACTAACACTAGTGGAACATCATACTGTTCGCGTTCAATGGGCTTGCTGGTCCCATCAACCAGCTGAATCTCAGACTCATCTGGCAGCCCGTAGTAACGCACCGCCATCAGATCACCATCGTGAACCAACTCGAACCAGGTGCGCCCCGACTGAATCAGGGTGTCGCGTTTGAATATCCAATCGATACTATTTGCAGCTATCCAGGCAAGGCGCTGGTTCAGCGCCAGTCCGTTCGAGAGCACCATACTGGTTAAGTCACTCATGCCACACTCTCCCTGTAAACTAGCTCCTCCAACTCACTGAGTGCCTTGCCAAGATACACTGCCATGCGCTGCAATGATGGCAGAGTATCGCGCGCGCCAGTAAAGCCAACGTTTAGCGTTCCGGCGTAGTTAACACAATCGATGCTCAATGCCACATGCTGCATAAGCTGGCTGAGTGGGTAGATCGCATCCAGTTTCGCGCCTTCCCAATACAGGGGTTTATCACTGCCGTCGATGTTGGATACCTTGAGGTTAAACAGGGGCGGCACAAACTGACCCAACACAGGCAGTTGACTGGCAAGTAAGGGTGAGGCCCGCAACAGCACGTAGGGCGTCACTGCCTCCTCCGGCAGAGTTAGCCTGTCTGCTCGGACACTTTGCATGGAGCGTTTGACTGCGTCCAAGCGCGCCATCGGGTCGCCGATATCAGTACCCAGTTCGACACGAATACCGGCGATCGCATTGGCTGCGTTGTTGCTGCTGCGCTCCTTTAAAGACACGGGCAACAATGCCACTAAGGACGCATCGGGTAGCGCGTTGTATTCCTTGAAGAATCGCCGCAGGGACGTCCCACAAAGATAGGTGAGCAACTCATTCACTGTGCAAGAGGTGGCATCGGCGAGTTGTTCGATGCGGGCTTGTTCTATCTGTTGTGTCGCAAAGCGCCGTTGCTGATTGATTCGTCGGTTTAAGGTAGAGCGGGGGACTCGGCGGGGAATCAAAAAACCGGCCGCGCGCTCGGGAGAAACTGCGGCTTTCATAAGCCCAGCGCCCGCCTGCCCTAGAGACGTTAGCGCCGACATAAAGGCCCCAGGTTCGTATTCAAAAGTCGATTGCGATTCGGGTAAAGGCTGCGCCCACAAGGGTTTTGCACTGCGCGCCGTCGCGCTGTTTGCGAGCGTGGCCATGAGCGTTGGCACGCAGTCCAAAAAGCTCACCAGCGCATGATGAATTTTGACATAAAACGCGAAGCGATCTCGCTCCAGGCCCTCAATCAGGTGAAATTCCCACAGCGGTCTGTTTCGATCCAACGCGGGTGAATGCAGGCGCGCGACCACTGTGCCCAGCTCGCGCTCGCCGCCTGGTTCAGGCAGTGCGGACTGCTGAAAGTGATAATTGATATCCACATCCCTCACCTCCACCACACGCTGCGCTAACGCACCAATACTGTCCGCTGAAAGACGGTAGTTCCAGGGTGCACAACAGGCTTTATGTTCGCGCATGCTGGCGGCTAGCTCGCGAAGATAGGTGGGCGCGGCACGACGTGGCTTTTTGAATATTGCTAGCACGCCCACGTGCATGGGTGTGTCAGAGGTCTCTAACATCAGCCACGCCGCATCAACCGGCTTCATTAATTTGGAATCCATTGCCTAAGCCTGCTGCATTCTTATTGGGACGAGATTATAGCAGGCCCAGGGCTCGCAGATTTCATTGATCAAAAATGGGTGAGGTTGCTCTCAGCACGCGTGGGTATCGCCGCCACCACATAACGCAAGGGTCCTCTCGAGTCCAGGCTATCAAAAGGGTAGCAGGTGACCAGCAGCAGCGTTTCGGCAAACGCTCCTGTGGGTATTGCACTGGAGCGCACATCCACGATATCCGCGCCGACCACCTCGTAGTTGCGCCAAGTACCGTCCTGAATTTGTAACTGAAGCAGATCGCCTGTTTGTACTTGTGACAAAAAGGCAAAGTGCGTATCGCGATGACCGCCAATCACGGCAAGACCCTCGCTACCCAGCGGGGCCGAAGCCAGCGAGTATCCTGGGGCAAACGCCAGCGCATTACCCGAATCACCCGCCAGAACAGGTAGATCGATGGCTTGTGATGGCACCTGCAGTCTTGCTACAGGCCAGGTATCCGCCCAAGGCCAGGGTTTAACCGGTGCGCCAGCACGCTGCAGCGACTGTTCCCAGGCACGGCTGATCAGGACTGGGGCTAAGTGCGCCTTCGCCTTGATGAGCCCCGCTCCAGAGAGCTGTTGTAACCCCAGAAGTGCCATAAGTAGAGTGAGCGCTGGCCGCCAGAGATCAGTCTTGCGCACGAGGCTTATGATCGATTTCGGGTTGCCGTAGGGTCCGAACTAAAGTCGCAGCAAATAGCAGCAACAGGCCCAGCCACAGTTTAGCAGGACCCGTGGTCGCGGTTTGTGGGTAAGCATAAGTCTGTGGTGACTGACCTGCTGGTCGAGTATTGGCTACTGGTAGCGTCGCATCAGGACCGCCTGGTGGTACTGTTACCCGTTCTTCGATCGCGACAAAACTGGTATAGGCGCTGAGCAATTGATGGCTTAAGGCGACGGGTAGCACCTGCGCGCGTACCTCTGACTCGCTCGCACCGCGTACTTTCATATCCATCAGGCCTGTGATTTTTTGCCTTGCCCAGAGCGTCGCCACACCCTTGTGTCCCTCGCCGTGCTCTGGATCCGCTGACGAAGTGAGCACAATGCTCTGCCGCCAGGGCTTTCCGTCTAGGCTTGCCCCTATGGTAACAATGCCCTGCGGCATGTGCTTACCATACTTTACCGCGACCATAAGCGGCTGGGCATGATACAGATCGGGTAGACGCTGCGGCCAGGTCTCGACGGGCATCGGCCATTCGACTACGACGTCTAAAGCAACCGGTTGCGACAATTGCGCAAACAAGCGATTCATTTTCTTCTCCACTTCATCCAACGAAGCGATATGTGTGTGGCTACCTCTGCCAAAGCGGGATGCCTCTCGCATAAACCAGCTATTGGGCGCTGAACCGATACCAACCGTAAACAGACGCGTTTCACCAATGAGGCTGTGGATTTCCTCAAACAGGGCGAGCTCGTTTCCGATTGCACCGTCCGTGATAAAAATCACCTGACGTAATCGTGCATGATCCTCTGGTGGCGCCCGGTCTGGTGCTCGCGGCTGATCAAGCGCTGCTCGCAGGGCCGGCAACATCTCCGTGCCAGCGTTGGCGTGTAGCTGGCGCACAAAGCGTCTCGCCTGTCGCAGGTGAGAGCGCGTTGCGAACATAGGCTCTGTGTATAGTGCTCGGTGATAAGAGTTAAACTCGATAATATTGAAGCGATCTTGCGGGTGCAGCTTGTCCAAGGCATGCAGCAAACTCGCCCGGGCCTGCGCGATGGCGACACCGCCCATGGATCCTGAGGTATCGATCACAAAGATAATATCTCGCGCGATATCCACCTGCGTGCGCTCGATAGCGGGCGGCATCACCATCAACAAGCCGTAGTGCTCATCAGCCACGCGTTCGGTAAAAAGCGCCGCTGTAGGCAGGGCGTTGCGTACGGGTTGCCAGTTGAGCACGAAGTCTCTATCCATCTCGGCTACACCCGCCGCCAGGCTGATGTCATAGACACCGGCACGTCGGCTCAATGCAATGTCATGATAAGGTGCTTCCACATTCGCCAGCGGCATTCCCATATCCAGGCGGACACTGATCTCAAGCGGATTCAGTGGATCCGCATCATCACCCGGCTGTGGTAACTGCCAGGGGGTAATGGCGGTGGCATCCGGCACCTGGTCGGTGGCTTGGGCCCAGCCTAAGGCCGCATTGAGTGTAGGCCCCTGCAGGACGTCGGATTCTTCGGTGGCTACCAGTGGCGTACCGGATATGTACCGTGGTGTAATCGTTGTGGGCAGTCGCAGCGCAAACTCACCGCCTCGGTACTCAACCTGTTGTACATATTTCAGGCGCACGGTGATCACCTCGCCCGCGGCGATATTGGCGAGCGATGTGGTAAACAAATTAGGTCGCTGTTGTTCTACCAGACTGGCCTTGCGTCCGGCGGTCTTCGCGGCCTCATATTGCCTTCTTGCTTCTGCTCTTTCACGAATCTTGCCGACGATGCGACGCTCGCCAACGTGCATCTCCATATAGCGAACCGCAGCAGTCTCCGGTAGAGGAAAGGCATAAACTCCTTCTAAGACCTGTTCGCTATCGTTCCGGAACGTCTGCTCCACCGCCACTGTGGCGATCATGCCGCTAATATCAATCTTTACCTTACTACCGTGAAGCAGAGCCGGAGAATACTGATCACTTCCCTTGATCTGAAACAGCAGCTGTCCTGCAGAGACACTATTTAAGTCCATCTCGTTCTGCGCAACGCTGTCCTCTGCGCGTACAGAGGACGTCCAGAGCAGGAGTAACGTCATCCCAGCAGTCACGACCGCGGGCAGGGCCCTGAACAGCAACCAGAGCTGCAGACCTCCGAAGCGAGTCGCATCCAGGTGAAGCCAACGAAAAAAAACCGTGTATACCTTCATAGTCGCTCCTGCATCTGCTGGTGGTATTGAGCAGCAGCGATCTGACAAGGAAACGCAGCGATTATGGCTTTTCGCGCACAAATTGTGGCGAATTATGGCAAGCGCTTGTGGCGCGCCAAGTTTTTTGGAACCATGGCCGCCGTAACATATCGGGGGACGGCTCGCGTTTTCAGATGGGGCATCACATAGCGATCGTAGAAGATGAGGCAAGCATCGCAGCCAACTACCGCGATGCCCTGCAACGCCAGGGCTTTCGAGTCTCCTTGTACAGCAGTCGCGCCAGCGCTAGCGACGCGTTTGCCCTGCAACTTCCGGATCTCGCTATTATCGATGTGGGCTTGGGCGATGACATAGAGGGCGGCTTCGAGCTGTGCCGAGACTTACGCAGTCGCGCGCCGGAACTCCCTATTGTGTTTTTGACTGCACGCGACACGGAGCTGGATATTGTTTCCGGTTTGCGCCTGGGCGCAGACGATTACTTGACCAAGGACATCAGTCAAACGCATATGCTGGCGCGCATCGTAGCGCTGTTTCGCCGGGTGCAGGCGTTGCGCAAGCCCGTAGAGGAAGATCGCACCATCGAGCGCGGCTCGCTCACACTCAATCTCGAGCGCATGCGCAGCCTGTGGCAAAACCACCTTGTCGAGCTCACCGTTACCGAGTTTTGGATAGTCCACGCCCTGGCAAAACATCCTGGCCACATCAAAAACCGACAACAGCTGATGGAGTCTGCCAATGTGGTGCTTGACGACAACACCATCACGTCACATATCAGGCGCATCCGTCGCAAATTCCAAGCAATAGATGCGGATTTTGCCGCCATCGACACCGCCTATGGAGTGGGCTATCGCTGGATAGAGGACTAGCGCATTGAGCTTTCGCTGGCCCGCCTTAAACCTGCGTAGACAGCTGCTTTTGGTGAGCTTGCTCCTGTTCACGTTGCCCTGGGCGGGCTGTCAGTTTATCCGCGAAATGGAAAACGCGCTGCGTCTTGGTCAAGAACAGTCACTGCAGGCAACCGCTAAAGCGGTGGCTGCGGTTTTAGGGCAGCAAGAAGAGCTGCTATATCCCACACCCGCCAGACGAGTCACGCCAGCCGATGCGGCAGGGTCGATTTATGCCTATCCCGCAGATCGGATTATCATCGTCGACGGCTACGCCGACGGTTGGGAAGATGTCATTGCGACTCAACTAAAAAACCCTTCCGGCTCTGCCCCATTATCCGTCGCCTATCAAGCAGCAACGCGCAACGAAACCCTCTATCTGATGCTGTCGATAATCGATGACGACGTTGTTTTTCACAACCCCGGTGTGTCGCGGGAGCCAAACGGAGATCGCCTTGTTCTGCGTACCTGGCGCGATGGCAGCCGCCAGG
>JBCCNJ010000185.1:0-7333 GCA_039025905.1 Pseudomonadota bacterium | reverse complement strand
TAGGCGGCTAGGGTAAACCCTACCCACATCACTATGAGTGATAGATCCAATTTGAAGCACTTACCAGTAAACGGGCCAGCTGTTGCTACAAGCCCGCAAACACACCAGGCAAGGTCTCTAGCATCGTACTCAAAATGAGAACGCAAACATCACTCTTGGTTCCCCACTGAAGTCGTAGCGCGGTAAAATCGTTGTTAACAAGTCTTGCTCTCCCTAGAAATTCGGCCATGCCTTTACGACAATTTTTTCTAGCAGTCTTTGCCACCGCCGTCTCCAGCGTGAATGTGTGGAGTGAAACTCTAGACCACCCACCCAATATCATTCTGATAGTGGCAGATGATTTGGGCATGGGCGATCTTGGTGTATACGGCAATGACATCATCAAAACACCACACCTAGATGCGCTCGCTGCACAAGGCGTGGTGTTCAATCAGTTCTACGCTAGCGCGAATATTTGTTCACCATCTCGCGCGGGCTTGCTCACGGGGCGCTATCCAATTCGCAGCGGTATGGCCTGGGACGTCGTTAACGCAAATGACGAGCACGGCCTGCCAACTGAGGAAGTCACGATCGCTGAGATGCTCAACAATGCGGGCTATAACACCGCGATGGTAGGCAAGTGGCATCTCGGCAACCGCACTGAGTTTTGGCCAACGCATCACGGCTTTAAGAGCTTCTACGGCGTGCTGCATTCCAACGACATGCCTAATTTTGCACTGTATGAGAACGACAAGGGTATCGAGCAGCCCGTTGACCAGAGCACGTTAACGCGTCGCTATACTGAACGCGCTGTGGCCTTTATCGAAGACAATAGCAAACACCCTTTCTTCCTTTACCTTGCCCATACCTTTCCCCACATCCCCCTGTACGCTTCCGAAGCGTTTGCAGGCCGATCGCAAGCGGGGCCCTACGGCGATACCGTGGAAGAGATCGATTGGAGCACGGGTGAAGTCGTCAAAGCCCTCAAACAAGCAGGCGTATATGACAACACGCTCATCTTCTTCACTAGCGACAATGGTGCCTGGTGGGAAGGTAGCAACGCCGGCGCTAAAGGCGCAAAGGGCAGCACGTGGGATGGGGCTTATCGGGTGGGTCTTATCGCAAGCTGGCCACAGTCCGTGGAAGCAGGCCAGGCCAGCGACGTTCTCAGTGTTAATGTGGACCTACTGCCCACCATAGCCCAAGCGGCAGGCACATCCATCCCTGCGAACATTGAGATTGATGGCGTTACCCTGTTGCCATTGGTGCAGAAAAATAACAGCAGCGAGACCGAACACCGATACTTTTACTACTTTGATAATGAAGAAATCGTTGGCATTAGAGACCAGCGCTGGAAGTTGCTCAGGCGCGCGTACTACCGACACCATCTGGGCGCGCTGGATAAATTCATCCAGCTACCGGGATTTGTCGAGCCTTACTGGCTTCTGTTCGACATGGAGAATGACCCCGAGGAGCGCTATTCACTCGCAGATTCGCATCCAGAGATTGTGCAGCGCTTGAAACAAGAGATGGAGCAAGCCGAGGAAGCGTTTCGAGAAACTGCGACCCGGGAGAAGGTGCAAACCTATCCTCCATAAGCTCGCATCACGTTTGGGCCTCGACGGATCTGTTCAACAGCAGCCGTCAGGATCACTGCCAACCTGGCGCTCTCCCGCTTCGGAACAAAGCACTCTTTGTCCATGGAAATCTCAGCCCTGCCTCGCTGGTTAAGAACACGCCACGAGACAACACCCACGATCGAATGGCATTCTGGTGTGGCTAAGGCATTGAACGCTAAGTGCTAAGTGTTAGGTGCTAAGTGCTAAGTGCTAAGCAATGATTGATCGCCGTCGGGGAAGCGTTAAAAATCGCTTGTTCGACGGATCATCGTCATCCGAGCAGGCAGTTAGCCCAGTCGGCAGCGTTGCCGCTTCAGCTAGATACACAAAATCTCGGTGTCTTAACGACGTGGTGTATCTTCTTTTGAAAGCAAATTGACGGCACCGCTTTAACAAAGCCAGCATAGGGTATCGCTGTCGCGCGAAGATACCTTACTACAGTGTGACACTGACACAGTGAAACCGCTACACTACCGACTGCCCAAGACCTCAGGATGATCGACTCGTGGTCGAATGTGTGAAAACGCCGGTTCAGTTTCGCAATCGCTGCGTCAGCTGTAGCCATGAGTTTCGTGACACATTCAAACCACGTTGTGATGGGTGCGGCCAGATGATTGATATCGAGTACGATCTCAGTCGAGCGCAGCTCGCTGACAGTAGCAACCCCTACATACGCTTCGCCGATCTGCTGCCCGTGCATAACCCTGCCCTCCTGCCAACACATATGGGGTATACACCCCTTGTGCACGCAGAGCGCCTGGGAGAGCTGCTTGGACTTGAGCATCTCTATCTGAAAAATGAAACCGTTCTGCCTACGCGCTCGACTAAAGACCGAATGGCTGCCATCGCTTTACCGTATTTATGGGAACACGGCGTTCGCGCATTCGTGACTTCGTCTACCGGCAATAGCTCCTCCGCATTTGCCCAGGCCCTGGACCGCTTCCCCGGTATAGCGATGTGTCTCGTCACGTCATCCCGGTTTACCGACCGCGTCAGGGCCCGCAGTTCCGCGCGCCTGCGCAACATCGTTCTCAAAGAGGCGAGTTTCGTTGAGGCGTCGGATTTTTGTAGCAAACTCGCGCACACGGATGGTTACACAACAGAAGCCGGCTTCTTCAATCCCGCGCGCCGAGAAGGCCTGAAACTTGCCTGGTTAGAGACAACTGAGCAGGCACCCGTGCCTATCACCTGGTATGTCCAGGCCGTCTCCAGCGCCATGGGCGTCTACGACGTGTATAAGGGTGGCAAAGAACTCACCGCAATGGGTAAGACCAAAGCGCCACCGCGGTTACTTTGCGTGCAGCAGACATCTTGTGCTCCCATGGTCCGCGCCTGGCAAGCAGGGAGCGATTCAATCGCTGATGAGCTTATTGTGAGCAATCCCTCAGGCATCGCCATGGCGATACTGCGCGGTAATCCCAGCCGTTCATTTCCCTACATTCGCCGAATCGTGCAGGAGAGCAACGGCCACATGGAATGTGTTAGCGAAACCGAAATACGTGAGGCAACTGATATGGTTCAGCGCCTGGAAGGCATACGGGTTTGCTTTTCTTCTGGCGCTGCGATCGCTGGGCTGATGAAAGCCGTGCACACCGGCGATGTACCGCGAAGCGAGGCGGTCGTGGTCAATCTGACTGGCGCAGAGCGTGACGATAACGGTATTGCGGGGCCTGTAGAATGGCTTACTCGCAGCGCCAACGGCTGGGAGCCTTTTGAATACGTGTCTACGGCACATGACAATGGGTGAATCCCGGCCTATCGACGGCCATAGCCTGAATACCACGGGCACTCTACCTGCTCGCTTTGCACAAGTCGTCGCGCGGCGCGGTGACAACACTGCTATCGTGCATCAGGAGCGTGTTTGGACCTATATCGAACTGGATAGTTTTGCCAACGGTGTTGCCAACCAGCTCATGGCGGCACTGGCCGCCCCCACTGATCGCATCGCGATCTATCTTGAACCTGGAGCGGAAGCAATAGGCTGCATACTCGGCATCCTAAAATTTGGCAGCGCCTATGTGCCGCTAGACACGTCTGATCCGGAGCCGCGCATCCGGCAGATCCTAGCCAATTGTCAGCCTGCGGCAATATTGACCAACACAGAGCATGTGACTCAATTAAACAGCTGGCTAGGCAACGGTGCTCCGGTGATAGACCTGAGCAACTGCGAGCCTAGTGCTTGTCCGCAAGCATACCCAGCCACCTCTGTCACTGAAGACGTGGCCTGTGTGTTCTATACATCAGGCTCGACCGGGGAACCGAAAGGGGTGTGTCAATCCCACCGCAACGTGCTCCACTATATCGAGTGTTACTCAACGCAGTTGGGTATTGGTCCGAATGACCGTCTATCACTGTTCTATACCTTGAGTTTCAGTGCCAGTAACCTCGATATCTTCGGGGCACTACTGAACGGCGCTACCCTATTTCCTTATCGTCCGTCGGCAACAAACCTCAACACACTGGCCCACTGGACGGAAAATCACGGCATCACGGTGCTGCACATGGTGCCATCGCTGTTTCGGCAGCTGGTGCGCACGGTAGCGAGCCAACGCAGCTTTGCTGCAGTGAAGGCGGTCGACCTTGGCGGTGAAACGCTTTTCGAAAGCGACGTGCAACTATTTGCAAAACACTTCCCAACTCATGCCGCCTTGTACAATCACTACGCCGCCACCGAAATCAGCGTGATATGTCAGCACCATGCCAACGTGTGTCATGCCGACAGCGCCCGACAACTGCCGGTTGGACGACCAGCAGATGCAGTGCGAATTCGCATAGTGGACGACACTGCGCGCTGCCTCCCCCAAGGTCGGGTTGGCAATATTCAGCTCAGCAGTCCCTACCTGAGTCCCGGCTATTTGCACCGTGATGATCTGACCGACGCCGCCTTTAGTGAGCTGGCCGGGCAACCTGGCTGGCGCTGTTATAGCACCGGCGACGAGGGCTATCTAGATACACAAGGACAACTACATGTGACGGGACGCAGCAGCGCTCGCCTTAAGATACGCGGACACTCTGTTTACCCGGCAGAAGTTGAGGCCGGCATAGATAGCCTGAATCTTGCCAGCGAAGTCGCCGTGTTCTCCAAGGCGACCAGTGCTGATACCCTCGTCGCCGCCCTGGCCGGAGTCAAACCTGAGCTCCAATCCATTGCGTCCATGCACTCCCTCCTGGAGGAGGTCCTACCCACTTACATGCTTCCGCAACAGTACCTGTTTCTGGACGAGTTGCCGAAGACAGCGACAGGAAAGATCGACCGGCGCGCACTCGCAGAGCTGTCCGTAACTGCAGTTTCGTCGGTAGGGGCAAGCGGATGGCCAGTGTTGAACTCTCGCGAACGCGACATCGCTGCCTGCTTTCAAACACTGCTGCCTCATCAGACCATCGATCGAGACACCGACTTTTTTGCGCTAGGTGGCGATTCACTCTCGTTTGCAGGCTTACACACACTGCTAGAAACACGCTTCGGCGTCGCGATAGAGCAGGAACAACTGCTCGACAATGCCAGTGTAGGCGCAATCGCGATTCTCCTGGATGAGTTGCTCGCAGCACCTCAGCAATCCATGGACCCGCGCTCTTTACTCGTGCCGGTGCGCACTCAGGGCGCGAAGACACCGCTATTCATGGTTCACGGTGGCGACGGCAACGCCTACCTCAGCCCTTACTTTGTCAGCCTGCTGGGCAACGATCGACCGTTTTATACCTTCAAGGCAAAGGGTCTAGACGGAAATGATACGCCGCTACGCCGTGTAGAAGCGATGGCGTCAACCTACATTGCGCTGTTGCGCGAAACACAAGCTAGGGGCCCCTATCTCGTTGGTGGCATCTGCGCCGGAGGCATCGTGGCGGTCGAGATAGCTCGGCAGTTGCAAGCAGCGGGCGACAAGGTACTGCCGCTATTGCTGATCGACCCGCCCGTCGGCAGCGTAACCCAGCGGCGCAACCAGCCCCTGCATACCCTAAAGGCGCACGCCCGCTACGCGAAGGACCGTTTGTCATTGCGGTTGAATCCTTATGACCAGCAGCTAGTAAAGAGACATTCCACACTGCAGTGGCTCGCAAAGCGAGGGGCACTAGACGATACCCCTAGAGACCCGCGCTTTGTCGCCGCCGCTGTGCACGTCAAACAGTGCATCGCGCTAGCCATTGCGCGCTATACCTTGCCCGACTTTTCAGGCGATATAACCATGATCGCGTCGCGAATGCGACTAGAGGACGGAAATCCGCAACGGTTTACTAGCGGTCGCTTGCAACTGCATGCGGTGGCCAAAAAGCACGTTGGCGTACTCGATCCCCGCAACGAAAAGTTTGCCCTGGCGCTTAAGACATCGCTGGCGTTGGTGGATAAAGCCATGGCAGCAACAGAGCCCGCATGAGCGCAGGCGCTAGGATGTCAGACGTCATTATTGTCGGCGGCGGCATCGTCGGCGCATGCTGTGCGTTCTACCTGGCGCGCGAGGGTATCAACGCCACACTAGTCGAACGTGCCGGCATTGCCAGTCAGGCCTCGGCCTGGAATCCAGGCGGCGTGAATCCGTTGCATGGTGAAGAAATACCGGGCTGTATGGCGCCTTTCGCCATGCACTGTTATAGGCTGCACCATGATATTGTCGATGAACTTCAGGCAACAGCGGATACCCGCGCGTTACTGCGTAGTGCGCCACGCGTGCAGCTAGCGCTGGATGAGCAGGAGCAAGCTAAGCTCAGTCGCGTGGAAGCGCGCTACAACGCGACCGAGGGATTTTCAGCAGAATTCATGTCCGCCACGGCACTGAGGGCAATGCTACCCGCACTTACGCCCCGCGTCATTGGCGGACTCCTCCAACGCGGGAATTGTAGCGTCAACACCCGCGAATATGCTGCCGCGATGATTACCTATGCCAAGGCTCGGGGTCTGCGCGTCATAAGCGGCGAACTGACGGATATCTTACAAAGCGAGCATGGTGCTTCTGGTATCTGCGTAGGTTCAGATACGCTGCAGTTCGACAAGCTTGTTCTCGCCACCGGATCACGCATTGCACGCTTATCCACATACCTGAACGCGGCATTGCTGGTGCAACCCATAACGGGACAGCTATTACGAATCAGAGCGACACAGCTGGAATTGAATGTAGATATCACCCACGACTTGGCGGGCGTTTATCGTCAGCCGGATGGCACCCTGATACTTGGCGGCACCGAAGAACACCAGGGCAGTGATCCGTCACCAGACGCAAACGGGCGCGCCACAATTTTGCATCACATTGCTCAGTTCCTTGAACTGGGGGAATTTTCAATCCTCGATCACGGCGCGGGTGCACGACCGGTAAGCCAGGATCGCCTGCCATTGTTGGGGCAAGTGCCTGGGTGGGATAACGTCTACATGGCCAATGGCGGAGGCCGCAAAGGCGTTCTGTATGCCAGTGGTATGGGGTATGCCGTGGCTCAAATGATCATGACAGGTCACAGTGGATCAGAGGCACAGCACCTGACTGTGGATCGATTGATCTCCTAAGATAACAGCCACCGTTATTCAGTTGCCAGCCTGCATTGCAAGCGCGTCCAACGACCCAAAAAGCAGATTTAGTGGGAGCAGGTGTTGTTTAGAGAACGTCCAACGCGAGAGAAGGTTCAGACCCACTGTAAATGATAGCGATTCTTTATCGTCAGCCAAGCCGGCTCAACCCATGCTATTGACGTAACTCACAGAGCATGCGTAAGTGGATTTTTGTAGTTAACGACTGTTTTCACCTTGATTT
>JBCCNJ010000184.1:0-7343 GCA_039025905.1 Pseudomonadota bacterium | reverse complement strand
GTGGCGCCCATCTCATTGATAATAAAATCCACGACCTTTTGGGCTTCCGCACTACCCGCCTGATACTCAATCCCGGCATAGATATCCTCTGAGTTCTCACGGAAGATAACCATATTGCAAGCACCTGGATCCCGCACGGGTGAGGGCACGCCTTCAAACCAGCGCACAGGACGTAAACAGGTATAGAGATCGAGTTCCTGCCTCAACGCGACATTCAATGAACGAAAGCCGCCACCGACGGGCGTCGTGAGTGGCCCTTTGATCGCTACGATGTATTCTTTAATTGCTTCGAGTGTCTCTTCCGGGAACCAGTCGCCGTCATACAGCTCTGCCGCCTTTTCGCCAGTATAAATTTCCATCCAGGAAATTTTCTTATCACCGCCGTAGGCTTTCTCTACCGCCGCGTTAACGACGTCGATCATGACCGGACTGATATCGATACCGATACCGTCGCCTTCGATAAAGGGAATGATAGGATTTGCCGGGACGTTCAGGCTGAAATCGTCATTAACGGTGATTTTGTCACCTTGAGACGGCACCTGAATATGTTTGTAGCCCATAATATACTCCATTGTGTTACGACTCGAGATTAGCTGGGGATGCTCAAGTGGTGTCGCCACTGGCCGAGCGGCGCGTAGTGTAGCACGATAGGAAGTCATTCTGTTGACGGACGTATGTATCGGGCTCCCTTTGAATGTCTTCAGACGGGATTGATTAAACATGGCCGGGCTAATCCTATTTAATAAGCCCTATCAGGTGCTGAGCCAGTTTTCCGATGAGCAAGGTCGCAGCACCCTAGCCGATTTCGTGTCTGCACCTGGGTACAGAGTCGCGGGTCGGCTCGACTATGACTCCGAGGGACTGCTCTTGCTCACCGACGACGGCGCTCTGCAGCAGTTGATTGCAAATCCGCGTCACAAAAGATGGAAGACCTACTATGTGCAGATAGAGGGTGCTATTAACGATGACGCGATCGGAAAACTTAAGCAGGGAATACAGCTAAAGGACGGCATGACGCGACCAGCACGCGCCAAGCGGATCTCACCGCCAGCTATCGCGCCACGCGAGCCACCCGTGCGCGCACGCAAGCAAATACCGGACAGTTGGATCGAACTGCGTATCACCGAGGGTCGTAATCGTCAGATTCGGCGCATGACCGCCGCAGTTGGCTTCCCTACCCTGCGCCTTTTGCGTATTCAAGTGGGAGAATGGTCTCTGGATGAACTCCCAGCCGGAGCCCACCGCAAACTCGACATTAATATGCCAATCAAATCCAACAAGCGCGCTAGCGCTAAGCGGAGACACTAAATGGAAGAGTGGTATCCCCATGTCACGGTCGCGACCGTCATCGAAGAGGCCGGGCGTTTTCTCATGGTCGAGGAGCGGGACAAAGCCTCGGGCAAACTGGTATTCAACCAGCCGGCGGGACACGTAGAGAGAGAGGAAGGTTTGATGGCGGCCGCGCTGCGTGAAAGCCTGGAGGAAACCGCATGGCATATCGAACTCACCGGGCTGCTTGGCATCGCCCTGTACAGCTCGCCTCTAAATGATACGACATACATGCGGACCACGTTTATAGGCACCGCCATCGAATGCAAGAAAGATGTTTCTCTGGACCCCGATATTCATGAAGTTCACTGGCTGGATTATGAGTCAATCCTTGCCAATTCTGTTAAAATGCGCAGTCCCCTGGTGATCGATTCTATAGAGCGATACCGGGCTGGGATTCGGTACCCTCTAGAGTTTATTTACGGCCCATGAGTTTTAACGCTGCTAGCAAAGTCATCGTCGGCATGTCCGGTGGTGTCGACTCTTCTGTGTCTGCCCTATTGCTGCGAGAGCAGGGCTACCAGGTGGAAGGCCTCTTCATGAAAAACTGGGAGGAAGACGACGGCACCGAGTATTGCACCGCCAAGCAAGATTTTGCCGATGCCCAGGCGGTCGCAGACGCACTGGATATCAGTCTGCATGGTGCTAACTTTGCCTCCGAATATTGGGACAATGTATTCGAGCATTTTCTACTGGAGTACCGGGCTGGACGCACACCCAATCCCGATGTGCTGTGCAATCGAGAGATTAAGTTCAGAGCCTTTCTCGACTATGCGATTATGTTGGGGGCCGACTGCATTGCAACCGGCCACTATGCCAGAAGGGGTTCTGACAGCGGCCGTGGCACGCTATTAAAAGGAGTGGACCACAACAAGGATCAGAGTTACTTTCTTCATGCTGTGGGTTGTAGTGAACTGGAGCAAACGCTTTTCCCGCTGGGATCGATGGACAAACAGTCCGTTAGGGAGCTCGCATCCAAACATGGCCTGGCAACCGCCAGGAAAAAAGACTCAACCGGTATTTGCTTTATTGGTGAGCGACGTTTCAAAGACTTCCTGCAGCAGTATCTCCCCGCGCAGCCCGGCCCTATTCACAGCCTGGAGGGTGAGTTACTCGGTCAGCATCAAGGCCTGATGTACCACACGCTCGGCCAGCGTCAGGGGCTGGGCATTGGCGGCCTCGCCAATCACGACGACGCTCCTTGGTACGTGGTAGATAAAGACGTGGCGGCAAACGTACTCGTCGTCGCCCAGGGTAACGACCACCCTGCACTTTTCCGACAGCATTTGTTTACCGGTGAGGTCCTGTGGATCGCGGGAGAAGAGCCGGAACTCCCTGCCCGCCTGGCCGCGAAAATCAGATATCGACAGGCGGATCAGCTCTGCAGACTGACGCGAGAAGATCACGGCTATCGAGTCGAGTTCGACAAGCCGCAACGTGCAATTACGCCAGGACAATCTGTGGTCTTCTACGATGGGGAACGCTGTCTGGGTGGCGGCGTGATAGAAAGGGCCGCCTAAGGATTATGAGTGGCAGCGGCTACAGCAATCTGGAACGACAAACGATTGCGCTTGCGGGCGTAGCGCAATCGGCTCGATTGGTTGATCAGGTGTCCAAAACCGGAAGCTATCCCCTGGAATTTCTATCCCCCTCTATCAATAGTCTGTTTGCATTTGAGTCCGAGTCTGTTGAAGACATCTACGGCGGTGTGGCGGGAGTTAAACTGGGACTCAATAACCTCAGCAGTCTACTTGCCAGCCGGCAGGCAGCGGAAAATCGCGATCTCGTGCGATATGTTTTCGCCCTGCTCTATCTGGAGCGCAGATTCGCAGGTGATGCAGCCATGATGTCGGTTGTGCACTCCAGATTGGAGCACACAAGCTTCAAAGCAGAGCACTTCGCCAGTCACGTGCAGGAAGTGTGCTCCAGCATATCTGGAATCTATCAGGACACATTGAGCAAACTCAAATTTCGAATCAAAGTCACCGGTAGTGCACAGCATTTAGAAAACAGCGATAACGCTGACATGATCCGTGCAGTGCTGCTTGCCGGCATAAGGTCGGCATTTCTCTGGCATCAGCTGGGCGGTCGTCGCTGGAAACTGATCGTTCAACGCAAAACACTGCTTAGAACCTCCCAGCAACTGTCACGTGGACTGGGCGTAGTGTAAAATCGCCATTTCTGCCCAGGACAGCCATCGCATGAAGCTCTCAGCGCTTAGCGCCGTATCCCCTATTGACGGCCGTTACGGCAGCAAGACCGAGCATTTGCGCGATATTTTCAGCGAGTACGGCTTGATTAAACGCCGCGTACTGGTGGAGGTTCGCTGGCTGCAATGTCTGGCTGCACACCCCGATATTGAGGAAGTGCCCACCCTATCCAAAGGGTCAAACAAAGTACTTACCAACCTCGCCGAAAAATTTAAAGAAGTCGACGCCAAGCGTATCAAAGATATCGAGGCTATCACCAATCACGATGTCAAGGCGGTAGAGTACTTCATCAAAGAGCGGTTTGAAGGGAACGATGAACTCGAATCGATCGCGGAGTTTGTGCACTTTGCCTGCACCTCAGAGGATATCAATAACCTCGCGCATGCCTTGATGCTCAAAGACGCCTTGGATGAAGTACTGCTACCTCAGATGAGCAGCATCATCGATGCGCTAACCGAGCTGACGTATGCCAGCGCCGACACTGCCATGTTATCGCGCACGCATGGGCAAACAGCCAGTCCTACCACCATGGGCAAAGAGATCGCCAATGTGGTCGCTCGCCTACGCCGGCAATCCGAACAGGTGGAACTTGTCCCTTTGATGGGAAAAATCAATGGTGCCGTAGGTAACTATAATGCCCATTTGGCGGCCTATCCCGATGTAGATTGGCAGACTAACGCCGAGCAGTTTGTGCAGTCACTCGGTCTGCGATTTAACCCCTATACGACACAGATCGAACCCCATGACTATATGGCCGAACTATTCGATGCAGTAAGCCGGTTCAATACCATTTTGATCGACTTCGCACGAGACGTTTGGGGCTATATTTCTCTTGGTTATTACAAACAAAAAACCATTGCCGGCGAGGTTGGCTCTTCTACTATGCCGCATAAAGTTAACCCCATCGATTTCGAGAATGCCGAAGGTAACCTGGGGCTAGCGAATGCGATCTTTACTCACCTCGCCAGCAAACTGCCCGTGAGTCGCTGGCAACGCGATCTTACAGACAGCACGGTGCTGCGAAACATGGGTGTCGGCTTCGCCTACAGTCTGATCGCCTACCAGTCCGCGATGAAGGGTATAGCCAAACTCGAGTTGAATTCTAAGCGTCTGTCGGATGACCTCTACGACAGCTGGGAAGTTCTGGCAGAACCTATTCAAACTGTCATGCGTCGCTATGGCATTGAGCAACCCTATGAAAAGCTCAAGGAACTGAGTCGCGGCCAACACATGAGCGCCGAGTTGATACAGAGCTTTATTGCTAAATTAGACTTGCCTGAGCAGGCGCGCCGTGAGTTGCTCGCGCTTACGCCCGAAGGTTACACAGGCAACGCCTCCGATCAGGCCAAAGCGATTTAACAGCAGGGCCTAGAAGCAATGGATGTGCTCAAGCTAGATAAGCGCGACTTTCTATGCAATTACTGGCAGCAGCAACCGTTGTTGATCTCGGGAGCACTAGATCCGTTCGTCGCGCCTCTATCTGCTGACGAACTCGCCGGGCTTGCCCTGGAAGCGCACGTCGAGTCTCGAATCATCGAGTATCGCAAGGGGCAATGGTCATTACTCCACGGACCATTTTCAGAGGCAGACTTTCAGCGCCCAGGGCCCTGGACATTGCTGGTTCAATCGGTCGATCATCATGTCCCACCGGTGGCAGAGCTGCGCAAATTGGTGAGCTTCATCCCGCAGTGGCGTATTGATGATGTGATGATGAGCTATGCAGTCGATGGCGCAAGCGCTGGACCTCACTACGATCACTACGATGTTTTCTTACTTCAGAGCGAGGGCGAAAGGCTGTGGCGTATTGGCCAACGTTGCAACGCCGATACGCCCATACTGAATCATGATGAGCTGCGTATCTTAGAGGCGTTTCACTGTGAACAGGAATATTTGCTGAGGCCAGGCGATATCCTATACGTTCCGCCAGGCGTAGCTCACTGGGGTATAGCTCAGGGGGAATGCACCACCTTCTCTATTGGATTTCGCGCCCCCAGAATCGTCGATTTAATTTCCCGATGGGCTGATAGCGCCTTCGAACAGACTGATGCTGATCTGTTCTATACCGACACTGTGAGGGAGCAGGAAGCCAGACCAGGCGAAATCTCTGCAATGGAAATAGCACACGCAAGCGAACAGGTTCGCCGTGCCATTGCTGCGGACACTGAAGGTCAATGGTTTGGAGAACTAGTGACCGAAGCCAAAGATGATTATCGCCTCGACGATGCCGAACTCGAATTGGCCCGACAACGTTTGTGTCAGCCGCAGGCTGTCACCCTTAGTGCAACGGCGAAACTGGCGTGGACGCAACAGTCTATGAACGTGTCTGTATTCGCGAATGGAGAATATCGTGTATTTGCAGTCTCAATTCTCGACACCTTGATTGCGCTGTGTGAGAGTTGGCATTTGAGCGGCCAGCGCCTTAGGAAAGCCTCGGCCCAAAAAGAAGGTTCAAAGTTGCTGGAATTTCTGTTGGATACAGGATGTATCGATGTCGAATGAATTCTTGAGCGCGGTAGAGTATCCACATCCGTTTGATGAGCTAGCAGTAGAGTTGTGTGCTTCCGCAGCCAGAGAGATTTGTATTCTCAGCCCCCATTTAGATCATCAGGTATTTGATAACACTGAAATCGTAGATGCTATAGCCGGATTGGTTCGCAGCAGTCGACAAACACGCATCCGTATTCTCATTGCCGATTCGCGAGCCGTTGTTGCCCGTGGTCACAGGCTCTTGTTGTTGGCGCGCCGCCTCCCCACCTCTGTACACATACGCAAACAGGAAAACCATCCGCAGTGGAAGGGTGAAACGATTGTGATTTGTGACCGCGACGGTGTGCTCTACAAACCGGGAGATAGTGATCACAACGGATTTTTCGAACCCTCATCCAAGGCCTCGACCCAGGCTCATCTCGAATTGTTCAACGAATTGTGGCGTCACAGCGTTGACGATGTTGAGCTGCGCACCCTAAGCCTATAGCCGCAGGCAGCTGCTATGTCGCTAACAGTTAAGCTGGACGAAGTCCCCTATTGCAAGGATAGCTGTGAGCTGTTCGAGCGCATTATTGATCTCCCATTCGCCGTTCTACTGGACAGTAGCTTTCCTTACAGCACTGCGGGTCGCTACGATATTCTTACCGCCGCACCATCGGCCGACCTGTGCGGCCTGGCCACAGGTATTGAAGCGCAGCAAACGAATTCGTTCTTTGAGGAGTTGCTGACATACCAGCGGGAGCACTATCTCGGCACACAAACCGTATCCGAGGACATACCCTTTTGCGGCGGACTGCTTGGGTATATCAGTTACGACTGTGGCAATCGCCTACACGGCATCGAGCACAGCAAGAACGATCAATATCCAAATAAAGCACCGTTGGTACAGTTGCGCGCCTATGACTGGTGTGTCATTCAAGATCATCTGCTGCGTAGGGCAACGCTGGTCTGTCGGCCTACTGTAACGGCGCAGACGCGAAGGGATCTGATCAAGCGCCTGAATTCGAAGGCCACAAACACACAGGCTGACTTTCATTTAAAGACGAACTTCACTTCTAACTTTACCCCGCAGTCTTATCGCGGCGCTTTCGACCGCATCCAGGAATACATACGCGCTGGGGACTGCTATCAAGTGAATCTAGCGCAACGCTTCATCGCCGAGTATCAGGGGGAACCCTGGCACGCTTATCGCGCCTTGCGAAGCGTTGCTGCAGCACCGTTCTCTGCTTTTTTTAGGCAAGCTGGTGATAACGCGATTCTCAGTTTGTCTCCTGAACGCTTCTTATCGCTACATGGGCAGCACGTAGAAACGGAACC
>JBCCNJ010000183.1:0-7343 GCA_039025905.1 Pseudomonadota bacterium | reverse complement strand
CAGACCCTTCTTAAGGGCATAGCGAAGAAAATTAGTCTCGTCCGGCAGACGCGTAAAGGGCTTGTGTTCATCGGGAACAAAGCGAGTGACTAATCGAACTGGCGCACTGGCTGAAGCGCCCGTATCTTTGCCACCAAAAGTGTCGTAATCAAGCAGTTCGAAATCACAGAATTCGTCTGCGCCCCAGACTGCGCTGCGGCTATCACATTCAGACGCGCCTTTATGCTGCACCATCTCGAACAGACGATGCCAGCGAGCACGACGCATCGCATCATCTACCGTGTCTGGCGCATCGGGTACCTGAGTTGCCGAAATGCGCGCTGACTTAAACATAAGGGAACCGCTCAGGTTCGAATTGTGTGGAATTACTACGGCATCACAATCGTCCAGTGCATCGACGCACTCCTCGTCCAGGTAGTCCCATAGATCGATCTGAGTCGGTGACTCCAGCCAACTCAGTGCGTGAGCGGGTACCTGCTCATTGCGAAAAATAACGTTGTGATGCAAGTTCAGGCCGGCGCCGATATTCGCAGTCCACTCATAGCCAATAAAGCTGGTGAACTCACAATCGCTACTCCGATCATAGGCGGCTTCTGCTGCGCGCTGTATATCTCGCCAGGTGTCACCGGCGGCCGTCTTGCATTGTGTGTCGTCTTCATCGCAGAGATTCCAGCGCTTTTTCATATTCATGCCATACGCACCAAAGGTCAGGAAGGACATTGAGGGCATGTGTCGGTGTAGCGCGCAGGTCGGGTGCCAGTAGCCTGGCGAGCCCGGTTGGTTACAGAGGCGCATTTCACCTAAAAACTCTGCGTGATCAGTGACGGCAGTGAAGTCCAGTGGCCGATCAATTTGTATCTGTCGCTCCCCGATGTCTTCGTCACTATAGGGTTGGATTTGGATGCGCTCCCCGCGTGCAAAACGGTAAGCATCATCGGGCGTATTGCGGGTGTCCTGTGCACTGGCATCAAACGACCATGCGGTATGAACGTGAAAGTCGCCAAAGTAAGCCCTGCGCTGCGGCGTGTAATCCGCACACGGCTCACGTTCCTCCGTGATTCGGTAGGGTCTTTGGTCTGCATCCAGCATTTGACCCTGAGTTGTCAGAGCGATCATCATCATGGCGATCGCGAACGGCTTCAGTTTGTTCAACCGAGTCCCCAGATCTATATGCCGAGTAAGCTGCCCCGACTGTTTGTGGCGCAAGGATTCCAGTTTTTCATCGCCTTGGCAAAAGCGTTGGTATTCAAAGCTGGACCGTACAGCGGATTAATGCTTCGCCTGTTAGCGCTGCAATACTCGCATCTCTCTGGTTTCCTGTAGGTTCCCATAGCGTATTGCTCTTGATCCCGCGGCTGCTGACGGAACGGGAATGCGGCGAGTAGCCAAATTCCGTCAACGAGTCTGAACGATACGCTCGCGCAGTCGAACGACGAACTTCGGCGGCCAATATATTGAACTCGTCCAGTCTTAAGCTGGCTGACCGGCTGTATCGCCCTTGGACTAGGCTAACATGGCCCGACTGTTTGCAAAGGAAGTTTAAATGATCACTGCAACCGATTGGGACGCCAGTTTCGATGTGGTGGTAGTCGGTTCGGGTAATGGCGGAATGACCGCCGCGCTGTGCTGTCATGAGATGGGTGCCGGACAACCCCTGGTCATCGAAAAGTCTAATCTTTATGGTGGCACCAGTGCGATATCGGGTGGCGGTGTTTGGATTCCCTGCAATCGCTACGCTCGGGAAGCAGGGGCCGAAGATTCTCTAAGCGCTGCCAAACACTATCTTCGCCAGCTGATTTCAGAGGAAGAGGTGCCCGAGCATCAGCTTGATGCTTTCCTGGAAAATGGCCCCAAAATGGTAGAGTTTCTTCATCGACACACCAGGGTCAGATATGAAAGTCTCGCCCACTATCCCGATTACTACACCAACTTAGAAGGGTCCATGGTTGGGCATCGTTCAATGGAGCCTGAACCGTTTGCAGCGGATGGTTTAGGAGAGGAATGGCGGTACCTGCGACGGACCCATCCCATGATGCATCTGGCGGGAGTGATTGGTATTACTCAGCAGGAGGCTGCGTTGTTGATTGGCCAGCAGCCGGGTTGGTGGAAAATAGCGTTGCGTCTGTTGGGAGCGT
Source organism: Pseudomonadota bacterium (assembly GCA_039025905.1). Lineage (GTDB taxonomy): Bacteria > Pseudomonadota > Gammaproteobacteria > Pseudomonadales > Halieaceae > JARRPM01. Next base: position 5,208 of record JBCCNJ010000183.1, on the reverse strand, counting down.
ACGTTGTCGATTTACCCTGGCGATTTCGGGATCGCTACCACAGAAGGCTAGCCACGGGTTGTGCTGGTGTTGCGCGGTTGCGGGCATCAATGAGCGATCGCGACATACCGCTTTGGCGAAACACGAGCATGACGCGGGTTATTGATGAGGGCGGCAAGGTTGTTGGTGTGCAGGTCAAGCGCAATGGTCGGCGCATGAATATTCAGGCGCGCCGCGCCGTCATCATGGCCGCAGGCGGCTTTGAACACAACCAGCAAATGCGTGAGCAATACTTGCCACAGCCGACGGATCATCGTTGGAGCGCGGGCACGTTGGATAATACTGGCGACGCCATCGTCGAAGGCATGAGGTTGGGTGCGAAAATGCATCGCCTAGACGAGGCCTGGTGGTGTAACACGATTTCTGTCCCAGGAGAGCGAATTCCTCGCTTGAGCATTATGGAGAAATCCTATCCCGGCTCCATCATGGTTAACCCGGCTGGCAAGCGCTTTAGCAATGAGTCGCAGAATTACATGGCATTTCAGCAGGAGACATTTCGCCGGCACACGGCGGATAATCCATGCTACCCGGCCTGGCAGATTTTCGATGCGCAGTTTAGAGCGAGCTATTTTGTAGGGCCGTTATACAACAGTAAGTTTAGACCTGACTGGATGTTGCCGGGTCGTTATGAACGCAGCGGTTTCTTCGCAAAAGCTGACAGCGTATCAGAGTTAGCAGAGAAGATTGGCGTTGATGCTTCGGGGCTTGAGGGTACAGTGGCTAAAATCAATGAGTACGCTCGGACCGGTGTTGACGAGGACTGTCATCGCGGGGAGTCGGCTTATGATCGCTACTATGGAGACCCGCGTATTGCTCCCAATCCCTGTTTAGGGCCCATTCAAAAACCGCCGTTCTATGCAATGAAGGTTGACCCGGGTGATTTCGGTACCCAAGGTGGGATGGTGACTAACGCAGATGCACAAGTCCTGCATCAAGATGGGCATGTTATCGAGGGGTTGTACGCAACCGGCAATTGCAGCGCCCCCACGCTTCCCTGTTACCCCGGCCCGGGTGCAACGCTTGGTCCCGCCATGACGTTTGCCTATCAGGCGGCTAAGTCAATATCAGGGTACAGAGACGGCTAAACTCCGAACGGCGCGCCCATCTGGCTTTTACCCCGCCTATGCAGACATCTGTTGCCCGCCTGACCTACCTCACAAGTTGTAGATAACGAGCACTTTCAGTTGCCAGAGGGCGGTTTATGCACCCTAATTCTCTATCGTGGCCTAATGCGCACTCTCAGAGCGTTGCAAGCCTCGCCAAGGACAACCAGCCTTGGCCTTCGACGCGCGCCTTCTGCGAGCACGCTTTAGGTCACGCTGAGGTACTATGGTGTTAATCAGAGGGGCCCTAGAATAAACCCTTAGCCATGATGACAGGGTGCTAGCTATGAGCAATATCTCAACGATGCCCTTGGTGTCTCCCGAGAGCATGGACGCGCACTGGATGCCGATGACCGGCAATCGCCAGTTTAAAAAAGATCCTCGTATCGTTGTCGCGGCCGAGGGGGTGTATTTCAGGGATGATCACCATCGAGAAGTGCTGGACGGGGTATCAGGCCTCTGGTGTGTTGGGGTGGGCCACAATCGCCCGGAGATCGTTCATGCTGTTAGCAGACAGCTGCAGTCATTGGACTACGCACCGTCTTCTCAGCTCTGTCACACAAGCGCGTTTTCTCTGGCAAACAGAATCAGATCCATCATGCCGGGGGAACTCGACTACGTGTTTTTTACCGCCTCTGGATCGGACGCAGTGGATACCGCATTGAAGATGGCGCAGGCCTACTGGGGTCTCAAAGGCCACACCAGCAAGACCGGATTGATTGGACGGGAGAGAGGCTGCCATGGCATGAATCTGGCGGGTGTCTCCGTGGGCGGTATCAACCGCTATCGAAAATTGTTCGGCACTTCGGTAGCCATGGACCATTTGTCGCATACGCTTCGTGCCGAAAATGCTTTCACCCGAGGTATACCGACGCGTGGCTGGGAGCTGGCGAATGAGCTAAGCGATCTGATTGAACTTCACGATGCATCCAGTATCGCAGCCGTTATCGTCGAACCCATGGCTGGACTAGCCGGCGTGATACCGCCACCGGCGGGTTACTTACAGAGATTGCGTGATATTTGTACGGCCCATAATATTCTGCTGATCTTTGATGAATCGATAACAGCCCTGGGACGTTGTGGTGGTATGAGCTGTGCCAACGTGTTTGGTGTGGTGCCTGATATTATGATCCTTGCTAAGCAGCTCACTAACGGCGTGATGCCGATGGGTGCGGTGGTTGCGGATCGAGACATATATCAAGCGTTCATGTCCACAGCCGGTGCCGAGCATTTGCCGGAGTTTGCCCACGGTTATACCCACTCGGCGCATCCCGCTGCATGCAGCGCAGGGCTGGCGACGCTTGATCTGCTGGAAACAGAGTCGCTTCCGCGGCGAGTTGCTGAGCTAGCCACGTATTTTGAGGAGGGCTTGCATCAACTCGCCGGCATGCCCTACGTTGCCGATATTCGTAACTTTGGTTTTGCCGGGGCCTTGCAAATTGAGCCCGCGCCCGGCGAACCGGACAAACGCCCCTTCGAGATTGCCATGAGCATGTGGGAAAAGGGGTATTATGTGAGGTATGTCGGCGATACCGTGCAGTTGGGTCTGCCGTTTGTGATCCAGACCGAGCAGATAGATGGGCTGCTGAGCGCATTGAGCGACTGTGTGATGGAATTGGCTTAAGCGGAGGCTTATTTGGGGGGTGATCCTCTGGCGTTGCTGATCAGCGCTTTGGAAGTTTCGGTGCCTACATTCGGCTGGGTACTGTTGGGACTCTTGCTTCGATATTTTTCCTTGGTCTCTATCTCCACCGTGAATACGGTGTCTCGCATCGCTTTTAACTACGGCCTGCCATTCATGCTTTTTGCGGGGGCAGCGCAAGTCGATTATTCATCCCTAAGCAGTGCGCATTACCTGGCAGCCGGTGTCCTGGCTACGCTCATCACCCTGGTCTTGAGCTGGATATACAGTCGATGGCGCGGACATCCTCGAGCGCAGCAGGGTATCTTTGTGCAGGCTGCTTTTCGTTCCAATCTGGCGATAGTGGGCTTAGGACTGGCTGTGGCCGCGTATGGTGATCGGGGGCCGCTGTTGGCCGCCCTGCCGGTGGCACTAATGACCGCCCTCTACAATGTACTAGCGGTGTGGGTGCTCAATACCACTTTAGGGAGCAAAGTTACCGCATTCTCTCTGTTAATGGGTATCGCAAAGAATCCACTGATTATTGGTATTGCAGCGGGGCTTGTTGTCTCGCTAGTGGGCCTGTCGGATCCGGTCATCCTCGAACCGGTGGGCTATTGGCTATCGGCCATCTTTCTGCCGCTAATGCTGATTTGCGTAGGCGCCTCCATGCAACTGTCCCAACTGCGAAGCGCTGGACCCATTACCTGGGAGGGCACGGTCTGGCGCCTGTGTGTCGGTCCACTCATTGGTGTACTGGTCGCGCTGTTAATGGGTGTACGAGACGAGCAGCTTGGTGTGCTGTTTTTGCTGTTGTCCTCGCCCGTTGCGGCGGCTAGTTTCGTGATGGTTGTGGCTGCCAAGGGCGATGGCGTATTGGCTGCCAACCTCGTGGTGCTGACGACACTGCTCTCTATTGTGACAGTAACCTTAGGCTTTTTTGTCTTGTCAGCATTTGCACTCGTGGGTCAGACGAGCTGACCCACCACTTTCAGCGACTAGGCTCGACCCAGAATGGATCGCGCTACCAGCTCACGCATAATTTCCGCGCTGCCACCGTAGATACGCTGCACACGCGCATCCGTGTAAAAGCGAGAAATAGGATACTCTGTGATGTAGCCGTAGCCACCAAAGAGCTGTAGACACTGATCTATGGTTTTACACTGCATCTCGCAGCTGGCGTATTTCAGCATCGCCGCGTCTTCTGCCGACAGTTTGCCTTCGGCGTAAGCTGCGGCACACTTTTCATACAGCGCTCGATTTAGCTCGATCTCGGTTTTCACCTGCGCGAGCTCGAAGCGGGTGTTTTGGAAGCTAGAGACAGGCTGTCCAAACGCTTTGCGCTCTTTGACGTAATTGATGGTTATCTCAAGCGCGCCTTCGGCTGCGGCAATGGCCTGCGCAGCAATACCCAGGCGCTCACGTGGTAGCTCTTCCATCATAATAACAAAACCGCGGTTTTCCTCACCGAGAAGAGCAGAGGCGGGCAGCCGCATATCTTGGAAGAATAGTTCAGCAGTGTCGGAAGTGTGCTGACCGATTTTTTCTAATTTTTTGCCGCGCTCGAAGCCTGGCAAAGAGGTGTCGACCAAAAATAGGGAGGTGCCTTTAGCGCCTTTGCCCGGGTCAGTAATCGCGGCAACGATTACCATGTCCGCATGGTAGCCGTTGGTAATGAATATTTTTGAGCCGTTGAGAATCCAGTCGTCGCCATCGCGAACCGCATTGGTTCGGATGCCCTGCACGTCAGAACCTGCTCCTGGTTCGCTCATTGCCAACGCACCCACAGCCTCGCCCGACACCATCCTTGGCAGCCACTCTTCTTTCTGGTGGTCTGTTCCAAAATGGTCAATGTAGGGTGCAACGATGTTGCTGTGGATGCCATAGCCCGTCGCGACCCCGCCAAAGCCCATGCGCGAGGCCTCTTCAATGATCGCGAAGGTAACAAACGGCGAGGCGCCTGCCGCGCCGAAATCTTCGGGCATGTCTGGACACAACAGACCGGCCGAGCCAAGCGTATTCCAAAGCTCTCTGGGTACCATATGGTCGTCTTCCCAGGCTTCGAAGTGAGGGGCAACCTCTTGCTCAAGCGCGCGTCGGCTCATGTCTCGAAACAGGGTTAATTCTTCAGTATCCATTTCCAGTGTCTCCATTGCTTACATCTCTTTGGGGCGCAATTTTGAGCGATTGGTGGTTTAAAAACAATGGCCTATCGAATCCGTCTTGAACCCCCAGATTGCGGAGATCGCAGGGTGACAACGCAGAAATCACCGCTCAGCCCATGAATTTCGTCACCCCACGGTGGTCAGATCTTCGGAAAGTGCTACACTCCGTTTCCGGTAAAAAAAGCCAGTTGAATTGATTGAATAGCGGAGGTTAGCAATGCGAGATTATTTACAGTTTTATATCAATGGCGAGTGGGTAGACCCGATCACGCCAAAGACT
>JBCCNJ010000182.1:0-7375 GCA_039025905.1 Pseudomonadota bacterium | reverse complement strand
CGCGCATGTTGTCTCTGGCCTGATGGCCTATACGGTATCCAGTAGGTCAGACAGTTTGTTCAGTTCGCTGTGAAAGGGGTCGCTACTTGCGTTTCTATGCCAGCTGTACTCCGCGTCACTCATGGCCGATTCAGCGACCTCGGTCCCGAACAAGCGCTCTATGATGGCCAGACTCATGTCAGTCCCGGCGGATACCCCTGAAGATGTAACGACTGGGCCGTCGTCCACCCACCGGGCTTCCTCTATCCATTCCACCTTATCTGACTGCGCCACCGCCAATTTGAACAGTTGCTTATTGCTGGTCGCTTTGTGCCCGTCGAGCACACCCGCCTTGGCTAACAAAGCAGAGCCAGTGCAAACAGATGCTGTGATAGTGGCCTGCTGCGCACGCTCAGCGAGAAACGACAGCATCTCGGGGTTTTCCAGTTCTGGTAGCGTACCCATACCGCCGGGCAGCATGATCACATCGAGTGCCGGTGCGTCCTCAAAGTCGTACTCTGCCATCACCTTCGGGCCGTGTTCGATATCCATGCTCATCGCCGCAGTCACCGGGCCTTTGGACTGAGCGATCATATGAATACGCACTTTGTCTGGTCCCAGCAGGGAGAACATTTCCAGAGGTCCAAATAGATCGAGCATTTCGAAGCCGGGATATATGATGGCGCCGAGGGAAAGTGGGGTCGAAGTCATGAGTCGTCCTCAGTTCTAATCTTAGGGAGTATTCAATTTAATGTCTTTCAGCGCGTTCTGGACAGACTTGGACTGAGCAATGGCGTGATTGCGGTCATGTGGAACGGCCTTGATCGTCTGCGGATACAATATGCACATCCTGACGCGGTAAGGGTATGGCGATGCCTTCTTTTTCGAATCGCAGTTTCACCTCTCGGGTCAAACCCCAGTAAACATCCCAATAGTCATCCTTGCTGCACCACGGCCTGACGATAAACTCCAGCGCGTATTCACCTAGCTTATGCAACTTAATCAGCGGCTCAGGGTCGTCCAGCACTTTGTCGTGGGCTGCGAGCACCTCATGCAATGTGGTTTCGACTTTTTCGACAGACTCCGTGTAGGCAGTACGAAAGGTCAGATCGACGCGTCGAATTTGCTGCGCAGTGACGTTGCGTATGACATCCCCCCAGATCTTGTTGTTGGGGACCATTAGCGTCTGATTGTCGAAGGTGAGAATGGTGGTAGACACAAGGCTCATGCGACTAACCTTGCCGATGATGCCTGCCGCCTCAACCACATCACCTTCATCAAAGGGCTCGTAGATGAGGATCATAGCGCCCGCGGCAAAGTTAGACAGGCTGTCTTGCAGCGCAAAGCCGATGATAAAGCCGGCAATGCCCAGGCCGGTGAGTAAGGGGCCAATCTGAACGCCGAGCTGACCCAAGGCGACCAGCAGGCCAATGAGCATGACGATGCGCGACGACCAGGAGACAAGCGTATCCTGGAGCAGGCGCGATATGTTGACACTGGAGCCACCCACGCTTTTCATGACAAGCCTGCGCACCAGCGCAGCCAGCACGCGAAAGCCGGCGAGTATCAGCAGGAAGAAAGCCAGCTTGACCAACCAGCTAGGGCCTTCATTCGTGATCTGCTCAACGATATTGTCGCGCCAGCGCTCAAATAGCCCCAACGCCACCTCTTTGTTGAGAATGTCGGCGGTGAGCTCGCCGGTGGCAACAATTAACAGCTGCTGATACTCCACCGGGTCTAGGTCCAGAGACGACATCAGGGCGACGGTGGCCGATAGGTTATCGGTGGCGTGATCGAGCCTAAGCTCGGTCGTTTCCAGTTCTTGTTTTAGCGCTTCATCATCTGGGCTGCTCACTAAGCGCTGTTGCAGATCATCGCGAGTGGCATAGAGGATTTCGACCCGTCCAGCGATGCGTTCGGCACGCTCGTTAATCATCTGCACCGCTTGTTCATTCATGTCGGGAATGCCAATCCCGAGGGCCTCGATGACAGGTAAGATCTCGATCATTGCCTGGTAGCCGCGCTGTAGGCGACTCTCTCCCTCGGCGATCTTCTGATCGATGCTAATCTGGTCTGCTTCCGGGTCTTCCTCGAGCTGTGTTCGCAAGTCTGCGATCTGCTCTTTGTAACGCTCAATCAGCAGTGGATAGTTTTTGTAGTTGGCTTCTAGAAAACGCTTTAGCTCTGCTTTCTGCTCGCCGACGTCACGGCCTTCCTCCTCCTGATGTAACAGGTTGTCGGCCAGGCCCACGATGGTCGTGTGTGTTTCAAGCTGCCGCTGCCAGCTTTGTCGCTGCAGTATCAGCAGGTCTTCGCCGCTGGCCTGGCGCAGCCGTTCGCTGAATTCTTCGCGTCGATGTAGCAATGATTCCAGCCGCTCATGCAATCGTTCCTCTTCGTGCTTAAGCGCATCCAGCTCCGACTCATCTACCGCTACCTCTTCAACTTCTTCGCCTGCCTGGGTGACTTCCTCTCGGGTTTGCTCCGTTTCTTGTTCCTGCGAGAGTGTGATTAAGGGCAGTGCGATCAGGGTCAGGCCCAATAGCAGCGGCTTGATCGATAACCCCACAAAGGTATTACTCATACGGTATTTCTCGTTACACTCAGGTAAAACGATTTTGCCTGGCACGCGCGGGCCGATGCGTGCAAGGATAAAGGAATGAAAGGTATCTTCACAGTGACGCAGCACGCCTATGAGTGCGCTCTGCGGAGATCTCGACGGTGACTACAGGGATATCATTGTGAACATTCAGGATTTGCTAGGCATCCAGCTACCCATTATTCAGGCACCTATGGCGGGCGCTCAGGGAAGCGCTTTGGCAATTGCGGTTGCACAGGCAGGAGGCCTGGGCTCGTTACCCTGTGGCATGCTTGGCCCGGAGGAGATGCTGGCGGAGATAGACCGCATCAGGCGTGCGACTGAACTGCCCTACAACCTCAACTTTTTTTGTCATACTCCACCGGGAGCTCAAGTGGAAGCTGAAGCGCGCTGGCGAAGCGCTCTGGGGCCCTACTATGAGGAGTTCGGATTGTCTGCCGAAGGTCACGAGCGAGCTCCGCAAAGAGTCCCCTTTACTGAGGAGATTGCGGATTTGCTCGCTGCGATTAAGCCGCCGGTGATCAGTTTTCACTTTGGCCTACCCAGCGAGTCATTGGTGCAGCGGGTTAAAAGCTGGGGTTCAGTTATCCTGGGGTGTGCGACCACAATCGAGGAGGCGCGTTGGCTTGAACAGCGGGGAGCCGATGCCATCATCGCGCAGGGTACCGAGGCGGGCGGACATCGTGGCCACTTCTTGTCCATGGATCTTGCCATTCAAAAGGATACACGGGCACTCGTAGGGGAGCTGCTGGAGTGGGTTTCACTACCCGTGATTGCTGCTGGCGGGATCGCTACGGCAAACGACGTGCTGGAGTACTCGCAGCTGGGCGCGGCGGGCGTTCAGGTGGGGACGGCCTTTCTGCTGTGCCCGGAGGCGACCACGCGGTCAGTGCATAGAGCGGCACTCAGTTCTCCGGCGGCGAAAGAGACCGAAGTCACCAATGTATTTTCCGGGCGAGCTGCTCGTGGGATTATGAATCGGCTGATGCAAGAGCAGGGCCCAATAAGCGAGATGGCGCCGCCGTTTCCGCTCGCATCCGATGCTCTAGCGCCACTGCGCGCGGCGGCCGAGGATCGCGGCAGTGGTGATTTTAGCCCCCTATGGGCCGGTACGAGGGCGGCAGCGTGTCGTGCTGCGCCAGCAGCTGAGATAACCCGAGATTTGACCTCTCTGCTCTGAGTTGTTGAGTAGTGCCTTGTCTGAACGGCGTGCTTTGGCCTCTTCCCATGCCCGAGCCGTGGTGTCATGATCAAACCTGAATATTTAGTCGAGGATCCTCGCCATGACCGTGATGCCCGTTGGTGAGATGGAGGGGCTCAACGAAGCGGAACAGCGCGTTCTGACCGCAGTGTGTGATCATGGAACTGCTGACTTCACCGATTGCCGACCCGGCGCGAATAAACTGCGCGGGAGATTCATCGAGGAGCTGATTGCTGGGACGCTGGCGGGTTCACCCCAGTTATGTGGTCCACTGCGCATTCGCGGCGCAAAAATTCTCGGGCCGATCCGTGCTGTCATCAAATCATCTGAAGGCGCAAGTCTCACGCTGTTGTTTATGGGCTGCGAGTTTGATTCCTCTGTGGACTTCAGTGGTACGGAGTTGCTCTCTCTGCGTCTTGTTGACTGCGTGCTGCCTGCCTTTGTCGGCATCAGTATGGCCACTAAGGCGGATCTGGATTTATCGGGCTCGCGCTTCTCGGGAGTCTGCAGTCACTTTGCCGATCTGGCGGATGTCGGCAATTTCGCAATACAGCTGAATCATGCGCGTATTGGCGGACGCCTATTGATGTCTGCTACTGCTGTATCGAGGTTTGAAACCCACGGTGCGGTGTACCTTGAGGGAGCGCGTATTGATAGCAGTGTGCTGTTGCATGGCGCACTGTTCACAGATATCAGTGATGAAGCGGCGTTCAACGCACGATCAGCGGTCATCGGTGGCAATGTAGAGCTGTCCTATGCCCATGGATACCGTTGTGAGGTGTATGGCGAGGTTGCCCTGGGTGCCGCGCAGATTACCGGTGATCTAACCTGTGGTTCAGCCCGCATTATCAACCCCGAAGGGCGTTCGCTGCACTGTGAAGATCTAGTGGTTGAATCCGTGTTTCTGTCCGTGGGCCAAGAGGGTCTGCCGTTTGAGTCTGAAGGTAGAATGAATTTCCTCAGTGCGAGAATTGGCGGCAGTTTCTTCCTGGTCAATTCCCGCTTACGGCCCGGGCCGGACTATATGGGCCTGTTGGGCCGCGGAGGCCCAGTGGTCATTAACGCTCAACAGATGCGTGTTTCCAATGCGGCGGTGTTCTATAACCTCGGGACTGTGACCAAGCGCCCGGAGCCGGGTCGTGATGTCACACTGGACGATCCAATCAAGCCGGTGGAAGGCTGGTTTATGATGATCGGCATGAGCATGTCATCGCTGGTGCTGCATGCGGGCACCGGCTGGCCGGCGCCGGGCTATCTGGAAATCGACGGTATGACCTATGAGCGAATTCGTCATGTAGACGGCGGCGATATAGTCACCTGTAGTAAAGCGTGGCTCAGGCGACAGTATCAAGATGGCGTACCCGATTGCGGTAGTTTCAGACCACAGCCGTATGAGCAATTGACGCGCGTGCTTCGCAACGGCGGTTTGTCTCGAGAGGCTAACGAAATCGCAGTAGAGAAAATCCGCATGCGACTGGAGTCGCGCGTAGATTCCCGTTGGAAGCGCATTTTTCCACGCCTGTTAATGCTGATCAGTCAGCACGGCTATTCAACGTCTCGGGCCGTGTATACCTTCTTGTTGTTTGTTTTTGCCGGTGCAGTGATGTACACGCTCGCCATCTATCAGTTCGGTCAGCCCTTTTATCCGTTTGAGCATGAGCCGGAACCAACGACTTATATTTTGCCCGCAGGCCTCGGAACGATAGACGCGCCGCTGGGCTGTCCGGGTTTGGATACTGTTCAGTATGCGCTAGATTTTGCGCTACCGGTTATCAACCTGGGGCAGGATACCTTCTGTCGTTTCGTCCCCGATGGTCCGGCGCGCTGGTTGTGGCTGACACTGCACAGCCTGTACGGTGTGATCGGCGCGGTGCTGTCTGCCGTGGTGGTACTAACCGTTACTGGCATACTGCGACGCGACTAGCCCTTTTACTTGTGGGCGGTTAGGCCGGCGGTGCAAGGTGAACGTTTGTCGCGCCTCGCCAAAAAAAAGGCCATTCTTCCCAAGACCCCCTAAAAACTTCGAGTTTTCCGTTGCGTCGACCCTGCCTTTCTCGAAGCTTGTGCTCTTGACAAGCCCCCTTGTTGGTTTACACTTACTTGACGCAATCAAGCAAATTTAACGATAAGAAGTTGCTGTCGAGTAGGGTGGTCACCACCGCATCTGTTCGAGCCTTACCGGTGAACCGCGCTATCAGGCATGGAGATTCCAATGACGGACCTTCAGGCTGCGCTGGACCAACTGCAAACGCGAGTCGCCGAACTCGAAGGGCGAGTCGCGATCCACGAATTGGTATCCGATTATTGTCACGGTTTCGATAAGCGCGACTTCGATCGATTTCTCGCAATTTGGTGGCCGGACTGCGTGTGGGATATCGGCCCTCCCTTTGGCGTGTTTCATGGGCATGAAGGCATACACGAGGCGGTGCACCAGGTCTTATGGCCCGTCTGGGGAGAGAGCCACCACCTCACCACGAATTTGAATATCAACTTTAATGACGCCTGCAATGCCACATCGGTCTGTGACGTCGACTGCGTCGGGTCTCTGAACGAAGACCCTGACTGCCAGATAGTGGGGGCGACCTATCGCGACACGCTGCAAGCGCGAGACGGCACTTGGAAGATTCTGATCCGCAAAGTACAGATTCACTACTTTAACCCGGTGCAGGGCACCCAGCTGATGGCTCCGAGCCAATCCAGTTGAGCGTTCATGCAAAAACAGGAGGTGATCGAAAGAGAGTGTGATTGAGAGGTAGAGGTATTGGTTATGAGGTTCGCAGCCTGCAGCGCTCATTAGTAGGGCAACGGCTGCTTCTGGGGTTGATTAGACGATAGTGGGGGCCTCTCGCGCTCCGAATATCGGTAGAGCAATAGACATATAACGGTAAAAGGAGTTGCGCATGATCAATGGAAAAACCAAGCTGTCAGTCGCCGTGGCATTTGCCACAACATCGCTTACGCTGGCGCCGATGACATCGGCTATCGAAGCCATCTCAACCACCCTTGAAGAGACGGTTGTTACCGCCAGAAAGAAAGAGGAAAGTCTGCAGGATGTTGGCATTCCGATGAGTGCGCTAACGCAAAGCGAAATCGATAATGCTTTCGCCAGAGACCTGCAGGATTTGGCGTTTGTTTCACCGAATATGATTATCGATGACACCGCCCAAGGTCCCGGAGGCGTTGCCGCGATATTCATCCGCGGTATCGGCGCTGCCGATGTGGAGAAGAACTTTGACCCCGCCGTTGGCGTGGTCGCCGATGGCATCTTTTTGGGTTCGAACGCGGGTTCTCTCTTACGCAGCATTGATTTGGCCAGCGTTGAAGTATTGCGCGGACCTCAGGGCACATTGTTTGGCAGAAATACTATTGGCGGTCTGATCAATATCACGCACACGCAACCCACCGGCGAACTCGGTGTTAAGTTCCGGGCTGGTTTAGAGGATTACGAGACGTATTACGGAGACGCCATTGTCAACTTTGGCATCACTGACAACCTGGCCGCCAAGATAAGCTTAGCCAAACGCGATCAACAGGAAGGCTACTATGATAATGTGACACTCAACCGCGATGTTGGCCGCAACGACTATGAGTCCTAT
>JBCCNJ010000181.1:0-7655 GCA_039025905.1 Pseudomonadota bacterium | reverse complement strand
GCCGAGGTTCTACATCGTGTTTTTCCAGTGCCACCTGCAGATCGGCCACCGGTTGATCAATGGCTTCATAGGTAAGCTGAAATGTGCCGAAATGAATGCCGATGCTGTAGTCACTCTTCAACTCCAAGTGGGCTTTGACGGCATCGTCGGGATTGAGATGAACGTTTTTCATTAACCAACGCGGTTCGTAAGCGCCGATAGGCAGCAGCGACAGGGCAAAGGGCCCGTGTCGATCTCCCGCTTCCTGAAGGTGCCGGCTATAGCCGGTGTCGCCCGCAAAATAGATATTGCCTCGAGACGTTTTTATGACAAATGATCCCCACAGCGTTTTCATTTGATCCGTGATGCCCCGCCCCGAACGATGCCGGCACTCGGTGAAAATAAACTCGACACCTTCGTGTTCTATTCCCTCCTCCCAGTCAAGATCGTAGAGTGCGCTGTCGCCCAGTTCGCCCAGCAGCGCTTCGTTGCCCAGACCCGCTAGCAGCAGTGGCGGCTCTTCCTGCAGGGCGAGCAGCTGCCGCAGTGTGCTCTCATCCAGGTGGTCATAATGATTGTGGCTGATCAAAATAACGTCTATCGGGGGTAGGTCTTCCATGGCCACTCCGGGGGCGTGGACACGCTTTGGGCCAGCAAAGGAAAAGGGACTGGCTCGCTCAGAGTACACCGGATCGGTGAGGATATTGAGACCATCTACCTGGATTAAAAATGACGCATGGTTGATAAAAGTAATGGATATCTCCTCGGATATCCGTTCAGTCGGCACGGCCTGTTGCTCATATTCGATCCACTTTGGCCAGCTGGAGGCTTCGGTCAATGCGCCCCAACCGAAGCGGAACATCCGAGTTGGGGAAAAATCCATTGGCTCTGTATTTTGAAACTTCTCGCCATCAAAATGACTGGTGGGAGCGCCGTCATGACCCGGAGCGGAGGTGCAACTCATAAGCACAGGACCTAAGCTGATAATCAAAAAACGGAGTAGTCGAACCATGGCAGAGGTACGTTTTCCAACCCTCTATAGATCAATCCCGTCCAGACGAGTTCAGCGTTTGAATACCCAACTGAATCCTATCGCTGACGCTATCTATCCTTCGGCCTGTTCTGCACTTGCCTGCAGGGTATAAATGCTTACCAGGCGAGCGATAACGATTGCGATAAAAAACTGGCCAATCATGGCTTCCATCGCGGCCCAATTCCGCGCCACCAGATTGGCCGGAATGATATCTCCGTAGCCCAATGTCGAGAGCGTGACGAAACTATAGTACGTCATATGTCGAAACAGATCCTCAGGACCAATGTTCGCTTCATGGGCGAATGCGCCCTGAAACAAAAATGCTTCGCGATAGAACAGCTCAATGTTGGTAAATATCGCGGCCCACAGTATGGCGAGAATCATGTACAGGCACATCGCCGCAAAAATAACTTCAACCGTGACTTGTTGACTGCGCAACACATATTGGCCAAGGAAGGCACAGATCAATCCGAAGTAGGCAATATTGGTAATATTATCTATGTAGGCGACAACGCGTGTCTGTGCAGGGTCAGCGAGCCAGGTAGATACCAAAGTAGGGAGTAACAACAACACAGCTAGAGCCAGTGCTCGTCTACTACCAACGGCCGAATACAGCGCCCACAGCAATACCAGCGTAAACAACCCTCGCCAGAATTGAGCAATCCAATCCGTATCCTCGAAGTACGGCGGTATCAGCAGCACGCAAAACAACAACACAAATAGCACAGCGAAGCGGTTGCGGAAGAAAACGTTGGCGGTACTCACTATGGTCATGACCGACTCCTGACAGATCTTATGCGACAAAGTGTGCCATAGACCCGATCAATCTGCTCTGCACCGCATTCCTCGAAAAAGTCGCATTAGTTCAGGTTTTATTCAGTCAGCCGCTGCTAGATTGCGTTTCAAGATCCAAAAACCATGAGGAGATTGATCGATGAAACTTATCACGTGCGCACTGGCTGGTGCAGTCGCCATGGGCTCTGCCAGCGCGATGGCAGACCACCGCCACAAGCAATGTCAGCACTATGATCGATACTATACCCAGCATAACCACAGCGAACGTTGTTACGAAAAAGTGGTCGTACATGAACGGGTAGTACATCGCTATCACTACACTGAACCCAGCTCGTATCGACAGGAGCGGCGTCAAGACAGATATGGACAGGTTGTTCACGTAGAGCCAGTTTACCGCTATGTCAGAGTCCCGGTGAACAACTATTCCTGCGTACAATACGACGAGCGGCGGGCAGGTCATACCAGCTACACCGCTACGGTTCTGGGTGCGGTAGTCGGTGGGGCACTGGGGCACCGCATCGGCGATGCCCACGGCGACCCGAAAGCGGCAGCCATCGCTGGAGGTCTGCTAGGAGCCAGTGTAGGTCGTGACATCGACCAGCGCGCCCGCTACCGACGCGGGCTCAGCGTCGAAGGGCCATGCACCACCGCAAGTCACGTAGAGACCCGCCGTGAACTGGTGGAGTACAAGGTGACCTATCGCTACAATGGGCGCACGCACCACGCCCGAATGGATTACGATCCGGGAGAATGGGTAAAACTGGATGTCAGCCATCGGCCGGCCTGAGGGGGCCGCGACAAGACTTATCAATACGCGCCGCTGCAGCCACCGATACTGGCTGCATGCGCTACTTGTCATTCCCTTACTGCTGCTCTCCCCAGTCGGGCACAGCCAAACGCAGGGACCTAAAGCGGCCATCGCGCAATATGAGAACTGCCAGCGCGATCCTCAGTGTGTCAAAATTCTGAAGCGAGTCTCCGCCGGTGATAACAAGCAGGCCATTAAGGCTCAGATTCGCGGGGGCAGAATTATCTGGTACGAGTACAACACCCGCACCGGCAAAGTCCGGCGAACCAACTAGCTTTCTGTATTGAGTCGGGGCGGACCCTAGATGCGTTTTCTCATTGTCGAAGATCACATTGGCATGGCGGATCAACTGGCCAAGGGCTTTAGTGCCCGCGGTTATAGCGCCAAACTCGTAGACAATGGTGAAGAGGGCCTGTTCGAAGCCCGGGAGATTGACTATACCCTCGCTGTTGTCGATCTTGGTCTACCCGGGATGTCCGGTTTGGAACTAATTAAAGCGCTACGCAAATCCGGAAACCAGGTTCCTATTATTGTGCTGACGGCGCGCAACGACGTGGAAACCATCGTTCAAGCAATGGAGGCCGGAGCCGACGACTACTTGAAGAAACCAGTCTATTTTGAAGAGCTGTTTGCCCATATAGAAGCCGTGCTGCGACGCGTGCTGGGCGACCCGAAGCTCGATGAGCCAATACTGGAATACGGCGACTTAACCTTGAATACGCGCAAAAAAGTGGTGATGTTAAACTCAGATCAAATCGGTCTTACCCGTGCCGAATATGATATTTTGGAACATCTTTGGCGCAATGCCGGCCGTGTCCAATCTAAAAAAACCATTGCTGATAGTTATCAAAGAGACCCAGGTGCTGACCCCAAAGCCAACAGCGTGGAAGGGCTGGTAGGCCGCATTAAGCGCAAGATAGACCCACAGCGACGCCATCAGCCTATCGAAACCATTCGCGGGCGAGGCTACCTTTTTAGAGAGTCACCCGAGTCAGGGTGATTGTCTTTTTTCCAAGTTGACTTCCCCCTCTATCCATCTGCGTCTGCTGGCGGCCTCCATCACTATACTGCCGCTATTTTTGGGCCTTACCGCCTGGGCGCTGGACAGAGCGTTTAAAAACTATCAGTTGGAGACGCAGCAAGAGAGTATGCGTCTGCAGCAACTACTCCTTGCCAAAGCGGCCAACTGGGACGGACTGCAGTGGCAATTTGACGCCCTCGATGAGCCCCGCCTGTCGCTTCTCGGCTCTGGGCTCTATGCCTATGTGGTCTCACCAGAAGGTGAAATCCTATGGCATAGCCCATCTGCAGATCTAATCGGTGAACTGAGTGAACCCAACTTTGCGGTCGCAACAATGGTGTTGGAACTCGATCTCTACACGCCCGGTGTCGGCAGCAGCGCTTTTCGTGAGTGTGAGTTGGACGAGGCCTATTTCTGCAGCAGCACCGGTGTGGCCTGGGGCAGCGATGGGCCGGAAAATAATTTTCTGATTATTGAGACGCAAGAAAAAATCATTGCGGCGCGCAGCGCTTACCGCAACTACTTACTCTGGCTTTCACTAGGGGCAGCGGTCTTGTTGTTGCTGGCACAGTCTCTGGTGGTGCGCTGGGGTCTGCTGCCGCTGAGACGCATCGCCGTCGGCATCAAGCGTCTGGAGCGCGGCAAGGCAGACCGGCTTGAAGGGCCCTACCCCGAAGAGTTAGTGCCACTCACTGATAATATCAATGTCTTACTGGCAAGCGAAAAGCGACGTAGAGACCGGGTTCGCAACACCATGGATAGACTCACTCACGTACTGAAGACACCACTCATGTTGATTCGCAACAGCAGTGACGATGACCGCAGTTTCCGAACAATGGTGCAGGGACAGGTGTCTAGGATGCTGGGCATCGTGGAAGGGGAACTAGCCAAAGCACGGCTGGATGGTGCAACTGCCGATATTCTCGGCAAGCCCGTGCATGTGCTGCCTGTCTTGCAGCGCATCGCCGATGCCTACGTGAAACTGCCGCGGCGCAACCTTGCTCAAAGCGACCAGGGAGCCCCCGTAATCGACACCCGGGGAATAGACGCAGACCTTGTTTTTCATGGTGAAGAACGCGACCTACAGGATTTATTTGGCAGTATTCTGGAGAACTCTCTCAAGTACTGTCGATCACAGATTGAGGTATGCGCTCAGAGCTTTGAAAGCGACGGTAGCAACATCATGGAGTTAACCGTCGGCGATGATGGCGACGGGATTCCCCCCGGTTTTGAGCAAGCTATTTTGCAGCGCGGCGCGCGCGCCGATACCGTCAATGTCGGTCAGGGTTTGGGCTTATCCATTGTTGTTGAGATCATAAGCGCTTACGGCGGCTCACTTAAGGTGGATCGTTGCGAGCTCGGTGGTGCCCTGTTTGTTGTTACGCTGCCTGGTGGCCTAAATGGTTCATCTGGGTGAAGCGAGCACCATGAAATAGTCATCCGAATACGCCATTTGTCCTTTGCAATCACTACTTCTGAGCAACTTGGCAGGCTCACGCAGAAATAAATTTGGCTGTAGGTCACAACAATAGATTCCTAAAACGGTAGAGTGATTACACCTATTACCCTAGACTAACTATGCTCAGAGTCACGAGAGTACTAGCATTAAGGGAGGCTTGATCGAAATGCGATTTCTCGCTCTGTTAGTTTTGGCAGTGGTTCTGCTTACTCCCGGTATTTCACTCGCCTGCACCTGCTCGGCGCCACCCATCCTCTCCCAGTCTGCTATTAACGCAACCCTATTAACGGCCCAGGTGATCAGCTACGTGGAGGGTGACGAAGGGTATAACGATGCCATGGTGCTAAAGCCAACCAGGTTGTTTCGTGGTGATATCGAGGATGACCTTATCACCGTAAAAGGCGGTGGCCCCTTAACATGTTCGTCAATGGTCGATCGATTTCCGATAGGATCGGAGTGGCTCTTTATACTAACTTCCTATCGTGAGGGTGAATTATCAGTTGCCGGCTGCTATCCAGAAATAGAAGTAATAAGTGGATCCATTGAGGGATATATCCGCAATAACAGCTGCAATGGAGATTACTTCCCTGGAGATTGTCCCCGGCTGTTGCAGTCCATGACGCTAGATGAATTCGATATCATGCAAGAGATTTACTTTCACGGAGCCACAGATGCAGTGAGAGGATGTGTTGAAAATAAGCTACCGCAATGTCCTCGTGCCAAATCGACTTTTTCCTTTGACGACAATACGCTCCGCATTCCTTACATCGGCGTTTATCGTACAAGAGACGGATTGAGCACTCGCAACCCGCGACCGCCTCTGGGGGTATTCAATGCAACATTCACGCTGGTCGAAGGGCGCGATGGCGAGCTGACATTCAGGATTGATTATCTCGATCTTCTCTCCGCTCCCTAAGCGTAGATAAAATCCCAGTCAGTGATCGTGCTGCCTATACTCGTGAAAGTCCTGCCGCTTAAACGTACTAACGGGTCATAACACACTGTCAGCCTGCCCGCTGCGTGGCGTTAAGATTTCTCGATTTCATTCAGTTTTCGTTCAGCCTAACCGTGTCACTGTATCCACCACAGAAAGATTATAGAGTCACAGACAGGCAGCAACATGCTCACAGGAGACCGCAAGCGCTGTATCAGTACCTATCTTTTGGTGCTTGTATGCACAGTGCTCATGCCAATCAACGTCGCGCAGGCTGCGCAAAGTAGCCTATCAAAGTGGTTGAGCGACGATACGCTACCAGAGATTACACGCCTACTGTCTGAGCATCCGCGCTATCAAAAGCAACGCTTTCTGGTTAGGGCAGGAAACGACAACGGCCTGAGCGAAGCCATAGTCATTGTTGCAAAGAGCAATCTGAGCGCGAGTGCTGACATCACACAGATCGGTGAGCATCAAAGCGTCAACGATACGCAGTCCACCAGCGCCCGGTACGCAAGCACTAGCGTGGACGATCTCATCTGCAGCGCTCAGCCACAGTTTGACTATCTGCTGCGGGTGACTGCGGTAGAAACCCGCTTTGGGCGCGATGAGGTGATCATTGAACTACTGGATGCAAGATCTTCCAACGCCGCCATTCGCCAGTGGCAGTGGCGCGGGTATTTCACGCAATCTGAAAGCAAGCAATATGATATCGAACGCCACAGCGCTGATGGCAGCCTGCTCTCACCCTGGTCGCAACAGGATATCGACGCCGCAGCCAGCGCACTCACGCGCGAGTTTATTTGCGCGGTTCGCCCAAACATTCGAGATCAGCTGCGCCTTAAATGGCCTGATCAATTGCCGCTGGGTTCGGTATTTGCAGACACCGCGAATGCAGCAAAGCACAAGCTGGGCAGCTATCGCGAGCTGGGTATCAGCGAACAGGGAACAAGCTATCAAATCAGCTGGCGCTTAGAACCCTTTCAGGAGGATATCTGGCAGGTCTGGCTCACCGGGTCTCCTCGGGTCTCGGATCTGGAACCCGTTCAGGCCGTGACCTATTTCCTACTCCCCAATTACGAGGTCGCAAGACTCACGGCGCCGGTGCAAACGGAAGAAACCAATACAGTGGTAAAACCAGTAGTGAGAGTCCCAGAGCCCGTCGGATCTGCAGCCGATTTTCTGGATGTCACCATGCTGGACGCGACCCAATCCGACAAGTCGTTCTCAAGGGCGGACCTGGAAATCACGCTGCGTATCTTCAACCGGGCCGAGTGGCCCATCGCCTACTCATTCACCACATCGGGTGGCCACTTTGAAAACTGTATTGCCCGTCCCACCTACTACCGCCATGACCGCTATGGCCTGGTAAAAGGTGAATTAGCAGGCGGCGAAAGCGAGATTCGTCGACTGGTCATTAAGAACACGCGTCATCGACCCGCACCGCTCTACGGCATTCCAAAATGCGCCGGCTTTCGCGACCTGACGGCCTTTGAGGCCTTCGCCAGCCAGGGTTACCGGGTCACTGACTATATTCGCTGGGATGACTGATGAAGGAGGAATGGACATGTCTACTTTCAGTGGGTTCGTAATTGGCACGCTATTGGCCGCAGGTCTGACCGCGCT
>JBCCNJ010000180.1:0-7738 GCA_039025905.1 Pseudomonadota bacterium | reverse complement strand
TAACGACGACACAGGCAATATCGAACTGATTGAGGAACGCGACGACTACGCAGTGTTCGACATCTACGCGAGCTGGCAACCCGCTTTCCTCGCTAGCATTATCCTGGAGGCTAGCGTCGAAAATATTGGCGACAAGGATTATGACCGTGTGTTTCAAGGTGTCAGCGAACCGGGGAGGAACTACAAATTCGCCATCACCTGGCAGGGCGATTTCTTATAGGCTTTGCGCCAGCAAAGCGTTCCAAGATGAGTAGCGGATACTGTGCTACGCGCCAGCGTAGCTCCCTCCCGTCGGTTGAGGGTGGACCGCGCCTTATTGATTAGCGGAAAAACTTGTTACCACGGTTTTATCACGCCGTGAGAACACTCATGACTAAAGACTTCAGGCGCGTATACTAGCGAGTCTAAATCAGACTAACTGAGAGCGTTCTCGTATGTACCGTTTCATAGCTGATGTCTTACCCGCACTAGTCATGGCAGCTACCTGTGCGCTTGGTTCAACGGTAGTCATGTCAGAACCGTACAAAACTGGGGATGACAAAGAAACGCAAACGCTAGGAGGTGGTTTCGAGCAGGATCTAGAGACCGGCGATATCCGCTTTGAGCCAGCGGCACCGAATCCCGAAAACAAGCTAAACTCCACAGAGAAACTTGACGATGTCGAGGTAGGACTAGGGGCTGCGACGCCCGCGAATGCACTAGAGGATGAGGTGGATCCCACAACCGAGTTTGCTGACGCTCCATAAAGCATCTTTTTTACAGCTTTAGCGGACGGCGAAAACGCGGTGGATAGGGCCGCCGTCACCAGTACGTGATTTGGTGACCGCAATGATATTGTTTAGCCAGGCATACTGAGGATCACCCGTTTCAAACTGAGGCGCGGCACGAAAGTAATAGCGCCATGCGCCGGAGGGGTCGTCCGGTTTTTCCACGTCAAAGGCATAGGCGGCGTCCTCTGGTGGTGTCCACACCCTGCCCTGCCACGACACATATATCAGTGCGTTGTCATCTGTTTCCAGGCAGAAGCGTACATCCAGCAGTCCAGACCCATCCGGGCGAATTTTTATCCAATCCGCACCCGCATCCGGCAGCACGCGGCCGCGCAGCTGCGGCCCCTCAAAAGTCCCACCTTTGATAAAGTAAATCAGGCGCTGACCGTCGGGCAGGGCGCCCACGTCTGTTGCCGGAAGGTGCAGCTGAACGCGCGCCTCAAACAGAAACGCCAGATCGGGGGGACTGTCAGCGTCCCATTCACTCTCGGTATATCTCAGGGCTTCGTGCATTTGATTTCCTCCGTATCAATGTTTGCTGACCTTCAATAGAAAGCGCGCAGAAATGTATTTATCAACCGAAGCTTAGATCGACGGAGCAAGACGATCGCTGCATGCAAGTTGCAGGTTCAATAATGCTTTAACTCCAGCTCAGGCTGCGCTTACGCCGGGCGAGCTACCGAACACGTTCTTCCACATGCCATCGATTGAGATGCCAGACTGCGCAGCAACTTGCGCTAGATCACAGCTAAAGTACTCCATGGCTATCAAACCTTCCTTGAAGCGCATTCGAATCGTGACCGGCAGCGTAATACGCTGCCCATTCGGCCTCATGCCTGCTGCGTCACTCGCATGCGACGCCATGGTCATGCGCACGTTTCCCCAGCTAAAGAACGTTTCTGCATCTGCCACGTAGCCGTCCAAGCTGACGCAATAGTCCGGATAGGATGTAAACAAGTGAGTTAAGAGCTGCCTGTTTTCGTCTAGACCGCGCGCGATAGCACCCCAGGCCGGGGAATACAGCACCATTTCTGGATGCAGAAATTTAAGCGCTTTCTCGACATTCTGCCGGTTCTTCGCTTCGCCCAAACCTGCGGCCAACTCGAACATCTCGTGTTTTTCCATACTGCTTTCCAATTTTTTTTTATAATTATGTGCGCTGCGCACATATTGTCAAGTTGAAAAATCTCGGCTCCCCCCTTACCTTCTACTGGGTGGTGGACCGAACTTCTAACTTACTTGGGGTGGTTGCACTTGCTGTCGCTGATCGCATCGAAGCTAGTGCACTACAAATCCTTAACCATGCCGGTGAAACGCCAGCCGCCCTTGTCGTGATCGGCTACGGCCTGGGGCCAAGCAATGACCTATTAAGGCGTGTTCTCGGCCTATCCCATCCTGGAACCGTCCGACTGGTTGACCGGCTTGTTGCAGATGGCTTGGTCGAGCGTCGACGCGGGCGTGACCGTCGGGAGATTGCGCTGTACACCACGAAGAAGGGCCAGGCCGTGCGTGAGGAAATCTTAGCAGGGCGCTTGACCACGATACGCCCGTTATTGGAGCACTTGACGAATCAAGAGCAAGATATCTTGGATAGGCTTCTGCATAAAATGCTGTCTTCTCTGGACACAACGGATATGCAGCGGCGCACCCTTTGCCGTTTATGTGATGATCGGGTCTGCAGTAACTGCCCTATTCCCGCTGATAAATAGCGTAGCCTTGTTGTAGTGAGCAAGCGCTAGACACATGAAATCTTACAGCATGTGCTGACCTGTGCTTTAGAGTGGTCAATAGCAATTAGCTGGACTCGCCATCTCACGAGATAGGGCATCGTGAAAATCGCCCGCCACACAGACTGCAATACGCACAACACCTGCAACCCCACCTATCACGCAGTTACCCGTGGCAGATGTGTCGCGATAGCGGAGCACAAAGTGTCGGCCTGAAGAGGTAAAGCGCTCAGCCCATCTGGGTCTGCAGATAGTTTTTCATACCTACCTTTTTAATAAGACCCAGTTGTTGCTCTAGCCAGAAGGCATGATCGACTTCTGTATCCTCGAGCAGCGTCTGCAGAATGTCGCGCGTTACAAAGTCCTTCACGCTCTCACATAGGGCGATTGTTTCTTTCAACGCGGCTTCCACTGCGATCTCTATGTTGAGATCGTTTTGCAACATATCTTGCACTTCCTTGCCTATCTGCAGTGGTTGCCGGGTATGCATATCCGGCGTCCCCTCGAGATACAGCATGCGACCGATCAACGCGTCGGCATGTTTTTTCTCATCGTCAAACTCATGGTTGATCCGCTCATACAGTTTTTGCAGACCCCAATCTTCATACATCTTGGCATGAATAAAATACTGGTCCATCGCTGCAAGCTCAAAACTCAACAAATGGTTGAGTGCCTGAATAACTTTCTTTTCGCCTTTCACATCCGTCTCCTCTTTGGCTCGCCTACATCTGCGCTTGCAGGTAATTCTCTAAACCTGCGTTCGAAATCAAGTACTGCTGTGTCTCTATCCAGTCGAGATGCTCTTCCTCCGCTTCGAGAATGCATTCCAACAGGTCTCGACTAACGAAATCCTTTTGCGCTTCACACAGCACGACAGCCTCCCTGAGCTTTTCCAGTTCATTCGATTGGAAAGTAAGATCGCACTGCAACATTTCCTCGGTGTTTTCGCCAATCAGCAACTTGTCCAACTGTTGCAAATTAGGTAGCCCTTCCAAGAACAAGATCCGCTCGATCAAGTCATCCGCCTGCTTCATATCGATGATGGATTTTTTGTAGCTTTTGTCGTTGAGTTCACTCAAGCCCCAGTTGCGATACATCCGCGCGTGCAGAAAATACTGATTGATAGAGGTGAGTTCCGTCGTCAACAGACTGTTCAGTGACTGTATGACTTTTTCGTCGCCCTTCATGACTTTCACCCTCGTCATTGCTTGCGTTTAGTGAGTGGCTTCACTCAGCCAGCGGGAAGTCTACAGACTACGCCCCGAAAGTCAATTTTTCCTTATAAATCAATTAGATAGAAATGATAATCAGGTTGATTCTCATTAATTCAGATAGCTGAACAAATCCGGCAATGGAGGCGCCGCGTATCAGTTATCGCCAGGGAAGAAGCTTTTTTCAGCCCTGGCAACGATGGCCATATTCGCGGTCCGGTTAAGCGAAGTCACACTGCTTTGCGGGTTCCCAAAGGGCAATGTGCAAGCACCAGAAGCCGTCTCATACTGGCGCTTTCACAATGCCGCAATGCGCAGAGCGTTACACCGCTTTGGGACATGATTCCCATTTGCATTATATGCTTGGACCACGTACGGTTTGGATTCTTTGCCGCAACTGAATTTGCAATTTAAGGAGATACATAATGAAGAAACTACTCGCCGGATTCGCCGTGCTGTTTTTGTCCAATACAGCTCTAGCCGAGTGCGTGTTTGATGTAGACGTAGGGGATAATCTGGCGTACAGCGTGAGCGAAATCACCGTAGATAAAACCTGCGCAGAAGTCACTATTAATTTGAAACATACCGGCACGCTGCCTGCAACTGCGATGGGGCATAACTGGGTACTGACCAACACTGCGGACGTAGCGGCCCTCGGCACAGCAGGCATGGGCGCAGGCCCGCAGAACAATTATGTGCCAGTTGACGACTCTCGTGTGTTCGCAAACACCAAGATTATCGGCGGTGGTGAATCCACCAGTGTGACGTTCTCCATCGCAGACCTTGATCCCGCTGGAGACTACACCTACTTCTGCTCTTTTCCCGGCCACTGGGCCGCAATGAAAGGCACGTTCAAAATTTCGTAACGTCGCACTCTATCGTGCCAAGCTAGGCAACAGCGCGCGCTCACAGGCGCGCGTTCTTAATTGAGCTGATGTTTCTCGCGGGGGGCGGAATATGAGTTTCACCACAGATACAACTCGCGCTGCATTAAACGGTCGCGCACTCTTTTTTAAAATCGCTAGCGTTTTTTTCGCAAGTGCGTTCTTCTCGCATCATGCCGCGGCCAGCGGCGCGATAGGTGACCATGTCAACGATATGTCTGCCAATCTCGACAATTACACCGAGGAAGTCGTGTGGTTGATTGGTCAAGTCGACGTGATTGTCGATACCTATGAAAACGAAGGAACAAAAGCCGCGGCCCCAGAGGCGGTCGTAGATCATTGGGAAGCCGTCGATTTTCACTCGGCAATTGAAGTCAACTATATACCTCTGTACGCCAGCATCTGGCAGGGATTGTTCGGCGTGCGGGTCGCTATCGAGGAAGGCGCACCCATCGTTGTGGTGCGCGCCGAGCAGGACAAGCTGGAACAAACGCTCTGGCAGTCTTTGGGCGCGGTGAAAGTCGCCGCACAATATCAGGAGCGAGGTCTGCTCCCCGATGTTGAGGCCACCACGCCAGACTCGCCGATCGAAACCCTTGATGTTATCAAACAGCGACTGGATCGAACGCTGGCAAAATATGCTGAGAAGCTCGACGATGAAGCGATCGGCATTGTGCAAGACACCTACTTAAATCTGTTTGAAGGTATAGAGGGAATGCTGATCGAGCAAGACGCCGATCTTGTCGAAAGCCTGGAGATTGACTTCAATGTCGCATTGCCAAAGGCGATACAGGATGGTGAGTCGGTCGATGAGGTGAGAGCTGTCATAGAAGGTATGAAGGATAAACTTGACCGCTGTAAGACCCTCTTGAAAGAGGCGCAGGAGCAGCGCAGCGACGTCTTCTAAGTGAGACGGCGCACTTTGATCAAAGGCATCGCTGCAGCAGCAGCGTCGCCTCTGTTGACGACGCCACTGGCCAGGGCAGTTTCCGTCGACGACTTAGATCCTTTAGTCGGCGAGCTCACACTTTACCTGGGTCGCGGCGAGGGTGGCCTCTACGAAAACGTGTTGGAGGCCATAGAAAAGCGCAACCCCGACTTTAACCTGAAGATTCGGCGCGGCCCTACCGCGGCGCTCGCCAATGTCATCGTCGCGGAAGCAGAGGCTGGCGTGAAAGGCCCCGATGTTTTCTGGGCGGTTGATTCAGGGGCCATTGGGCTGGTCAGTGATGCTGGCCTGGCGAAGCCGCTGCCAGCTGATCTCACAGACGTATTACAAGAAGAATTTCAATTTGAACGCTGGGCGCCCGTCACCGGGCGTATACGGACACTGCCCTTTCACACAGTCCGCCTACAGGCCGCAGACATACCTGACAATATCATGACGCTGCCCGACTCAGACCTCAGTTTGGGTTGGGCTCCCGCCTACGCATCATTTCAGTCTTTCGTAACGGCAATGCGCATTCTGCAAGGCGATGCAGAAACGCAGGACTGGCTGCAACGCATGGAAAAGCGCGCTAAACCCTTCGCGGGCGAGTTAGGTGTTGTTATGGCTGCTGAACGCGGCGAGGTAGATGTAGGGCTAGCGAACCACTACTACACGCTAAGGCTAAAGTCAGGCAAGCCTGATGCCCGCGTCGACCTTGCTTTTACCCGTAACGACGCTGGCTGTCTGGTCAACGCTTCCGGCGTGCTCGCGCTCAATGACAATGAAGTTACATTCAACTTTATCCGTTATCTGTTTACCACACAGGTGCAGTCGTATCTTGCCCGCGAAGCCTATGAAATACCGTTAGTGAGTGACGTTAATCCACCCGATGGTCTACCGCCGCTTGATACCATATCGCCCCCAAAAGTAGATTTAACTCTGCTGGCCGACTTAAAGCCTACCCTGGATCTCATGCGCAACGCTGGCGTTTTGTGAAGTCGGTTTCAATTTCCTACCCGCTATCATTGCCCATTGCAGTGCTGGCGTGCCTACCGGTGTTGGTTTTATTTTGGCTTGCAGAAGCGCCGCAGGTGATATTCCAAACGCGTAATCTCGCGCTGCTAGCCAATACGATCATGCTAACCGGCTTAACCGCGCTGGGAGCGGTTGCAATCGGTGTTCCGCTGGCTCTAGTCACGGCCTACATACGTTTGCCTTTGGGCAAACTCTGGTTGGTACTACTGGCCGCCCCGCTGGCGCTGCCAAGCTACATTGGGGCGTTCACCCTATTTGCCGCGTTTGGCCCAGGCGGCGAAATTCAATCGCTCACGGGGCTAACAACGCCTGCTTTTTCTGGCCTGATTGGTTCCAGCATTGTGATGGCGCTTTACACCTATCCGTTTGTGCTCATGACAACGCGATCGGCTCTACTCAATCTAGACGTCAATCAACTGAATGCGGCTCGCACTCTCGGGCTTGGCGTATGGGGATGCCTATGGCGAGTCGTACTGCCGCGCATACGCAATAGCATTGCCGCAGGTGCTTTACTGTGCGCCCTGTATGCAGTGTCGGACTTCGGCACTCCCGCCATTTTAGGCCTGGACACGCTTACCCGCGTTATCTATGTGGAATATAACGCCTTCGCACTGGGTCAAGCGGCGCTGTTGTCTCTGCAGCTCTTGTTTATTGTTGGACTCGTCATCGCACTAGAGTCTCGCGTGGCGGCAATACCTGAGCGGCCCGGACGCTCGCTGTCAGTAAGCCCTGCACCTTGGAAAGCCAGGCTGATTCCGCTTACGTTTATCCCGGTGATCGGGTTCGCGCTCGTGCTACCGCTGAGTGTTTTTAGCCTCTGGCTGTGGCGCGAGGGGGCCGCGGGATTCAAATGGGAATACGCATTCAACTCCGTGCAGGCGTCACTGCTAGCAGCGCTGGCCGCTGCGGTGCTCGCACTGCCGCTGGCCCACGCCGCGCTTGTGGGACGTTTTGGCCGCGTAATGGAACGCGTCACCTATCTGGGTTTTGGCATCCCAGGTATCGTCATGGGCACCGCCCTGGTCTATCTAGGCTTGCAGTTGGCTTTCCTATATCAGACCCTCGCGCTACTGGTCATTGCCTATGTTATGCGCTTTTTACCGCTCGCAGTGGGTAGCGCTCGGACCGCGCTTGAATCGCTTGAGGGCAGTTTACCCAAGGCCGCCCGTACACTGGGTGCGGG
>JBCCNJ010000179.1:0-7763 GCA_039025905.1 Pseudomonadota bacterium | reverse complement strand
GCGTACCAAAGAAGGTGCCCATCTTGTTGATGGCATAGTCATCAACGGGGATGACTTCGTGCATATTTTTCAAAGGTGCCTCGATATCAAATTCCGCCATTTGATGCAGCGCGATCTTGGAAAATTCGGGGTTGTCGAAGTGGAAATCCACATACATGGCAAACATGTGTGTGACGCGCTCTTCTTCTGATACCCCTTGCGACTCGAGTTTATTGAGCGCAGCGTCAATCTTCTCGCCCAAATCGCGGGCGACTGAAAGTAAAAACTCGATGACAGCCCGGTAGACTTTTTCCTTGTTGCCGAAGTGATAGTGCAGGCTGCCCAGGGGCACGCCGGCCTCCTGTGCTATCGCGCGCAGCGTTGTGCCGTGAAATCCGGTTTTCGCAAAACATCGACAGGCCGCCAGCAGTGTGTCAGCTGGGAACTGTTCCTGTTGCTGCACGTGGTGAGCTAGCTGGCTATCTGGCACCGGTCCATCACCTTATTCTCTCGACTGAAAGCCAAGTCGAAAATGGGAGCATCGTTGAATCATTCCATAGTATCTCGGTGCGGTTCAAATGCGCCGTAGGGTGACCTTAGATGACCACAGAGTTGGACAAATGTCCATTGACGACAAAAAAATCTTGTGTCAGAGTTGGACAAATGCCCAAATGTGCTATCGAAGGGCAGCCACAGGCCGAGCAAGCGGCTTGCAGAAATCTGGTTTTGGAAAGATTAATTTATATTAATCAATGGCTTAAAAAAGAGCTAAGGCGATGATCTGTGTCACCGGCAAAAGGAGGAAGTCCAATGAGCAACTTACCGAATAGAGATAACCCCTACAACTTCGACGAGTATCTGAGCTGGCGGGATAGCTTTGATATGTTCTCGGATGACGCGTTTTTACAGCGGGTTATCGCGACCTATGCACCCGATCTGACCGCTGAAGAAAAAGCGGACCTGCAGCGCATGGGTAAGCAGATATCGACCGAGTGGAAGCACTGGGCGGACGAAGGCGGCAAGCCTGAAAACGCGCCCTATATGGAGCACTACGGGCCGTTTAATAACCGTATCGATCGTATTGTGCGCCCAGAGGCGACGCTGAAGCTGGAAAAAGCGATTTACCAGGAAGGCATCTTTGCACGCGATGTGTCCGCCTGGGTCACGTTTATCAAGATCTTTATGTTTTGTCAGCTCGGGGAGTCTGGTATCAACTGTTCGCACTGCTGCACTGGCGGCTTGATTCGCATTCTCGAAAAGTTTGAATCCAGTCCCGAAACGGCGCGCATGCTGGAACATATGCGCGAGGGCCTTGACGGCGATTACGGAATTGCCTCGCAGTTTCTTTCAGAAATTCAGGGTGGATCCGATGTTGCCGCCAACTGTGTCGAGGCCGTGAAAACCGATGACGGCTGGCGTGTTTACGGCACCAAGTTCTATTGCAGCGCGGCCCATTCTGACTACGCCCTGATTACGGCAAAGCCCACAGACAGCAGCGCGGTTGCTGTATTTGTTGTGCCCTCCTGGCTGCCCGGTGATAAGGAGAAGGAAAAACGCAACAACTACACCATCAACAAGCTGAAATCCAAGCTCGGCACCCGTGAGCTGCCGACTGCGGAGATCACTTACAACGGTTCCGTTGCCTACCAGGTAGGCGAGTTGGACAGAGGTCTCGCTAACATCGTCGGCATCGTGCTGTCACACTCGCGCTTTATCACAGGCATCAGCGCGGGCGCACAATTGACCCGCATGGCCAGAGAAGCGCGCGGTTACAGTGAGTTCCGCAAGGCGTTTGGCGTGACGATTAAAGATTTTGGTCTGGTGGCGTCGCAGATGGCGCGGGTGGAACGAGGTGCAAGACGCTGCACGGCAGGTGCCTTTAAGATGCAGAGTCAAATTTTGCGCTCCGAGGCCGTTGAAGCAGGAGAATTGGACCTGGGCAGCGCGGAGGCAAACGAGCGCGCCGCGTTCGATGTGCGCATTCTTGTCATGATGCAAAAGCTGGTCGCCTGCAGTGACTCGGCTGTGGTTTCAGAGGAGGCGATGTCTATTCTCGGCGCTAACGGTCTGATGGAAGACTTTTCTGCCTTGCCCAGGCTGTATCGTGATGCAGTGGTGCTTGGCGGCGCTTGGGAAGGCCCGCGTAACCTGCTGCTCACCCGCATCTATATGGATATGCAAAAAGAGGCCGCCTGGTATCCACCAGAAGCGTTTTTAGGCAATCTTCTCGAGGGTAGCAGCAAGGAGAAGGTAGCTGACCTGGCTGTCAGATTGGAGCAGGTGTTGTCTCACGGCACGCTCTTTGACACCTCACCGGAGACCCTTGAGATCTGTGATATGTGGGACACGCTGTGCGCCGACATTATCCATGAGTATCAAGACAACGCGGTTAACGAGGTGCTGTCAGAGCAGGTTCACTCGGGCGCTAAATCTGCGGTGCAACTGGAAGCAGTCGTTTAACGCCAGTTGATATCGGTGACTCACGCCAGCGGCTTCTCGCTGCGCTTGAGGGAAAAGGCGGTGTTGGACACCGCCTTTTTTTGTGCGTGTTTGTTCGTACCAAGTCGCTCTTCTACGCAATAAACAGAGCTCGGTAGGGCCGTAAGCCGCAAGGGCTACAACCGCAAAGTCTGCACAAACATCGGGTCCGCAACCTGATTATTCAGAGTTGTGTCGCCACAAGATTCTAGAGAGCACCATTTTTGGCGAGCGGATTGAAAGGTGTTGGCAGCCTGTCGCTAGACGTGTTGAATCCGTTGCAGGTAAGCACCGGTGTCGAGACGGCGGCGATAATCCAGCGGTGTGGTGCTGACTAACTGCTTGAACTCACGCTGAAAGTGGGCCTGATCACTGAAACCCAAGTCGCAGGCAAGCTGAGCGAGTGCGAACGCGCTACCTTGGCTCATATGGTGGACAGCGAGCTGGCAGCGCACGATGCGACAAAACGCCTTGGGGGACATGCCGATGTCGGCGATAAAGCGACGCAGCAGGGTACGTCGTGTATAGCCTGTCATCGTTTCGATATCGTCGACGCGAATATTACCCTGATGCTGCCATATCAGCTCTAGCGCATGAGACGTGAGTGCGGAGGGCTGGCGGACGCCTGTGCCGCAGAAGTAGGTTTCCGCCAGTGCGACCTGGTCGCGGCAGGACGCCATACTGACAATTTGCTCGATTAAGGTCCCCGCAGATGGCGCGACGGACGTCAGGTCGATTTCCTGATCACCCAGTTCGTGCGCACTGATATCCAGACAGGTTGGCATGAGTCCGATGGCAAATCGGATGCCGAAGTAGCGGTGTCCATGCTCCATGTGAGCGCTGCGAGCTTCAAAGGTCGTTCCGCAAACCCTGGCGTTGGGTTTGGCCGCATCACAGTCAAAAATGATGTCGACGCAGCCATCAGGGACAGCGAGGGTCAGGTGCTTAGATTCGTCCGCTTCAAAATGATAGAAGTGTGAGATGGCAGGGTTCTGCGAGCCCACACGCTGATAGTGTGTGGCAGCGTTCAGCACAAACCAGGGCTGATTGGGGTGTAAGCCGCGCCCAAGCGGGTCGCGGATGGGATCGAAGATGCGGTTTGACATACAACGGGTCGCAGTGGGTTGCCCCTAACTGTAGAAGAAAATCGCCACAGCGCCAAGCGCTACCGGAAAGTGCCTTAAAATGAATGTGTCCCAAAAGTTCAATACCT
The DNA here is from genome assembly GCA_039025905.1 of Pseudomonadota bacterium. Taxonomy (GTDB): domain Bacteria; phylum Pseudomonadota; class Gammaproteobacteria; order Pseudomonadales; family Halieaceae; genus JARRPM01. Next base: position 4,093 of record JBCCNJ010000179.1, on the reverse strand, counting down.
TGCCCCTGGCCCTCGCTAAGTTCAACGTCTCAAATCTGGAAACGAACGGGCCGAATACCTTCGATGGCTCGGAGGCCGGCAAAAAGGGGGTTATATGTCTGAGTCAAGTCGAATCGATTTTATTTATCTTTCAGAGCAAGACATGGTGAAAGCGGGTGTAACGGATATGGCCGGCTGTGTTGATGCGATGGAGGAGATGTTTGCGCTACTGCATAGCGGCGACTACCGCATGGCGGGCCCAAACAGCGATTCCCACGGTGCCATGATCACCTTTCCCGAAGAGTCGCCCTTTCCAACGATGCCCAAGCCCACGGCAGATCGACGCCTAATGGCTATGCCCGCTTATCTGGGAGGCGATTTTCAGACCTGCGGCGTGAAATGGTATGGCTCCAATATTGCCAATCGCGAAAAAGGCCTGCCACGCTCTATTTTGATGTTCATTCTCAACGATATTGACACCGGAGCGCCGCTGGCTTACATGTCGGCCAACCTGTTGTCAGCCTATCGCACGGGCGCGATTCCGGGTGTGGGTGCACGTCATCTCGCACGCAAGGATTCCAAGGTCATCGGCCTGTTAGGTCCAGGCGTCATGGGGGTAACATCGGTGGCATCCTTTATGGCCGCCTGTCCGGATCTGGATACCATCAAGATTAAAGGTAGAGGTAAGGAAAGCCTGGACCGCTTCCTCGCGTGGGTGAAAGAAGAGTACCCGCAGCTGAAGAACATTGAGCTGGTCGATACCCTGGAAGAAGTCGTGCGAGATTGCGATATTGTGACGTACTGCAATTCCGGTGAGACAGGTGATGCCTCCAAGTATCCCATTGTCCGCCGCGAATGGATCAAACCTGGTGCGTATCTGGCGATGCCCGCTTACTGCAGCCTGGATGACGGCATGAGCGCTAAAGACGTGCGCAAAGTGATGGACAACATCGGGCTGTATGAGGCCTGGTATGATGAAGTGCCGAAGCCAACCCATGATCATATACCCATCATTGGCATGCGCTTCATGGATATGATCGCCGACGGCCTCATGGAAAAAGAAGAGCTTGAAGATCTGGGTGCTATTGTTGCCGGCGCGACACCCGCCCGCCAAAACGATGAGGAAATTATTATCCTGTCGGTGGGCGGCATGCCTGTCGAAGATGTGGCATGGGCCACCAAGCTCTATCGCAATGCACTTGAAAAGGGTATTGGCGTTAAGCTGAATCTTTGGGAGGAGCCGGTACTGCGCTAGCGTGTTACCCGGCTGTATGATGCTGTTATGACAAAGACGCTAGACTCAGTCGCAACGGACAGCACCTTCCCCGAATCGACGGCGGTGGTGATTATCGGCGGTGGGATTGTCGGGGTGTCGGCAGCGCTGACGCTGGCGGAGCGCAATGTGCCAGTGGTGCTGTTTGAAAAAGGCCACATCGCGGGTGAGCAATCCTCCCGCAATTTGGGGTGGGTGCGCAAAACCAGTCGGCATGCGGAGGATATTCCGATGTCCCAGGCCGCCGATCGGCTCTGGTCAGAAATGCCTGAACGAGTCGGTCGCGAGGTGGGCTACAAGCAGTGCGGAATCATGTTTGTTTCGCCTACCGATGCCGGTGTTTCAGTCTACGAGCAGTGGTTGGAGTCGGTACAGGGCCTGTCGCTGGATTCACGCCTGGTCACGGCCGATGAGATAGATCAACTGGTACCGGGTGGTACCGGCAAATGGGCAGGCGGCGTGTATACGCCATCGGATGCCGTTGCTGAACCGTCACTGGCCACCAGCGCAATCGCAGAAGCCGCCGTTCGAGCGGGTGCCAAGCTTATCCAGGGCTGTGCCGTCCGCACCCTTGAGCAAAGTGCTGGTCGCGTCACCGGTGTGGTTACGGAGCGCGGTGAGATAAAGTGCGAACAGGTGTTGCTGGCAGGCGGTGCCTGGTCGCGCCGCTTTTTGGGCAACCTCAAGGTTGGGCTCCCAATGCTGCCGCTGGTGCTGTCGGTGCTGCGCACCAAACCCTTTGACGGGCCGACGGATATTGCGGTCGGTGGCCCAGATTTCTCTTTTCGCAAACATCGCGATGGTGGCTTTATTATCACCCAGCGCGGTGCCTTAGAGGCACCCATACTGCTCGACCACTTGCTTATTGGTATGCGCTACAAGCACCAGTTGGCCGCCAATCGCCAGGCGATGCGCATCAAAGTAGGCAAGGCCTTTCTGGAGGATTTGAAATTGCCACGTCGATGGGGAGCGGACAGCCAATCTCCCTTTGAGCAGGTCAGGGTGATGGATCCTGCCGTAAATGAAGGGCTGAATGCGGAGGCCATGGCTAACCTGTGCAATGCCTGGCCAGTATTTACGGGCGCTGAAATTGACGAGGCCTGGGCAGGCTGGATTGATATCACACCAGACTCCCTACCGGTGGTTGATCGGGTTGAGTCCATTCCCGGTCTGACTGTGGCGACCGGTTTTTCCGGTCATGGTTTTGGAACAGGGCCGGCCGCCGGCCAGCTGGCGGCGGATTTGGTCACCTCGAGTACGCCGCTTGTCGATGCCAGCCCCTATCGACTTGATCGCTTTTAATTAAGCGCGATACTAGACGTCTATGCAGACGGTCCTATTCGTCTGCACATTCCTAAATGATCCGGCTTTTGCGGGAGTGAAGTCTCCATGCTCTATGATGTCGATACGCCCAAGGCCTATCTTGATTCCCTGGCGTCAGATTGGAGAAAACAAACGCTACAAGCCTTAAGAGCGCTGATCTTAAAACAAGACGCCGAATTGCTAGAAGGTATTCAATACAAGATGCTGTGTTACACCCTAGAGGGCAGATCGGTATTTCATTTGAACGCCCAGCGCGCCTATGTCAGCCTGTACGCGGGGGACGTCAAGCGGATTGATCCCGACATGACCCTGCTGGATGGGCTCAATGTTGGCAAGGGTTGCATTCGCTTCACTAAATCAAAGAACGTTCAGGCTACGCGGATAGACGAGTTCATAGGGAAGGCGGTTGCGCTTGCCGCGCAAGGGGTTGATATCAACTGTTAGGCAATGAATGCATGATGATCAGAATCGGTAGCATCTGTCCCGATGGGTGAAGGCTGGAATCCTCTGGAACAGTGCGCGCTTTCCATCTACTGTGACTATTCGCTCAGCGTCCATGAAAACGTGTAAACACTCGTTTCGGCCTCTATTGGAGCCAATATGATCATTTCTCTGCGCTGTCGACTGCCTCTAGTGGGGTTCTTACTCTTGTGCGTTGGATTGATGCATCCTGGAGCACATACAGCGGCGGCTGACAAAGCCAATACGGCGAATATGCCTATAACAACCTCGGTATTGAGCGTTGCTGACGTGCAATGGGAAAAACTGAACCCTGCCAGAGGTGATGCGAGCCCACAGGCGGGTGTGCTGTGGGGTGATTTGTCGGAGGCCGTGCCGACAGGCTTTCTCGCCAAGTTCGTCGATGGGTTCTCATCGCCACCCCATGCGCATAATGTTACCTACCGGGCAGTTGTAATCAGCGGACTGATTCACAATGACGACCCCGGTGCCAGCCCGATGTGGATGCCGCCGGGTTCGTTTTGGATGCAGCCCAAGGGCGAAGTTCATATCACTGCGGCGATGGGAGCTGAGAACGTCGCGCTCGTGGAAATCGATCAGGGGCCCTATCTCGTGCGGCCAACAAAAGAGGCTTTTGATAGTGGCGAGCGACCGATCAATATAGACCCATCCAATCTTGTTTGGCAGACGCCACTAGGGCGAGCCCCCGACGTAGATGGACCCAAACAAGCTTTTCTCTGGGGTGCGCTGGATAAGGGTACGGATAACGGCACATTTATCCGGCTACCAGCGGGTTTCGAAGGTGCGATACGGGCAGCGGGCACGACCTTCCGTGCCGTGGTGATCAGTGGCCGTGTCCGCTATGCGTCGCGTGAGCCGACCGAACTGGCGCCAGGCAGTTATTTCAGTTCTCAGGGTGAGTTTGTCCACCCTCTGCTCGCAGAGGGGCAAGAACCTTCGATCATTTATATTCGAACAGATGCTCCCTACGATTTACTAGGCGGCAAGGTGGACACCTTCTCAGCCAGCGACTAGCACATTGAGCGTGTGCCATATGTG
>JBCCNJ010000178.1:0-7787 GCA_039025905.1 Pseudomonadota bacterium | reverse complement strand
CCTAGGTCAAGGGCGCCGTAGCATGAAATATAAACTTCGAGCATATCTGGGTTCGGCCCGGCAAACTCTACTGCCTCTGGGGACAGCGTGGTGCGCGTGTACCAGTTTTCAGACAGACGCTCGGTTTGATCCGCCCGCTCGCGCTGGTCGGTGGTCATCCAGTTAATCCAAATATCGGTTTTGGTGCCCGGTGACGGGAACAAGGTCGAAGGCATACTTCCGTATTGGACAAACAGGGGTGTCCAGACCACGTCGTAGTCTTCAATGGATCCCTTAATCACGGGCATGACGATGCCGCGGGTACCAATATCCGCAGCATACTTTCGCGACAGCTGGGACGGCGCAGGATTAGACCCGTAGCCAACAACCGCATGCAGACGTTGATTCTTGAGTTCCTCAAGACCCAGCTTTTCCAGTAAATCAGATACTTTAAGGGTGATGTCACCGGGCAGGCGCACCTCGCTGTCGCCCAGCAGATCCCCAGTGATTTTTGTGTAGGGATAGCTCGCGCCATCGATGAACAGAAATGAACCTGACTCGCGCGGATAGGGATAGGTCAAGCCCTGATACACCAAGGCGGGGCAACTAATGTGTGGATCGCCGCAAATGTTGTCACGCTCTGCGCTGACAGACGAGTTGCTCGTACTCAGAATCAAGATGGCAATCAGGAACGGACGAAGCATGGGAATGTCTGTTTCACTCCATAGCGGTTTAATGGTCGATATTTCATTACTCAAAAGCGCTCGTGTAGCTATAGCAACCGCGCCGATTTGATCGAAACGAAGGGCGCCTGCATAGAAATGATAACAAGAACAGAATAGAGTGGTTTAGGCCTACTATCGCTCGTTTGCAGAGCGCGGATCAATCCGTCGTTTGTCTATGTCTGACTTTCGGCCATTTAGTCATTCGAAAACGTCGTTGAGGTAACAATCTGCTGTCTGCGGTATCTCACAGCAAGCCGATGCCCAAAAGGATAAATGCGTGTCGCTATTTAAAAAGGTTGAAGAGCTGCAGGGCCAGGTGCCTTGGGGGCATATGCTTGATGCTGGCACCGGTCCCAAGTCTCTGTCTTGGATCAGCTCGCTACCCACCGAGCGGTGGACTGCTGTAACAGCGCAGCCGGTGATGATAGAAAGCACTCGCCAGGCGCTTTCGAGTGAACCTCGAACGCATGATCGGCTGATCCTTGGCAACTGGGCAGATGATTCCCTGCTCGCCGATGAGCGATTCGATACCGTGTTATTGGACTACTTTATCGGCGCGGTCGATGCGTTTGCGCCCTACATGCAAGAAGCGCTATTGCATCGAATGGCGGCGCGTGTCCGCGGAACGCTTTATGTGATTGGACTGGAGCCCTATGTGCCGATAACCGCCGAAGATGAGGTAGGAGAGTTCATTGGCGATCTCGGTCGATTTCGTGATGCCTGTATGTTGCTGGCAAGAGACAGGCCGTATCGAGAGTACCCCGCGCAATGGGTGGCGGCGCAGTTGCGTTTGGCCGGGTTGCGCGTGACAGAGACAGCGTTTTTTTCGATTCGCTATCGCCGTCGATTTCTAGCGAGTCAGCTCGATATTTGCCAGCAGCGCGCACAGCGTATCGCTGATCCTGCTCTCGCCGCTGCGCTACGCGACAAGATTGAGCGGCTGCGCGATCGTGGCGAAGCCCTGATAAAACAGCACGATGGCCTGCGCTACGGTCGTGACTATGTGCTACAAGCGGTCCCGGCTCAAGCTGGTTAACCTGCACATCGCATTATCTGACGGGTGTGCGAGTGTCTAGGAATGCGTGAGCCACTGTCGCAGTATCTGCGAAGTCTCTGAAACGTCGCCACAAGCCGTCTTCGATATCAATGATATGGGCGTAAGCGGTGTAGTATTCGCGTTTAGTCACGCGCGTCTCCAAATGGAGGTGTCCTACAACCGCGACCTGGCTATCGTTGGCTATAAACTCATCTTGGGTAAATTCATGGATGGTGATGTCTTGCTGGACATGGTCGAAAAACGCCATGCACTTATCTCTGCCTCGGAAGATGCCCGCGTAGGGGATGGTATTCGGGCCATAGAACTCGATCACACAGTCCTCGTGTAATCGATCTCTGACGCCGTCGAAGTTACCGGCCAAAATGGCTTCGTAAACCTTCTTTGCAGCTTCCAGTGTCTTATCACTCATGATATTCCCCCGTGTGGTCCTACTACTGCATCTTTAGTTGGGGCCCCGGGCTTTGCACCAACGCGGTCGGGGCTATAGATAATTGCCATTTCTTTTCTCGCTTGCAGTACTGAAGAAACGGCGTAGTTTGGTGGCGGGATTCATTATAGTTGGGCCCATATAAAGGGTCCAATAAATAAATGTGTCCTAATGACTCAATAAATGCAAGTTGATTGAAATATGTAACCATGCGCATTGGCTCAATTCTCGGTTTACTGGATACAACGGGGAACCGCTCCTTGCCGAACGCGATGGTGATACGATGAATGCTAGGGAGGCGGGCGTCATTCCGGTGTGGCAATCCTGTATTGCGATTAGCTTTAGCGACGTCGATAATTGCCGAAGCGGTGTGTGACTTTTTTCTGCCCGATTAACCCAGAACTTTCTATCTTTCCTAGGAGAAAATATGCGCAAGATCAGTCGTGAAGATGCTCACAAAGAGCTCTTGGAGTTGTTCTATCCAATTCACTATAGCGTGTGTTTGACCGTGGAAGATAGCTTGCGCAGTAGCATACTTACCCGACAGCAAACGGTTCTCCTCTGGTTCATCCGATCCAAGGGAATCGATGGGAAAAAGATGAGCCGAAAAGAGATCGTGAAATGGATGTCCTATTGGTTCGAAACCACGGGCTCGGCTATTTCAAAGTCACTACGTTCGCTCGCCAGGCCTCCCTTGGGACTCATAAAACTTACTGAAGATCCGAACTCTGGCCGAGAGAAGCAGATTGAACTGACAGCCAAAGGAGAAAAGTTTCTTCTGCAGATGATGGAAAACGGCTGGGAAATTTGCAAGATTCTCACGGATCGGATGACCGAGAGTGAATACAACCACGGCTTGCACTTTCTGGCACGCTGCAGTGAGATTTTTGAAAGCGAGGTGGAGCAAAAGCGCGACCTACCTGAATCCACCATTGGCAGACCGTCGGCGGCTATGAAATCCTAAAGTAAGCGGGCGGTTTCTGGTTAGACTGGCGCTGTATGGTGGCGGCAGTGAAGGTCAGTTAGGCCAACGGGCGTGAATAGCGATGGCTAAATTTCCGCTGCTGCGAGGGTCAACTCGATACCGTCTAGCTTTTCCGAGACTTCGATTTGGCAACCTAGCCTACTGTTTTGCTGGGCGTGAACAAGTCCCTCCACGGTCATTACTTCCGTCTCATCGGGTAGCGCCAGTTTGCTTAAGTCTTGTTGCCTTACATAGACGTGACAACTTGCGCAGTACGCCATTCCGCCACAGGTGCCGTCGACGCCAAAGCCGTTGTCCCGCATAACCTCCATGACCGACAGGCCCGGATCGACCTGTAGTCTCCTAGCTTCGCCATCACGATCAGTGATTATCATCGATACCATTGTTTGCCTTCGGCTTATGTTGGTATTGATCTCAACACGTCACTTCATTAAGAGGCGCACATTTAGGCTTTCGGCGCCATAGTTAAGCAGTCCGCCGCTCTGGCGTTTCATACCACCCTCTGCCCATTCGATGCCCTTCACTCTATCGAAGATTCCATTGAGCAGCTTTTCAGCTTCCATTCTCGCGACGGCATTGCCCATACAAAAATGTATTCCATGGCCAAATGTCATGTGGCGTTTGATATTGGGACGGTTCAGGATGAATTCGTCGGGGTTTTCGAAAACGGCGGGGTCGCGATTGGCGGAAGCAAAGAAAAGCGCCACCCAGTCACCCTGTTTGATATCGACGCCGCCAAGCTCTGTATCCTGAGTGCAAATTCTGAACAAGCGTTGAATGGGGCCATCTCGCCTCAGACTTTCCTCCATGAAAGGGCGTATTTGCGATCGGTCGTCTTGCAGTTGCTGAAATAGGTCTGGTCTTTCAATCAGTGTCGCGATGAGATTGCCAAGAAAATACACGGTAGTTTCTGCCCCAGCCACGACCAAGGTGATACAGAATCGAATGACTTCTTCGACGGATAAAGTCCGACCGTTATGCGCCGCCTCGATGAACCCTGTCATCAAATCATCCGGAGGCTGCTTTCCTTGCTCGATGTCTTTGTATCGACGCATCACTGCCTCTTTGTAGTAGGCTCCGAGATCTTTGTTGTGCTGATTTCTCTCCTCTATCGTAAAGTCCGCCGTCACCATGAACGCGTTGCCCCAGTCGCGAAGCAAGTGCCAGTCTTCCTCTGGAGTACCAATAAGCCGGGTGAGAAAGCGAGCGGGTATTTCAACCGCAAAGGAGTCCATAAAGTCCATTTCTGGACTTTCTAAACGGTCGAACATTTCTGCGACCGTCTTTTCCGCCCACGGCCCAACATCTTCCAACACACGCTTTGGAGTAAACGCTTGTTGTGCGATCGCTCGTAACAATGTGTGTTCCGGTCGATCGTGGTTTACCAGCATCAGTGTTGGTGCCTCCGAGGACTCCTGCATAGGGTCGCGCGATGAGAAGAAATCGTGTTCTCTAGCGGCCCTGGCGACGTCTTCGTAGTTAAAAACTGCCCAGGAAGGATGCGGCTCATCCTGACCAGGGACCGTGCCTGGGGGATAGTCAAGCAGGCCAAATTGGGGAGGAAGCTCTCGAAGCGTTTCGTAATAAGGATAGGGGTTTTCAATGACCTCAGGCCTGACGAAATGTTGCATATCAAACGACTGAACGACCTGATTCATTGGTGCCTCCAAAGAGTCTTAACTACAATAGTGTCATAAAGACACAATTATAACAAAGACCTAGAATGTTGTGTCAAGCCTCAAGAGATGAAATCAAAGCTATCACGTGTATCCCGGTCGGGAGTAGTGGTCAGTGCTGTTGGTATTGATATAAGCAATGATTGAATCGAGACTGGAGCAGCTGCGAGGCGAGTTCGCTTGGTAGTCATAGTTGCGAACGGTGCTAGCGCCGTGTGCGGCCACTCGATGTATTTGCGTGCCGTCTGTGACGAAAGGTCGCATCAATTTACTCAGTTCATAGGTTAAAATATTTAAGAACAGGTCGAACAGTCTTCGAACACATACACGCGGCGGTATAACCAACATGATTCACTCGAGAAATCGCATTTCTGCATGCCTACTGGCCTGTTTCACCCCTCTTCACGCCTACCCGCACACGCAACCCAATGATCTGGAGGAAGTCATTGTCTCTGGCAGACAGACGATATTGATAGGGGAGGCCCGCTCCGCCTCAGAGGGCGTGATCGGGCAAATGGACCTTGCAATTCGCCCGCTGCTGCGCCCTGGGGATGTGCTGGAGGCGGTGCCGGGACTGATTGTCACGCAACACAGCGGTTCCGGTAAATCCAACCAGATGTTTCTCAGAGGGTTCAATTTGGATCACGGCACCGACTTTGCCACTTGGATTGATGGCATGCCGGTCAATATGCGCACCCACGGTCATGGCCAGGGTTATACCGATATCAATTTTCTTATCCCTGAAACCATTGAGCGCATGACCTTTGTGAAAGGCCCCTATCATGCGGAGCTAGGCGACTTCTCCTCCGCTGGCGGGGTTAACATCAGCACGTTTAATCGCCTGGACAACCAGGTATCAGCAGGGGTGGGTCAAGATGGCTACCGTAGACTGTTGGCCATGGGTGGTGTTGATCTTGATTCGCTATCGCTCTCGGGCGCTATAGAGGGCATGAATTACGACGGGCCTTGGACCGACATCAATGAAGATGTGGAAAAACTCAACGGCTTGATGACGTTGGCTGGTGGTGACAACAGCCGCGCCTGGTCCAGCACTTTGATGTATTACCAGAATGAGTGGAACTCGGCGGACCAGATACCCCGGCGCGCGGTGAGAGAGGGCTTGATCAGTGACTTAGGGTCGATTGATACCGCCACTGGCGGCAAGACTCATCGGGCCAGCCTATCCGGACAGTATTCGATTCAAGATGGTGATCATCGCTCGCAGTGGAGTGCTTATGTTATCGACTACGAGTTGGACCTGTGGTCGAACTTTACCTACTTTCTCGACGACCCGGTGAATGGCGATGAATTTCAGCAGGCGGATGATCGCACTATCTATGGCGGCGCCTATCGACGGTTTTGGGGAGGGGGCGAACAGCAAAGCCTTTCCCACAGTCTGGGCGCGGAGTTCCGATATGACGACATCGATACGGTGGGTCTGTACAACACCCGGCAGCGCCAGCGCTTGAATACGGTCCGCGAAGACTCGGTGGAAGAGGCCAGTATGGGCCTCTACTACGAGTTGTCCTGGGCATTTGCCGAAAACTGGCGCACCGTGTTGGGCATTCGGGGCGACTACTATTGGTTTGATGTCGACGCGCAGCAGCCGCAAAATTCAGGTAGCGACTCGGACTACATCATCAGCCCCAAAGGCAGCCTCATTTACTCCGTATCAGATGCCACCGAGGCTTATTTTAGTGCGGGCTATGGCTTCCATTCTAACGATGCCCGCGGCGTGACTATTGAGACTGACCCTGTCACAGGAGAACCCGTCTCAGATGTGGACGCGCTGGTGCAATCTAAAGGTGCGGAAGTGGGCCTTAAAACAGTGTGGTTGGAAGGATGGAACGCCTCTCTCGCACTGTGGTATCTGGAGCTAGATTCGGAATTGCTGTTCGTCGGTGATGCCGGTACTACAGAGCCCAGTCGCGGCAGCGAGCGCTGGGGTGTGGAGTTTAATAACTACTGGTCTATCACTGATGTTTGGTCCATTGAGGCCGATGTCGCCTGGACCAACGCCGAATTTAGTGAAGACGCCGATGAAGGCCGCGACATCCCCAACGCGCTGGAATGGGTCATGAGCGGCGCTATTTCAGCACAATATCCCAGCGGTTGGTTTGGCTCCCTGCGGGCTAGACACTTTGATGGTGCTCCGCTTATTGAAGATGGCAGCGTCACCTCCGATGGATCGACTATCGCCAATCTGGCGCTCGGTTGGGTGGGTGAGCGCTGGCGAGTACAGGTGGATGTGCTCAACCTGTTTGACTCCAGCGACCACGACATCGACTACTACTATGCTTCTAGACTGCCCGGCGAGCCCGCTGAGGGTGTGGAAGATCTGCATTTTCACGTCTTTGAGCCACGTCAGGTGCGAGCGTATCTGGGTATGACCTTCTGACGTAGACCCGCGCGTGGCATGCCGAAGTTTACACTTTCCTGCTAACTGCTAACTGCTAACTGCTAACTGCTAACTGCTAACTGCTAACTGCCGATAGTTTTAAAGCGGCCAGCGCCTATCACTGCCACACATACTTTCACCCTTAAAGCCAATTCTTAAAACAAGCGCTAACGCTTATCACGACGAGCTTGCTCACAAAAAGCATTGAGCGCGAGGAGTCCGGATATCCTGCGATGATCAATCTTGGCGATAAAGTTTATCTATGACGTAAAGGCACTGGGATACAGTCGAGCGAGTAGCAGCAACCAGGTGATAAGGGTAATCACTGATGTGGCCGTCGTGAGGGAGACCATATTGGCCGACAGTTCCTCAGCCTGATGGTACTTCTGCGACATGATAAATTGGTTTTTGGCGGTGGGTAGTGCGGCGCACAGCACCGCTGCAACAGCGATCAGGGGATCAACGGCAAACAGTTCGGCCAACGCCAGCGCGATGCATGGCATGACGATCAGCTTTAAGGTGGACAGGACAAGCACAGGT
>JBCCNJ010000177.1:0-7865 GCA_039025905.1 Pseudomonadota bacterium | reverse complement strand
GTAATCACGCGCGAATTCCGCCATGTCTAGGTTATGGCTGTGAATGTGCTCGCCGGCATCTATGTCCCGGCTTGCGACTCCGATGATCTGGTTGTAGCGATGTATATACGCACCCCGAGAAATACGCTGGCGGGCAATTTTGTGACCCGCCTCGACGTCTGCGGCGGTCATCAGCTTTGGTTCGATCTCGGTACCGCCGGGTAGGTCTTGCAATGCGATGGCAACATCGTCCTCAGGATGCAAGATGATGACTGGAATATGCATATCCTTGCTCGCGGTAGTCGTTGGGTTCTGCTAATGAAGACGCAAACTGCTGGGGAGTTGCTGCATTTTCCTGGCTGCCTGCGTCTGATTGTGAAACACCTGCAATGGCAGGCCAAATGCAGTTTTGAGGAAGCAACTGTGAATCCGCCTCTTATCGGTATTACCACCGAGCGCGCCGACCCTGATCCACTGTTCGGGATGCAAGGCTATACGGTGGAATCGGAGTTATACCGTGCGATCGCGGCCGCAGGCGCTATTCCTGTCGCATTGCCTGCCGCCAGCGATCAGCCACTGGAATTTTTATCCAGCCTCAGTGGCCTCGTTTTTAGTGGTGGAGGCTACGCCATGCCGCCGCACTGGTACCGACCCGATGGCAGCGTCTCGCCCTACGAGGTGTCGCCGCGCTTTGATTATTCGGTGGGCCTATTGCAGGCGGCGCTGGAGCAGTCAATGCCGATTCTGGGTATCTGTGCCGGTATGCAGTTGATTGCCGGTGCCTACGGTGCACGACTGATCGCCGATCTGTCGCACCACGATAGCAACGGAGAGCGCCACTGGCAGGTCGAGGAGCATACAAACGTCGTACACGAGGTGGACATTAAGCAAGACTCTCTGCTCGCGCGCCTCGTGGGTCCAGCAAGACTTGGAGTGAACAGCATCCACCGGGAAGCGGTTATCGAGTGTCCTGAACACCTTTTGGTCAGCGCGGTATCGGAAGAGGGGGTCATAGAGGCATGCGAGGTGCCGGGTCACGTGTTTTGCCTTGGATTGCAGTGGCATCCGGAGCATATGCGAGAGCAGCGCATAAGACATGTGGGCGTCTTCACCGGTTTGGTAGCGGCAGCAGAGCAATACAGTTCTAGCAGCAACCAGGGTCGGACCAGTCGTGATACAGGAGCCAAAGATGGGCTATCAAGAACAGCTGCAAGCAGTTTTTCCCACAGCGAATATTCCCGCGGTTGAGAGCGAGCGTCTGCAGGCGGACGTCGTTATGATCAATAACGGGGACTTGCGCCTGTCGGCGAACCGGCAATGCTGGCCGGTACAGCGGGACTACGAAGATCGGCTCACCCATGTAATGCAGGATCGCTATGGCATAGGTCTGGTAAAGGCCAACCGATTCCACGATGCTGACGAGCACGGCTTCGTCGCCTGCCAGGCCGAGGGCAATAACACCTTCAGCAGCATCGATCCCGACGCGCCGCTGATCGTACTATTGACCGTGTGGCAGTACTCCCATCACATTGCAGCGGGCCTTGTCCATCACCGCGGCCCCATCCTGTTGCTGGCCAATTTTGCCGGTACCTGGCCAGGACTTGTCGGCATGCTCAACCTGGCAGGGTCACTCACCGCATTGGGGCGCAGCTGCAGCCGATTGTGGTCGGCAGACTTTGATGATGAGTTTTTCCTACAGGGCCTGGACCAGTGGCTGCAGGCTGGTGAAATCCATCACGACACTTCCTATCTGCAGGCCATTGAACCGGGCTATGCCAGCGGCAGTCTCGCTGCTGAGGTGGGTGAACAGCTCGGCAAATACATGTTACACAAAAAGGAGATCATGGGCATCTACGACATGTTCTGCATGGGCATGGTCAACGGTGTGTTTCCATTGAAATCGCTGGTGCGTATCGGGATGCCGCTGGAACCCATGTCCCAGTCGCAGTTACTCGCGGATATGCAACAGGTGCCCCAGTCCCTAAGGGAGGAGTGCCTGCAGTACTACATCGATCGGGGTATGGATTTTCGCTTTGGCGAGAACCCGGAAGACGAGTTGACTCGCGAACAGGTGTTGGAACAGTGCGCCATGATGATTGCTGCGGCACGCGCCTGGAAAAAGTTTGGCTGCACCGCTATCGGTATACAGTACCAGCAAGGCCTCAAGGATTGTTACCCGGCCTCAGACTTCGCCGAGGGGGCGCTCAATGATAGTGACCGCTTTCCAATTCCAGATGAGAACGGCGACATCATTGCTCCCGGAAATCCCATTCCCTGCATTAATGAGGTGGATATGGGTACTGGCATCCCCCAGATTCTGCTTTGCCGTTTGCTAGACAGTCTGGGTCTACCCTCCGAGACAACCCTGCACGATATCCGCTGGGGCTCTGAGTTCGAGGGCACCTTCTACTGGGATTTCGAGGTCTCCGGCAATGTGCCGTTCTCTCATTTAAAGGGGGGTATCGCCGGTGCCATTGGTAATCGCCAGCCGAAGATGTACTTCCCGCTTGGCGGTTCGACGATCAGCGGGCAGTGCAAGGCCGGCCGCTTTATCTGGGCCCGAGCTCACTATGAGAATCTCGATGTACACCTACATGTGGGAACAGGCACCGCCTACGAATTGCCACCGGAGGAGTTCCAGCGGCGCTTGGATGCCACCACACCTGAGTGGCCGCTGATGAACGTAACCCTGGACAACGTCACTCGAGACGAACTGATGGCAGGCCATCAGAGTAACCATATTACAATTGCATATATCCCGGAGGAACAGGCGGATGTCGTACGGGATGCCCTGGTTGTAATGGGCCAGACGCTGGGCATTCGGGTTTGGTTAGCTGGGCGCCAGCTCCACTGCCTACTATGCGCCCCGTAGCAATGAAGCGGCCGTCTATGACGAGCTATATACACTCTACAGACGACTGCATGACGCACTAGGTAGAGGGCAGGCGATGGATCTACACCAGGAACTCAGTCGGTTGCGACAGATCCGCCGCGCGCAACGTCGACAGAACTGATTCCGCGGCACAAAGCCAACGACGTGCGTCTATATCTGGCAAGAGCCACACTCTAAAGGACAGCTCATGTCATCACTGCGATTCAGGCAGATTCATCTCGATTTCCACACCGCGGGGCAGATCCAGGGTATTGGCAACAGGTTCGATCCGAAGGCTTATGCAGCCCAACTCAAGGCGGCGAGGGTAGACTCGGTCACGACGTTTGCCCGCTGTCACCACGGCTACAGTTATTACAACACCGAGATCGGTACACGCCACCCAGAGCTCGATTTTGATCTTCTGCAG
Organism: Pseudomonadota bacterium; assembly: GCA_039025905.1. Taxonomy (GTDB): domain Bacteria; phylum Pseudomonadota; class Gammaproteobacteria; order Pseudomonadales; family Halieaceae; genus JARRPM01. The sequence continues at coordinate 4,587 of JBCCNJ010000177.1, read as the reverse complement.
GCGCAGTACGACGCCTGTAAGAGCGCGGATATTAATGTGCCGATCTATCTTACCGTATGCTGGGATGAATTGAGTATCAGTCGCCATCCCGAGTGGCGACAGATCCACCCCGACGGCAGTGATTACACGTTCATGAATGCTCCGATGGGGTCCTCTTGGACCTTTCTCTGCCTGAACAGTCCCTATCTGGATTACTTGGTAGCGGGTGTCGAGGAGGTTGTTGAACGCTTCCCCGATGCCGACGGCATCTGGCTTGATATCGTGCATCAAACCGAGTGCGGCTGCCCCGCCTGTCTGGACAGCATGCACCAGCAAGGTCTGGACTATGAGAACCCGGAACACCGGGCGCAGCACCGCCATCGGGTACTGGACAACTATCTACGGCGCACGTTTGATGCAGTCAAGTCCCGAGCGCCGAACATGCCTGTGTTTCATAATCAGGGCCACCTGGCTCGAGGGGATCGCAATAAGTATCGCTATTACGACCACCTGGAGATAGAGTCCCTGCCGACTGGCGGCTGGGGCTACGATCACTTCCCGATCAGCGCAAAGTACGCCGAACAATTGGGGCGCGACTACCTTGGCATGACCGGCAAATTCCATTTCGTATGGGGGGAATTCGGGGGCTTCAAACACCCCAACGCGCTGCGCTATGAGTGCGCTGCCATGCTGGCGGTAGGCGCTCGTTGTAGTGTTGGCGATCAATTGGATCCGTCAGGTGAGTTGGACATTAGCACATACGATATCATCGGCCGGGCCTACCAGGAGGTGGAAGCGAAAGAACCATGGTGCGAAGACAGCACCAATGTGGCCGACGTCGCCCTGTTCTCCTCACAAGCCTGGAACAACCCGGGCGTCACCGGCGGATCTCATCGTGACTGCGATGAGGACGACGGCGCTGCGCGCCTTCTGTTGCAGGGACACGTGCTGTTCGATGTGATCGATCAGTATTCGGAATTTTATCGCTACAAGCTCATTTTACTTCCAGACTGCATTCGCCTGACGGCAGAGCTCGCTGCGCGCTTGCAGGACTATGTCGATAGGGGTGGAAAGCTGCTGCTAACTGGACGCAGCGGTCTTGCGGCCGAGGGCGATGAAATTGCCCTGGATGTGGGAGCAAAGTTGAAGGGAGCCTCTCCCATTGAGCCGGTTTTTGTGCGACCGCGTCAGGATTTACAGCCGGAGTTTTGCGCTTCACCATTTCTGTTCCGCTTTCCGGGCTCCCGCGTCGAACTTACTGATGGTGAAGAGCTGGGAGAGATTTATCATCCGTGGTTCCAACGCCAGCCTGGACAATTTTGTGGCCACCAGCACGCACCTGCCAGGCACCAACCCAGCGGCGATCCCTGCGGCTCGCGCAAGGGCAACATCGTCTACCTCGCCCAGGATATCTGCACCGAGTACAAACAGTTCGGCGCCGTCATGCATAAGGATTTCTTCCTGGCGGTTCTGCGCGATCTGCTTGGTGATCAGCTCACGCTGTCCAGCAACCTGGGTTCTAGCGGCCGCATAACACTACGTGAACAAGCTACCAAGCAGCGCTATGTCCTACATTTGTTATACGGGCAGCCTGCTCTTCGGGGTAAAACCCCGCTGGGCGATCTCGAGGTCATTGAAGATCTGCCCGATATTGTCGATTCTGAAGTGGAGCTGCGACTGCCGCATCCCGCCAGGCGTGCAACCCTGGAACCCCAGGGTGAAGATATCGACCTGGTACAGACTGCCGATGGCCAGTCATTGCGAATTCCACGTTTCAACTGCCATCAGATGATCGCCTTGGAGTATTGAAGGAATGCGAGTTTTCAGTGGAGCGCTGGCTACCGAGACCAACACGTTTTCGCCGATTCCCACAGATATGGCCGATTACAAGGCTACGCTGTACTGCCCGGCGGGGGAACACCCGGAAGAGTTAACAATCTGGTCAGCCCCTCTATGGCTGGGGCGACAGTACGCGGCCGAACGCGATTGGGAGCTGATAGAGGGTCTATGTACTGGAGCACAGCCTGGTGGTATGACCACGCGCAGCGCCTATGAAGCTCTGCGGGACGAGTTGCTGGATGACCTACGCCAGGCGGGCGAGGTAGACATTATCGCTTTACAACTGCATGGGGCGATGGTTGCCAATGGCTATCCCGACTGCGAAGGCGACCTACTGCAGCGCATGCGTGAGATTGCCCCCAATGCGGTAATCGGTGCACTGCTGGACCCACACTGCCACACCACGCCAGCCATGATGTCGGCGGCAGATATTCTGATCATGATGAAAGAGTACCCTCATACCGATGCCGTGGAGCGCTCCCATGAACTGCTGGGCCTGTGCGAGCGAGCAGCGCGCAAAGAAATCAAACCTCGCCACCATTACTTCCACTGCGGCCAGGTCAGCATGTATCACACCACTGAAGAACCCATGCTGACCTACGTCCGGGAGATGCAAGCTGCAGAGAATGGCGAGGACATCCTTTCACTGTCCCTCGGGCATGGCTTCCCCTGGGGCGATGTGCCAGATATGGGTACCCATGTGTTGGTGGTCAGTGACAACGCACCCGAGAGCGGTGAGCGTGTTGCCGCTGAATTTGGTCGCAAGATACAGCAGCTGCGGGGCCAGACATGCCCGGAGCGAATGAGCCTGGATACGTTGGTTCAAAGGCTGCCTGATTGCACCAACCGGCCCGTTATCTGCGCCGATGCCTCGGACAACGCTGGTGGCGGTGCCCCATCCGATTCCACGTTTGTGGTGCAGCGCTTGTTGGTTGAAGGTTACACGCATTTCGCGGTTGCCATGATCTGGGATCCGATGGCTGTGTCGATTGCAAAGTCCATGGGGGCGGGCGCTCGAATGCCACTACGGATCGGTGGCAAGGCCTGTCGTATGTCGGGACCGCCACTGGACCTAAATGAAGTGGAAGTGGTAGGCATAGTCGAAAACGCCTACACCGATTTTGCCGGTGCACCCTGGCCGGTGGGCGACCTTGTTGGGGTTAAGTCGGGTGAAACGTTATTCATTTTGCACTCTTTGCGCTCACAATGCTTTCACCCGGATGTGTTCTTCCAACTGGGGCTAGACCCGCGGGACTATCCACTAATCGTGGTCAAGTCTTCCCAGCATTTTCGAGCCGGCTTTGCCGAGGTGGCCGGAGAAGTGCTCTATCTCGGCGCTCCCGGGGTAAACACCATGGATTTATCGACCTTGCCCTTCAAGTCTATTCGGCGCCCGCTGTGGCCCTTGGATCAGGAGTGAGCACGATGGATCGCAGCGTCACCGCCCCGGTAGATATTCAGCTACAGGCTTACAACGACCGTGACATTGAGGCATTCATGTCGGTCTACTGCGAAGAAACAAGCATAATTCGACTGCCCAATACTCCGACCTTGCAAGGGCTTACCGCTATTCGCGAACGCTACCAGCAGCTATTCGATACCTCTCCGCAGCTCTCAGCTGTCGTACATAAGCGCATAGTGCAGGGCGAGTGGGTGGTAGATCACGAGTCAGTGACTGGTGCGAGCATGCCCGGCGTGGGCGAGGCGATCGTTGCATACCAGGTGCGCGACGCAAAAATCATTAACGTGTATCTGATTAAGTAAAGGACCTCTCTATGATCCGTACACAGCAGATCCGAGGTACTTCCGTCTTTTCCCTGCTGCTTTATCAACTTGCGGTCTGGTTGAGACGCAGAATTCCGCTCAACTCGCACAGGGAGTCCGGATACCGCGTTGCCTGTTTCGGGCCAGTTCATCATCAAACAGTGGTGTGCCTCACGGGGGTCGCGGTGGGTCGGATTGAGCGTGATGTAACACCGGTTTCCCTCGACCTAAGGGAACTGTTTAGCGAGGCTGATGGTTCGCTGGTTGTCTACATCATGCGCAGTGCGTTTGGGTCGAGAAAGGTAACCTCGCGCCAACCCAGGGCGTTTGACGCTGTTTTTACGTAGATTCTGCTCAGGAAAGGAGCTATAAATGCCATCCCTCACCGACATCAACCATTCGTCAATCTCTCACCTCGAAAAGGGTATGCCGCCCGTAGATGGTGTGAATCCAGCGAACATAGCTTCTCGCGGTTGGAACGTGCTGGCACAGGATATGAGTTTTCCCATTGCGTTGCTTCGTGAGAAAGCGATTGAGCATAACGCTCGTTGGATGGAGCGGTTTGCCCTTGACCAGCAGGTTTGGCTGTATCCACATGGCAAGACCACGATGGCGCCGCAGATATTTGATATTCAATTGCGCAATGGCTGCCAGGGCATCACCGCTGCCAATGTAACCCACGCCCAGGTCTATCTCGAACACGGTGTTGAGTCGGTATTTATCGCCAATCAGGTGGTGGGCATTCAGGCACTGCGGCGATTTGCGAAATTATGTCGGGATTACCCTTCGGTGGACTTTTTCCTGATCGTGGATTCTGAGGCCAATGCGCTAGAATTAAAGGCTGAACTCGGCGACTTTCTGGTTTCGGGACAGATCAAACTGCTGTTGGAAGTAGGCGCCCCCGGTGGACGAACGGGCGTGAGAACGTTAGATGAAGCCATGCGGCTAGCGGCTTTTACCGCGGAGCAGGGAATCCCTGTGCATGGCCTGGAAGCCTTTGAGGGC